>JBBRSX010000103.1:0-22630 GCA_038244925.1 Hyphomicrobiales bacterium | reverse complement strand
TTCGCCCCATGAGGGAATCACGAAATCGAATCTGCAAGGTTCCGATGCCAAAAGCACCAAAACCTTGCAATCTCAAATCAACGTTCCAACCGAAATGCGATTCCAGATCAGCCGCTTAGCCGTTCTTCACGGACGACTAGATAGCGTCAAACAAAAAAGCCCTACTTGCCGAGAACCGCTTCCGCCGCATTGACGATGCTGATCGTCGGGTTCTTCCCGCAATAGGTGCCGAACTTCTTGGCATTTTCGACGAACACGTCGGTGTCGATGATCGCTTCGTCGGAATCGCCCTTGTACCAGCCATCCATCCAGGTCAGGACCATCTTGATGCCATCGTCGCCGCTTTCGATGAACTGCTTGCAGGTCATGGTCGAGAGGTCGAGCACGACGGCATTCGCCGGTACGGATGACAGCGTCAAGGCGGCGGCAAACAGGATCGAAACGGTCGTCTTCATGATGATCTCCCCTGGCGCATTTTAGAAGGCATGTGACTTAGAAGGCATGTGACACGGAAGGCTGCACATCATGCCGGAGAACCGCGCCGGCAGTTTCCCCAAGCATTGTGGTAAACGAAATCCGAACGTCAGCGCAAGCGTGGTGAGGTTTGAATTTAATTGTCCGTAATTCCGCCGCGGTATGAATCGTCATCCACAATGCTACGGATGTATGACGATGATCGAGCGGCGGACAACACAACGGCACCGGGTACTGAAACAGGGCACGCTTGCGTTCAGCGGCGGCGGCAGCACCGACTGCATGGTCCGTAACCTGTCGTCGAGCGGTGCGCGGATCGAGATTGCCAGTCCGGTCGGCCTGCCGGAACAGTTTACGCTGGTGATCGTGGCCGACGCGTTCAAGCGTCATTGCCACACGGTCTGGAGCGCTGACCGCCGAATCGGCGTCGCGTTCGATTAGGCCGGCGCCTCAGTATCCACCCCTGCCGCGGCCACCGTAGTTGCCGCCGCCATAGCCGCCGCCACCGATGCCGATACCAATGCCGACTCCGACCGGCGGGCCAGACGGCTCGTACACTTCGCGCGGCGGTGGACGGCGATAAACCACGACGTCGCCATCCGGTTCGCGATAGCGTGGCGGCTTGCGATCGACCCGCTTCGGCGGGACGGGATCGACGTTCTTGACCGGCGCATCTACCTTCTTCAGCTGCGGCGTCGATGGCTGAATGTTGCAGGGACATGTCAGCGAGGCATTTTGCGGGGTTGCGCCAACGCCAACGACGACGGGCGCGATGTCGGGACGGTTGCGCAGCCGCTCTTCCAGCTTGCGCGCCGTCGCGGTGAGATCGCTGTCGGGGAATTTGGCGAGGAAGCCGCGATAGGAGGCGGCGGTGTTGATGATGACCGCGTTGTTCCACGCCACCATGCGAACGTGACGATTGAGCCAGTCACGCGCCAGCACGCCAAGCGGCGTCTGCGGGTAGAGGCCGGCGAAGGCCTCATAGGCCTCGTCGGTGCCGTCGGCAACGATCAGTTCGTTGGCGGCCTCGACCGGCTTGCCCTTGAGGTCGCGGGTCCACTCCGCGACGGTCTTCTTGGTCGCGGCCAGCTTCGGACCGGCGACGGGAGGACCGGAAAACCGGAAATCGTCGGTCAGCGAAGAACTGTCCCACGGCGTCTGCCGGCCATCGGTCGACTTGTTGACGGCCAGCCGCACCCGCTTGAAGGTTTCCTCGATCGGGATTCCCTGTTCCTTGCCGGCGGCAAGCAGCGCGGTCGTGTACGGACTGTTGGCACCGGTGCCGTCTTCCGCAACCGCACCGGGCGAGGTCGAAAACGACAGGAACGTTCCGGGCGAACCGATCTTGGCATCGACGATGGCAAGGCCGCCGCCGGAGGTCTTGTTGAGGTCGGGGAACGGATTGTTGCGGCAGGCATCGAGCATCAGGATCCGCATCTTGCTCGGCACCGAGGTCAGCGTGTTGAGGATGTCGTTGAGACGCACCGCCTGCAGCGGAATGTCGGCCTCGCGCTTCGGATCGACGTCGACGGGAACCAGGTAATTCTCGCCGTCGATCTGCAGACCGTGCCCGGCATAAAATACCAGCGCCACGGTGTCGGCACCCTTGGCCGCTACCTTTCCGGCAAACGCGCTGACCTGCTCGCGCAACTGGCCTTGCGAAAGATCCGATGCGGTCGAGACCTCGAACCCGGAATCGGTCAGCAGTTGCGTCACCGCCTTGGCGTCATTGGCCGGATTGGGCAGAGCCGGAACCGAGCGATAGGCGGACTGGCCGATCACCAGCGCGACGCGATTTTCGGCGAATGCGGAACCGGCAGTCAGAAGCATCGACGCCGATAGCATCAACTTGAGAAATGTCTGGCGGAACATGAGGCAACCTCCCGACAAATGCTGGCTTGAGATTGGTCGAGGCGCGGACGCGATAGGTTCAAGCAAGCGGCGCCATGTGAAGCCGACTTCGGTGCAATTCAACGGCGAATTTGTCGCAGGCTCGGATCGCAGCGATCCGGGTCTCATGGCCGCGCTTCGGCCTTACTTCGGTTTCACTTCGGTTTCACTTCGGTTTCTTGGCAGAATCCGCAGGACGCGCGACACCCCATGGATCGTATTTTTCCTTGGAGTCGGGAATTCTTTCCAGCGCCGCCTTATAGGCCTTCTCATCCACCACGGGCTTTTCGACCTTCTTCTTTTCCTCTTCGTGAGGCCGCCGCGCCTGGGCGTTCGCAGCCGTCGAGAGCAATGCCAGCGTCACTGCTGCAATCGTGAAGGTCCTCATCGCGCTACTCTCCGACATCCCGTTCTCACAAAAAAACCCATCGTGCCGCGGGTTGGTGGCAATCCCGGGATCGCCTTTGTGATGCAGGATAGCCTGTTCCGACACCCCCTGTCCGGGGTAAAATGGCCCGATGCGGCGGCAGATTATTCACATAGCGCTGATGACCGGCGGGGCGTTGTGGCTTGCGGGGTGCGGCCTGGCCGACATCCGTTCGCCGGTGCCGGAATTCATGCGCGCCAAGGCGCCAGACCCCGCCCCGCTCGAAGCGCCTCCCGACGTCAAACGGATGCTGAGCGAAAAGCTGGACGCGGTTTTCACGGCGGCCTCGCGGCCGGCGCAGGTGCGCGTCTCCGAGCCGCGCCACAATCTGCGCGGACCGGGCTGGACCGCATGCGTCAGGGCCGAATTGACCTCGGTGATGGGCAAGCCGCTGGGAACGCAGACCTACCGGATTACAGTTGCCGATGGCGTGATTTCAGATCGCCGGCAGGTCGAGGCGGAGGACACCTGCACCGCCGAGAGCTACGAGCCGATCTGACACCGCTACAAACAGCGGGTCTGCGTTCGGACCGGACAGAGTTTCAGCGCGCTCGTCAGCGTGAACAACACCCGCGCGCTGCGACTTGAATTGTCGGGTGCGCGGTAGCTGAGCGGAGCGGCGACGCCGATGTCGGCCTGCAGTCCGTCCCACATGAAAAACCGGACCCCGGCGCCGGCCGAGGTGAGCGCCAATCCTTCGCTGAGATTGAAGCCATCGTTCCAGGCCACACCGCTGTCGACAAAGCCGTAGAGCTGATAGCCGCGGAAATATTGCCAGTTCAGCCGCTGGTCGAAGCGCAGCTCGATCGAGCCGGCGATGCCGTTGTCGCCGCTGATTTCGGCGCTGCCGTAGCCGCGCCCGAACGCGACGCCGCCGAGATAGAATTGCTGCGAGGTGAACAGCGGTCCGGACGCCCACTGCCCCGCCGACGCAAATTTCACCGACCATGCCTCGGAGAGCGTCTGGTAGCGCGTAAACCAGAAATTCAGCGCGGAAAATTTGCCGGACGCGTCGTCGCGCGACAGGAAATCGTCGTCGCGATGCGAGGCGCCGAGAATATCGAGGCCCTGGCGATAGTTCAGCGTCAGGTAATTGCTGCCGCCAAAATTGTCCTGCAGCCGGTAGTCCGAGGTCAGGCTCAGGGTGCGGATGTGATCGGCGTAGACCGGACCGAACACGTCGTTCTCGGTGACGTTGCTGAATCCGAGCCCGGCGGTAAGCGTCAACGCCTGTTGCTGCGATTGCAGCGGAACGACGCTGCCGTGAAGCTCGAAGGATTCGGTCTTGGTGTTGTCGTTGAAGAGGTGGCGGATGTCGCCGGGCCAGACCTCGCTGTAGAAGCCCGATGCGCCGATGCGGGCGCCGTCGGTGCCGACCGGCACCTCATAGGACAGCCGGCCGAACGCGAGTTGCCGCGGATCGCCGGGCGTGGTCGAGAGGTTCAGCACCAGTGAGTCGCCGGCTGCGAGATAGGAATTGAAGGCCGCCGTCGCATAGCTTTGCCAGGGACCGACCGACGAGGAGCCGAGATTGTCGAGGCCGAACGAGGTGAAGAAGTGCCAGGTCTTCAGGTAGACGACCAAGCGAAAGCGGCCGCTCGCGGTGCCGATCTCTTCCAGACCGGTGTCGTCGATGTGCACGCCGGGCAAGCCGTTGATCAGGAGCAATTGCCGTTCGAGGGTTGCAAGCCGCGAGGGCTGCTCGGCGACCACGGCAGCGAGCATCGGACGAACGCCGAACTGTTCGGCGCCCTCGCCCTTCAGCGCCACTTCCACGATGCCGCCTTCGATGACCTGGAGGCGAAGCCGGCCGGCCTCGACGTCCTGGGGCGGAATGATCGCCCGGCTCAGATGAAAACCCGCCGCGCGATAGATGTCGCTGACCGCGGCGGCCATCGCGGTCAGGTCGGCTTCCGATACGCTTTTTCCGAGATAGGGTTGATAGGCCGTTGCGAGCCGGTCGCCCGGAATCGCCGTGGCGCCGGTGATGGAAACGCGGCGCAGGACGAACATCGGCTTGGTATCCAGCCGCCCCTCCGGCCGGGCGAACTGCGCCGCCGGTATCCGGGGCCGGCCGGCCGGCGCCTGATCGGATTGCTGCCGCTCGAAGCGCTTTTCGGTCTGTATCGGGTCATAGCCGGGCTGGTTCGCCTGCTGTGCCGTGGCCGGCGGGCAGATCAACGCGCCCAAAACGGCCAGGCTCACCGCGCTCAGGAGATGGCTGACCACGCGCGCAGGCGTACGCGTCCGTAGTTGTACGGACGCTGACCGCGAGACTTTGGTAGAGCCGTTAGCCATATGATTTCTAATAGGATTTTATGGTCAATGAATGGTTAAGACGACGCCCCGGGACAGCGCGTTACACACACTCAATCTTGAGACATTTTCGGTAGGTCAGAGGGATCTGAGCGGCAACCGGAGACGTCCTATGCGTGCGCTTCAACGGGTCTCAACGTTTCTTGCGGCAGCGTTCACGCTGGCGATGGCGTCCAACGCCTTTGCGGCCGATGACGGCGCCTGGACGGTCAGCAAATCCTCGGGCGAGGTCTGGCTGACGGGTTCCGGCGCCCAGCCGGCGTCGCTGACTCAGCAAGAGCTGTTGAAGGCGGGTGACACCGTTCGTACCGGCCGCAACGGGCGTGTGCTGCTCAGGCGTGGCGAGGAAACCATGCTGATCTCGCCGAACTCGGTGGTCGGCGTGCCCCAGCAGAAGACCGAAGGTCTCGCGACGACGATCGTGCAGCAGGCCGGTTCGATCCTGCTCGAGGTCGAGAAGCGCAACGTCAAGCATTTCGAGGTCGAAACCCCCTACCTCGCCGCCGTGGTGAAGGGCACGCAGTTTCGCGTCACGGTCAATGCCGGCGCGACCAGCGTCGACGTGATCCGCGGCCAGGTCGAGGTCGCCGACTTCAGGACCGGCCAGATCGCACAGGTGATGCCGGGCCAACATGCTACGACTTTCACGCACGGCAAGTCGGGGCTGTCGCTGAGCGGATCCGGCACCTTCAGTCCGATCGAGCAAGGCAAACCGCGCACGCCTTCCATCGAGCGGGTTCCGGTGCCGCGTGCCGGCCTCTCCATGCCTCGCAATGCCGCCAACGGCACGGGCATTCGATCCTCGCATCAGGCGAGCACGCATTTGGCAAAGCCGGGCGTCACCCGCATCTCGTCCTCAATCGGCGAAGTCCGGCTGAACTTTCACCGGGCGACCCACGGCCTTGCCCACGGCACTTCGTCGACTCACGGCAGCACGCGAAGCGCCGCCAACACGGACACGATCTGGGGCTCATCCAGTTCGGTGGTGGCTGGCGCCAGTCAGGACAGCAGCGGCAGCGGCAGCAGTGTCGCCAATCCCGCGGCCAGCGCCGCTGCAAGCGCCAGCACTCCGGTCGTTCCAGATGACGTCACGACAGTGACCGGCGGCGGAAACGGCAACAACGGCAATGGCAATGGCAACGGAAACGGCAACAACGGCAACGGCAACGGCGCCAACGGCAACGGTCGCGGCAATGCCTATGCCTATGGCCATCTCAAGAAGTAGCTGAAACCAATTGCACGAGGCCGGCGGCACGCCGTCATAACGACGTTCGAGCCCGAAACACCAGAATGGTGACGACGTGAAACAATATCGACCGCATTTTTTCGTGATGATCGCCCTGGCGATCGTTCTTTCCGGTGGCTGGCACAGCGCACTGCGCCATGCATTGACCGATCTGCGGTTCGGCTGGCAGACCCGGCACGCCAGCGGCGACATCGTGGTGATCGCGATCGACGCTCCGTCGATCGACAAGATCGGCGTCTGGCCGTGGCCGCGCCGGCTCCATGCAGAATTGATCCGGCAGCTTCAGAAGGCGGAAGTCCAGGACATCGCGCTCGATGTCGACTTCTCGACGCCGTCGGACGCGGTGTCGGATCGCGACTTCGCCGCGGCCCTCGAAAGCGCCGGCGGTTCGGTGATCCTGCCGGCCTTCCAGCAGCCCGGCACCGACAAGACGACGGTTCACGTCAATCGGCCGCTGCGACAATTCGCCGATCATTCCTGGCCGGCGATCGTCAATGTCGAGGCCGGAACGGATGGTCTTGTCCGCCGCTATCCATGGGGCGAGAAACTGGACGGCACATTCGTACCCTCGATGGCTGGGGTGCTCGCCGGACAATATGCCGAGAAGCGTGCGCCGTTCCTGATCGATTTCAGCATCCGCACTTCCGGCATTCCAAAAGTCTCCTATGCCGACGTGTTGCACGGGGACGAAGCAACCCTGCAAAAGCTAAAGGGCAAGAAAGTCATCATCGGCGGCACCGCGCTCGAACTCGGCGACCGCTTCAGCGTTCCGAACGGCGTGATCGTCTCCGGACCCGTGCTGCAGACGCTCGCCGCCGAATCGCTGCTGCAGCATCGCGCCCTGCAATGGACTTCCGGAACCGTCACACTGGCCGGGCTCGGCCTGCTCGCTCTGGTCATGCTGCTGACATGGCGCCGCCTCTCCGCCGGCCTGCGCGTCGGCTTGCTCGTTGGAACGGTCGTCGCCGTTGAAGCTTTTGCATTCCTGCTTCAGATGGTGTTCCCGCTCGTTCTCGACACATCGCTGCTCGATATCGCTGTTATCGTCTACATCGCCGCCATCGCGCTCGACGAAATCGACATCAGGGATTTGCTAGGCCGGGTCGCCGAGAACCGTTTCCAGCGGGTCGCAATGTCGCTTGGCGACGGCCTGATCTGTACCGACGCAAATTACCAGATATCGGTCTGGAATCCCGGCGCCACCGCGATCTTCGGTTACCAACCGGAGGAGATGATCGGCCAGCCGTTCGACGTGATCTGCGCCCGCGATGAAGGCGTCGCCGGCTCCTCGTTTTCGATCCGGAAAGCCGCCGAGCTTGCCGCCGGCACCGTGATGGAGTTCAACGGCCGCCGCAACAACGGCGATGTGTTCCCGGTCGAGGCCAGTTTCTCGGGCTGGCAGGGCACCGACGGATTTCAGTTCGGCGCGATCCTGCGCGATATCTCCGTGCGCAAGCGCGAAGCGGAGCGAATTCGGTATCTGGCGGAATATGATTCACTCACGGGCCTGATCAACCGCAACACCCTTCACGCCAGACTGGCCGCGACGATCGCGAAAGCCGAGACTGATGGCGGCGAAGTCGCGCTGCTGGTGCTCGGCCTCGACGGCTTTCAGCAGATCAACGACATGCTCGGCCACGCCAGCGGCGACCTCGTGCTTCGTGCGGCGTCGGAGCGCCTGACCGCCAGAATTCCGGACGCCTGCATGGTTGCGCGATTGAGCGGCGATGAATTCGCCATCGCGCTTTCGCTGACCAACATCGGCGAGAGCATCGACCATTTTGCCGAACGGATCGGTACCGTCTTCGACGCACCGCTTCTTGCCGGCACACGCCAGCACCGTATCAAGGTCAGCATCGGCGCGGCAGTTTTCCCGGACGCCGGACGGACAGCGGACGAGCTACTGAGCAACAGCCATATGGCGCTGAGCCGCGCCAAGGCGACCCGTCGCGTCGGTCACCTGCTGTTCGAGGATTCCATCAGGCGCGAACTGGAGACGCGCCTGACATTGGAAGCCGAACTGGCGCTGGCCGCGGAACGCAACGAATTCGAACTGTTCTATCAGCCGCAACTGCATCTGGCCGACGGCAGCCTGATCGGGGCCGAGGCCCTGATCCGCTGGCGTCATCCGGTGCGTGGTCTGGTATCGCCGGCGGAATTCATGCCGGTCGTCAATACCTCGCCGATTTCCGATCGGATCGCCGAGTGGGTCCTGCACACCGCCTGCGCCAAGGCGGCAGCCTGGGAGCGCGCCGGGCACACGCTTCGCATCGGCGTCAACCTTTCACCGTCGCAGTTCCAGTCGGGCGACCTTGCGACCTCGGTGGCACACGCGCTGACGCAAACCGGCCTCAGCGCAACCAGCCTCGAACTCGAAGTCACCGAAGACATTCTGCTCCATGACGAACAGGGCGCGCTGGACACGTTCCTCAAGATTCAGGAACTTGGCGTTCGCATCGTGTTCGACGATTTCGGCACCGGCTTTGCCAGCCTGAGCTATCTGAAGAAATTCCCGCTCGACGGGCTGAAGATCGACCGGTCCTTCGTGCTCGGATTGCTCGGCAATCCCGACGACGCGGCGATCGTCAGCTCGACCATCGGACTCAGCAAGCAACTGGGCCTGTCGGTCATCGCCGAAGGCATCGAGAACCGGGCCACGGCCGATTTCCTGGTCAGTATGGGCTGCGAGGAAGGCCAGGGCTATTTCTTCGGGCGGCCGATGCCGGCAAGCGATTTCGAGGCCCGGTTCCTCGCCGCCGCGGCGGTCGCCATCGTGGCCTGACGGCAGGCAGGGCAGCTCTGTCAGGCTGAACGCTCCGTTAACGTGATCGCTCAAATTGACGTGCGGCACCTTCGGCATTTTCCATTTTTCTCCGCTAGCGTGACCCGCGAACGTGATGGAAGCAAACGGCGCCGTGGAGCATCGTCAGCCCATAAATCACGAACGGGGTATCGGGGAAGTGGCCGAGATTGCTGAATCAGCAGTGGTCCGTCGTGCATCGATTGGGGATGCCACCCGCGCGCATGCGCCGGCGGCAGACACCGGCCGCGCGCTGATGCCGCTTGCCGAGATGCCCGCGCTGCCGTGGCGCGCGCTGTCCGACCGCGCAAGCGAACCCAATGGATACTATCTGCCGGATTGGGAGCTGGCGGTGAACGCTTCCGCAAGTGGCCGCGGCGGCGCCGCAGCCCTTTGCGCGTCGGGCGATGCTTCCCGATTGATCGGGCTGCTGCCCGTGATTTCGATGTGGCGCGCCTACAGAATTCCGTTGCCCGCGCTGGTCAGCGCCGACCCCTATGGCACGCTCTCGACGCCGACGCTCGACCGCGATCTGGCGGAGGACGCCGCAGCCGGCCTGATGCAGCAGGCACGGCGATCGGGCGCCCGAGCGCTGATCCTGCGCGACGTTTCGCTCGAGGGTGCGGCCATGAACGCCTTCACCAATGTCCTGCGGCAGGGCGGCATGAAGCCGCGGATCCTGCAGTCGCATCTCCGCGCCTGTCTAGACACCACCGGCGATGCCGATGAGCTGTTGCGTGAAGCGCTCGGTGCCAAGAAATTGAAGGAGCTGCGCCGTCAGCGCAACCGGCTCGCCGAGCACGGCGACGTCCAGTTCGACGTCGCGCGCGAACCGAACGACGTCAAGGCTGCGCTCGAGACGTTCCTCGAGCTGGAAGCCAGCGGCTGGAAGGGCAAGCGCGGCACCGCGCTCGGACAGGATGCGGGCGATGCGGCCTTCATCCGCCGCGCCGCTGCGACACTCGCGGAGACCGGGCAGTGCGAGATCGTGACGCTGCGGACCGGCGATACGCCGGTGGCTTCCGCGGTCGTGCTGCGCCACCTCGACCGCGCCTTCTACTTCAAGCTCGGCGTCGACGAGCGCTTTGCGAAATTTTCACCGGGCGTGCAGTTGACGCTGGACCTGACCCGGCATCTCTGCGCCGACCCGGCTATTCGCATGGTCGATTCCACCGCAAACCCCGGCCATCCCATGATCGACCCGATCTGGCGCGGGCGCCTTGCGATCGGCGACGTGCTGATCCCGCTGCGGCGTCACGATCCCGCCGTCGCGCTGATTCACGCCGCACTCGGCTTGCGCAAGCAACTCCGCGAGCCGGCGCGCCGCCTCATTCATCTCGTCAGGAAGCGTCAGGAGAAATCCTCATGAACATCCTCACTGCCGTCGCGCCCGTCATTACCGCCGATCATGATGCGTTGCGACGCGACTTTCCGCTCAAGCCGTTCGCGATCCGCCACAGGCTGGCCGGCCATCCGCTCCTGATGCTGCCGCGCATCGCACAGCTCGCCGCCGAACTGCCGCGCGATTTGATCGAATATAATTCCGGCAAGGTTGCGATCAGCCAGGACCCGGATGCGATCCCTTCCGTCGATCTCGATCCGGTCGAAGTGGTAAAAAGCATCGAGACCGCCGGCGCCTGGATGGTGCTCAAACGCGTCGAGAATTCGCCGGAATACCGGGCACTGCTGGAAGACACGCTGCTGTCGGTCGCCCGTGCCCGCGGCTTCAACAGTCTGCTCGACGCCGGCTTCGAGCAGGTCGAGGGCTTCCTGTTCGTGTCCTCGCCGAATTCGACCACGCCGTTCCATCTCGACAGCGAAGACAATTTCTTCGTCCATATCCACGGCGAGAAATTCTTCACGATTTTGGACAATACCGACCGCTCGGTCGTCGCCGACGACGAGATCGAGCGCTCGATGACCAAACACCGCAATCTGAAATATGACGAGAGCTTTGCGCCGAAGGGCCGCGAATTCCATTTGTTCGCGGGCGACGGCTGCTACGTGCCGTACCAATGGCCGCACTGGGTCCGCACCGCGGATTCATTCTCGATCTCGATGGCGATCACCTGGAAAACACGCGAGGTGCGGCGGCTGAACGACCTGCACTTCTTCAATTCGATGCTGCGCGGCATCGGCCTGCCGCAGCAACCGCCGGGCCATCAGCCGGTGCGCGACGCGCTCAAGCTCGCCTTCTATCGCACGGTGACGATGGCGGTACGCCCCCTGCGCGCCTCGATGGCGATGCGCCGCGTGCTGCGTCGCATCGCGCTTGGTAAGCGGGCGAACTACTATCTCAAAGGGACGTGACCGCCGAACGTCACGTCGGCCTCACTGCAACGGCGAGTGCGGCGCCGGCAGCATGATGGTCGAGTGCATCTGGTCGAGGAATCCGGGGCCTTTGCCGAGGAACGCCTGCCACTCCGGATCCTTCATCGCATTCGCGCGGGCTTCGGCGCGCGCGTTCAGGCTGGGATAAGCCCAGATGTGGCAGACCTCGTTCGGTTCCCCCGCCTCGTTCTGCCAGAGCCCGACGATCTTTGAATACTTCTCGCGCGCCGGCAGCACCGCAGTGAACGCATCAAGCCACTGCTTGGTGCCGCCAACCGGCTTGCCGTGATAGTTGCGCAGCTCATAGATATTGCCCGACGAGGCCGGGGCTACCGGAGCCCTGATTGCGTTGAGCAGGCGGATGTCCTGACGCACCACGATGGGACGGATCAGCGGAATATAGTCGCCAGTCCAGCGCGGGTTCTTGGCCAGTTCGCCGCGCAACCGCGTGCGCTCGTCGAAGCTTTCGTAGCTCCACATGTGCATGACCTGATTGAGCGGCCCGATTTCGGTGGACCAGTACCCCTCCAGCTTGCCGTAATTGTTGCCACGGACATCGCGCGACACGGTGCTGGCCGCCTTGACGATATCGCCGAGGGTGCCGGGCTTCACGGTATAGGTTCGCAGTTCATAGATCATGACGTTTCCCCGGGTTCTTCTTGTTGGTCTTGTAGCCCTAGCAGGAGCCGTCAATGCTGGAAAGACGGGGCGGCAGCCTTCACTCCGCCGCCTGCGCGTTGATCTCTCCCGAAACCTCACGGATGGCGCGGGCCAACTGCTCGGCCGGCTGCGCGCCGGACACGGCATACTTTTGCGCGAACACAAAGGTCGGCACGCCGGAAATGCCCTTGTCGGAGGCTTCCTGCGCTTGCCCCGAAATCAGCGCGACGTCCTCATCGGTGGCGAGGCGCTTGCGGACGTCGTCGGCATCGAGGCCGATGTCAGCCGCCGCCTGTACCAGCACGTTCACGTCCGTCAGATCGCCGCCATCGCGAAAGTACAATTCCATCAGGCGCTGCTTCATATCGGCGGATTTGCCCTGCGCGTCTGCCCAGTGGATCAGGCGGTGACAGTCGATGGTGTTGGGCTGGCGCTTCACGAGCTCGGGCCGGTAGGTCAGGCCCTCTTCGCCCGCCGCCGTCACGACGCGGCCGGCGATACCCTTGTAGGCCTCAACCGAGCCGAATTTGGCGGTGAGATATTCATCGCGGCTGATGCCCTCGCGCGGCACCCAGTTGTTGAGGAAGAACGGCCGCCAGCGGACTTCGACGGGGACGTCAGGCACCAGCGCCAGCGCGTTCTCGATCCGGCGCTTGCCGATATAGCACCATGGGCAAACCACGTCGGAGACGATGTCGATTTTCAGCGGCTTCAGGGTGCTCATCGGCGTTTCCTCGCGGGCATCGAAATGGTGCCCCGAAAATAAACCGAATATGCCGCCAGACAAGGCGCTATTCGAGCAAGGCGCTATTTAAGATTCGCTGCCATCTCCCGCATCCGCCGGGCGGTCAGGTCGTCGGCGGGAAAGAAGGTCTCCAGCGCCAGTTCGGAGAGGGTCACGTCCACCGGCGTTCCGAATATCATCGTGGTGGAGAAGAAGCTGAGCACCTCGCCGTTCTGGCGCAGCTTCAACGGGATCGCGACGTTGTCGGCCGAGAGCGGCGCTGACCGCGCCGGGATCGGATAGGCTTTCAGTTCCTGATAGAGTTTCAGCAGTTCGGGATCCGCGGTCACTTCGCACTGGCGATGCAACCGCTCCAAGAGATGTCCGCACCACTCGGCGAGATTGACGGTGCGCGCCGCCAGCGCTTCGGGATGAAAGGCCAGCCGCAGGATGTTGAAGGGCTGCCCAAGCAGCCGTTGCGGGATGCCGTCGAGCAGCGGCGCCACCATGCGGTTGGCGGTGACGAGATTCCAGTGCCGGTCATAGGCCAGCGCCGGATTGGGTTCATGCGCTTTCAGCACCAGATCGACCGCCTGCCGCACTGATTTCAGCGCGGGGTCGTCGAGCGAGCGCTGCGGAAACGCAGGCGCGAATCCCGCCGCCACCAGCAGGACATTGCGTTCGCGCAAGGGAACCTCCAGCCGTTCGGCCAGCTTCAGCACCATCTCGCGCGACGGTGCGGCACGGCCGGTTTCCACGAAACTCAGGTGACGGGCGGATATCTCGGCGTCTCCAGCCAGGTCGAGCTGGCTCAGATGGCGGCGCTGCCGCCATTCGCGCAGGTGATCGCCGATATGGACGGGCTGGGTTCGCTCGCTGCGGGCCGTGGAAGCATGTGCGTTCATGGTGGAAAACCTACCATGCGGATTTCGTGGCTTCCATTACGTCCGAGGTAATCGAATTGGGTCGCCGGGCGGGTCATCTTCTGGATCACAGGAGATGCTGATGCTTTCCGTTATCCGCCCCGTCGCCGCCATGATCCCGAGACTGGCCACCCTGGTGCTGGCGCGCTCGCTGCAATTACCCGAACCCATGGTGCACGACACCGGCCTTTTCGTGTTCGTGCAGGTGCAGGCGATCGAGCACAGGGTCGGCAGGACGCTCTGCCCGATCCGCCTGCTGCACCGGTTCCGTGCGCTGTTCCAGTCCTGAACCAGCCCAAGCAACCAAAGGAGAAGACCGTCATGATCCACCCGTCCACGTTCCTGAGCCGTGCCTTGCTTGCCGATGCCATCTTCAGCGGCGTATCGGCCGCAGGCCTCACGCTTGGTGCCGGTCTGCTCGCGCCGTTCCTCAGTTTGCCGGAAGTGCTGCTGCGCGAAAGCGGACTGTTCCTGATCGCCTATACCGCGCTGGTCGGTTGGCTCGGCACGCGGTCGTCCGTGCCGAAGGCGCTGGTGCCGCTGGTGATCGCGGGCAATGCCGCCTGGACGCTTGCCAGTATTGCGCTGCTGTTCTCCGGCGCGGTCTCGCCGAACCTGCTCGGTGAGATCGTCGTCGTGGCGCAGGCGATCGCGACAGGGGTTTTTGCGGAATTGCAGTATATCGGCCTGCGCAGGAGTGAAGGCGCGGTGACGCCTTAACGCCGTGCCGTCATTCCGGGGCGCGTCGAAGACGCGAACTACGATGTGCAATTGCACATCGGAGAATCTCGAGATTCCCCGGGGTGCAATTGCACCCCTGAGGTTCGATGCTTCGCATCGCCCCGGAATGACGAGAGCGAGAATGTGTACGCGCGTGCCTCAGCTCAACATCAACGCCACGATCATCCCGGCAAAGGTCAGCACCAGTCCGATCACCAGCATCGGCACCAGGCTGCTGCCGGAATAGGGATTGGCGGCTTCCTTGCGTGTCGCGTCATGAGTCCGGTACTTCATTGCACTGCTCCCATCTCGTTACGCCGAAGCCGCTCGCCGCTTCCGAGCAGGATGCCCTGCCCGTTGGCGATACCGAGTTCGAGACTGGTCGCGATCCGCCGCGCCCGCTCGACGAAATGCGCTTCCGCCTCGGGCGGACAGATCTCGCGGGCGGTCATCTCGAACAGGTCGAGCCAGCGGTCGAAATGCGCGGCATCGACCGGCAGCGGCAAATGCTTGACCATCGGCGTGCCGTGATAGCGGCCCGACATCAGCGCGACCGACGACCAGAACGCGCACATCTGTTGCAGATGTGGCTCCCAGTCGCGGATGCGCGCGTCAAAGACAGGCGCCAGCATCGGGTCCGTGCGGACCTTGTCATAGAAGGCGCGCACCAGGCGCTCGATCATGGCTTCGTCAATTCCGGTTCGTTCGCTGATCTCCGCTGTGATCCGTTCCCGCCGCTCCTCGCCTGTCACGATCGCTTCCTCATGCTTAAATAGGTATTTCAAATACCAATTTAAGCGGCTATAGGAGATTTGCAAGCGAAACTTGACCGGGGATCCCATGCGCCTGACATCGTTCACCGATTTTGCGCTGCGCGCCTTGATGCGGCTGGCGGGCGAGCCGACGCGGTCGTTTGCGACCAACGAGATCGCGGTCGAGTTCGGCATTTCCCGCAATCATTTGGCCAAGGTGGTGCGCGACCTCGCCGACGGCGGCTTCGTCTCGACCCAGCGCGGCGCCGGCGGCGGGTTCACGCTGGCGCGCCCTGCCCGGTCGATCACGCTTGGCGAGGTCGTACGCGCGCTGGAGGGGCCGCATGCGCTGGTCGAGTGTTTTCGCGACAACGGCGGCGCCTGCGTGCTGACGCCGCGCTGCCGCCTGAAGGCAAAGCTCGCCGCGGCCCGCGAAGCCTTCATGCGCGAACTCGATGCCACCACACTGGAGGAATGCGCCTATCCCGCAACGCCCCGGCGAAGCCCGGTGCCGGCATGAGCGCCGCAAACGACGTCAGGTGCCAGTCATGAAACCGATCGAATTCGAAAACGGCGAGGTTCAGATCGACGCGTCCATCGTCGCGGCCGGGCTCGGCGTCACGCTGCCCCGGCTTCAGGAAGGCATGCGCGCGGGCAGGATCACCAGTCTTGCCGAGCGCGGCGTCGAGGCGGACCTGGGCCGGCATCGCCTGACCTTCTTCTCCGAACATCGGCGCTTTCGCGTCGTGGTCGATGCCACAGGCGCAATCATCCAGCGCTCGGCGCTCGACTTTGGCGATGGATCGCTACCGAAGTCAGTACGCAAGCCCGGCGGCTGAAGCCGGCGCGCCTAGGCCTGAAGAGCCGGCGCAGGCGCCGTAATAGGCGCAGCAACCAGCTGCCGCTTCGTGGCAGCCGGTCTCTTGCCGGCCACTCGGACCCGGCTGTTGCCGTTTGCCTTGGCGACCTTGGCATGGCCGTTCAGCTCGCGCTTGCGCTTCAGCTTTTCCCGGGCCTTCTTCGCCTTCGCGGCCCGCTTCTCGGCCTCTTTCAACGCCTTCCGCTCGGCCTTTGCCTTGAGACGGAGTTTCTCGGCCCGCGCCTCGGCGCGCTGCTTCTTGCGCTTCTTTTCGCACGCCGCGCATTTGCAGCCGATCGGCTTCAGATAGGCTTTGAAATAGTCGGTGCCGTAGTCGTAGTTGATCTCCTCGCCCGGCTCGATGTTCTTGATGGCGCGGATGATCACCTTGCGCTTGCGCGGCTTGACGTCGGATTCCGCGTTCGGCTTGCAGGCATGGTTGATGTAGCGGGCGACGTTCTTGCGCACCGAACCGTCGATGGTCCAGCGGTTATTGAGCTCGAACAGGTACTTGTTCTCGATCGCGTCGTCTTTTTTCTTCTTCGAATCCAGGATCGGACCAAAATAACGGATGATTTTGGCACCCTTCTCGATCGGCTTGGTGGCGAAGAGGCCAAGTCCGGTCTTGGAGCGGCCAACGCGATACGGTTTGTTCTGGGGAATGGCAGGCATGGGATTGACGACTACACGCTCATGAAACCGGGAATGGCGAAGCCGCCCTTCTAGGATGATTCCACGGCGCTGTCAGGTATTTCGCGCCGTTCCCGTGAACCTTCCCCAGATTGCACACGTCTGACGTCGTAAGGTTCCCATGAGAAAAGTAGAGCGAAAAGTAGAGCGAAGAGTAGCCGGATGAAACGCGCCCCTTATTTGCAGCTCACCGGAATGGCCATCACAGCGCTGTTCGGTACCGCCTTTGACCCGGTTTCATCGGCCAACGCCCAAACATTCAGCAGTAGCTACACCTCAACTGCGCCGAAGGATTGTCGCGTCACCAGCGCCGGCACCGAGGTCGACGACAGCACCATCCGCACCTGCCCTGGCAAGGCCGGTCTCGTGGTCTTGATCAGCGAGGACGATCTGCGCGAAACCGTTTCCGTCGGCCGCAACCGCGCCGCGGCCAGGATGGAGCCGGCAGCAGGGGTCTGGTTCGGGCCGTTCAATTCGACAGACCATACGGTCGAATGGCGGGCGGTGAACGGCAAGCCGTTCGCGATCATCCAGCGCTGGCACATCGCCGACAATGGCGATGAGGACAAGAAGGGACGACCGATCGCCAAGCCGATGTTGGCCGTCACCCGGCTACCGCCCGGGGTCTGTCACGTCGCCTATATCGATGCGCAGGCCAATCCCAACCCGAACGAACTCGCCCGCAAGGCGGCCGACGAATTCGCCCGCGACTTCAAATGCGGCGAGGACGAAGTGAAAGTGATCGGCGAAACCGGCAAGGCCGTGGGGCTGGCGACGCGTTAGCTCGCCGCGGTCACGTAAAAGCGTTATGCCCCCGGCGGACGGGCGACGGTCGAAACCATCATCGCAACCAGCAACTGGTCGGGGGTGGTGCCTTCGGGCAGCCGGTGCAGGATGTCCTTCAGTCGCCCATCGAGCAGCAGCATGGTGAAGCCGTGCACCAGCGACCAGGCGCGCGCGATCGCCGCGGCCTGGTCGAGCGATAGCGCCTCCAGCGCCTCCCCGGTAAGACGCTCGTTGCGGCCGGCGCCGACCGAGTTCGCCAACCCCTGAAATGAAGCCGTGGCGGCCTCGTGCAGTGACGGCCGCGTCATATCGAGCCGCTCGTTGCGGAACATCAGGCCGTACATGCCGGGATGCGCCTGCGCATAGGCGACATAGGCCTTGCCGTTCGCCAGCCCCTTCATCAACGGATGGGTTTCAGAGTCGCGGGCGGCGACCATCGCCGCGTTGAACATCCGGAAACCGATGGCGGCGAGTTCGCTCAGGAGCCCGGTGAGATCACCGAAATGATGGGTCGGCGCGGCATGCGAGACCCCGGCCTCGCGCGCCACGGCGCGCAGCGTCAGTCCCGCCAGCCCGTCGCGTTCGAGCACCCGCTCGGCCGCCTGCAGCAACGCTTCGTGCAAATCGCCATGATGATAGGGGGTGTCGCCCGACACACGGCGGCGGCGGACGGCCGGCCGTTCGGTCTTTGAAGGTCTGACGGCCTTCACGGCGGCGCGGACCGTTTTGTTTTCTCTGGATAATCTTGCCATGCGAATCCTTATATGATGTCATTTTTACACTGTAAAGATTTTGCTTGACGGTTCGCGACATCGTCGTTACCGATATCTTGACGATGTAAAGATATAAACGGAGGAGACGTGAGATGCTCGACCAGGTTTCGACCAACGCGGCCCGCACCAACCTCGCGCCGATCCCGATGGAGTGCGACGCGCCGTTTCTCAAGGTGACCGGCGAATTGCCGCGCGAACTCAACGGCACGCTCTATCGCAACGGCCCCAACCCGCAATTCGACGCGCCGGGCGCGCACTGGTTCGTCGGCGACGGCATGCTGCATGCCTTCCATCTCGAGAACGGCCGCGCCAGCTATCGCAACCGCTGGGTCCGCACCCCGAAATGGCAGGCCGAGCACGACGCCGGCCGCGCGCTGTTCGGCGGCTTCGGCCGCAAGCTGCCGGATGCGCCCGCCGACATCACCCAGGACGGCGGCGTCGCCAACACCAACATCATCTTTCACGCCGGCCGCCTGCTGGCGCTGGAGGAAGGCCATCTGCCGACCGAGATCGAGCCCGGCACGCTGAACCGTCTCGGCTATTGCGATTACAACGGCGCCATCAAGGGCCCCTTCACGGCGCATCCCAAGATCGATCCGGTCACCGGCGAGATGGCGTTCTTCGGCTATAACGCCGCCGGACCGCTAACCCCTGCCCTCTCCTTCGGAACCGTCAATGCATCCGGCGTGGTGACGCGGTTCGATCGCTTTGAATCGCCCTATGCCAGCATGGTGCACGACTTCATCGTCACCGAAAACCATCTGCTGTTTCCGATCCTGCCCATCACCGGCAGCATGGACCGCGCGATGCGCGGCAAGCCGCCTTACGCCTGGGAGCCGGAGAAAGGCGCTTACGTGGGCGTCATGAAACGCAACGGCTCCGCCAACGACCTGGTCTGGTTCCGCGCCGAGAGCTGCTACGTCTTCCACATCATGAATGCCTGGGAAGAAGGCAACCGCATCGTTGCCGACGTCATGCAGTTCGAGGAAGCGCCGCTGTTCACCCATCCCGATGGATCGAAGACCGACCCGGCGAAGTCGCGGGCGCGATACTGCCGCTGGACCTTCGATCTCGCGGGCAATACCGACCGCTTCACGCAAACCTATCTCGACGACGACCTGACCGGCGAATTCCCCCGCATCGACGATCGCCGCGCCGGCCTGAAGAGCAACCATGGCTGGTACGCCTGCGCCAATCCGGATCTGCCGATGTTCGGCGCGCTGTCCGGCATCGTGCATGTCGACGGCAACGGCAGGCGGCTCGGCAACTATCTGCTGCCCGCCGGCGACACCATCTCCGAACCGGTTTTCGTCGAGCGCGGTCCTGATGCCGCCGAGGGCGACGGCTGGCTGCTGTCGGCGGTCTGGCGCGCGCAGGAAAACCGCAGCGATCTCGCGGTGTTCAACGCCAAAGACGTCGAAGCCGGCCCCGTGGCGCTGGTGCATCTCGGCCACCGCGTACCCGATGGCTTTCACGGCAACTGGGTGGGCGCGGAGTAATTCTCCGTCATTCCGGGGCGCGACGAAGTCGCGAGCCTCAGATGCGCAATTGCAAATCGGGGAATCCATAACCACGATGGTGAGTATGGATTCCGGGCTCGTCGCTTCGCGCCGCCCCGGAATGACGACCTAGAGAGAGGCGAGGTACGATTCACCCGGAGACACACATGCACCTGCCCTCCATCACCGCGATATATCTCGCCATTCTGGCGCTGCTCTTCACCGGCCTCGCGATTCAGGTCGCACGGTTACGCCAGAGAGACCGCGCGGCGTTCGGCGACAATGGAAGCCGCGAACTCCGCAGCGCGATCCGCGCGCACGCCAACTTCGTTGAATATGTCCTGATCATCACGCTGATGGTCGCCATGCTCGAAATGTCCGGCCTGCCGGCGATGCGGGTGCATCTGCTGATGGGCGCGCTGGTAGTTTCGCGGCTGCTGCATCCGCTCGGCATGTACGCAGCGCCCAACACGCTGCAGTTCCGGATCGGCCGGGTCGGCGGCATCACGATCACCTTCGTGTTGCTGATCGCCTGCGCCGTGATGATCCTGTGGCGGGCCTGGACAGGTGTCGGGGGTTGACGAAATCATTTGTAAGACGCTGTAATCACCTACTCTTTCATGACAATCGATTTAATTTTGACACTGTAAAGATTATGCTTGACGACTCCCTTTTGCGCCCCTAGATCATCTTTACGATGTAAAGATTAGCCTGAGAGGCCTCCATGACGATTTTCCTGATCCTTGCCCCCTACGGCGCCTACGCCACGCTGATGCTGCTGACCTCGGCGGCCGTGAGCCTGTTCGTGGCGGCGGCGATCTGCCTCGCGGTGATCGCGTTCGACATGGCGCGCGGGCGTTCGATCAAGATCCTCGGTGCTGGCTCCGTGATGGTATTTTCCGCGGTCGGCGGCTACGTGGCCCTGCTCGACTCTTCGCTGAGCAATTCGGCCGTCAAGTTCGCGGTCGATGCCGGCATTTTTCTGGTCTCGCTGTCGTCGATCATGATCCGCTTCCCGTTTACGCTGCAATACGCCCGCGAAGCGGTCGATGCCGAGACGGCAAAGCTGCCCGGCTTCCTGCGCGCGAACTACATCATCACCTGGGCCTGGACCGGTGCGGCGCTGTTGATGATGGTCGGCAACATCGCGCTGATTTATGTGCCGGGCCTGCCGCTGTGGTCCAGCCTGCTGGTTGCGTTTGCCGCCCGCAACGGTGCAGTCTATTTCACCAAATGGTATCCGGAATATCGCAGGGTGAAGTACGGAACGCCGCCGGCCAGCGCCCTGCCCGGCACCAACTGAGAACCATTGCCTCCGACACGCAATTGAGCAGAGAGCAGGACGATGAAGGACGTATTCGCCAGGCTGGCCGCCGATTTTTTCTCCACCATCCTGTTCCTCGCGATCTATCTCGCGACCGACAACGTCTTGCTGGCGACCGGTGTCGCCATTGCAGGCGCGATCGCCCAGGTGATCTATTCACGCGTCAAGGGCAACCAACTCGGCTACATGACCTGGGCCAGCCTGGCGCTGGTGATCGTGCTCGGCAGCGCCACGCTCCTGACCCACGATCCGCGCTTCGTGCTGGCAAAACCCGCGATCGGCCATTTTGCGATCGGCGCCATCATGCTCAAGCGCGGCTGGATGCTGCGCTATCTGCCGGCGATCGTGACCGACAACATCCCCGAATACGTCACCGTGGCGGGCTACGCCTGGGCTGCGCTGATGTTCGCGCTTGGCTGCGGCACCATCGGCGTCGCGTTGACCGGGGACATCAAGCTGTGGACGTTCTATGTCACGGTCGTGCTGATCGGGGCCAAGTTCGCCGCCTTCGCCGTCCAGTATGTCGCGTTTCGCCTTCTGATCGGCAGCCGGCTTCGTGCCGCCGCCCGCGCCTGAATTCGCAAAAGCAAGACCATAAACAGACCATTGGGCTTGGCCGGCGAGATGGGTTATACCGCCGCGAGCGTATCGATCCCAAAACCATTCCGGTTGCTGGGACATGTTGGGGAGACAGCAATGGCCGTGGACGGAAACTGGAATATCACCATGAGCACGCCGATGGGCGAGCGCAAGGCGACGCTTGATGTGAAGAGCGCCGGCGGCACGCTGACGGGTACCCAGGGCGCCGACGGCAATTCCGGCGAAATTTTTGACGGCACCGTTGCCGGCGACGACGTCTCCTGGAAGATCTCCATCACCAACCCGATGCCGCTCACCCTCTCCTTCAGCGGCAAGGTTGCCGGCGACAACATGTCCGGCGAAATGGGCATCGGCCCGATGGGCAGTTTTCCGTTCACGGGAACGCGGGCGTAAGCGCTTCGCTTGTTGCGCACGAACATGCACAACAAGCTCCAGTGTCATCACCGGGCTTGACCCGGTGATCCATCAATCTTCGAAGGAGATGGATACGCGGGGCAAGCCCGCGTATGACAACTGAGTATGCCGAGGTGGCTCGCGAATACCGCGGCCCCCTCACCCCAAATTCAATTCCTTGAAGAAATCGTTGCCCTTGTCGTCGATGATGATGAAGGCCGGGAAATCCTCGACCTCGATGCGCCAGATCGCTTCCATGCCGAGTTCGGGATATTCCACCACCTCGACCTTCTTGATGCAGTGTTCGGCAAGGTTCGCCGCCGCACCGCCGATCGAGCCGAGATAGAAGCCGCCGTGCTTCTTGCAGGCCTCGCGCACCGCCGCCGCGCGGTTGCCCTTGGCCAGCATCACCATCGATCCGCCCGCCGCCTGGAACTGGTCGA
>JBBRSX010000102.1:0-22682 GCA_038244925.1 Hyphomicrobiales bacterium | reverse complement strand
TCAAATGGCATGACGGCATGCCGTTCACGGCGGACGACGTCGTTTTCAACTGGGAATATGCCCGCACGCCCGAGACCGCGGCGGTCTCGATCGCCAACTACAGGGATATCAAGGTCGAGAAGATCGACGATTTCACCGTTCGCGTCACCTTTGCAAAACCGACGCCGTACTGGGCCGATGCCTTTGTCGGCAACTTCGGCATGATTATCCCAAAACACATGTTTGCGGATTACATCGGCGGCAAGTCACGCGACGCGCCGACCAACATCAAGCCTGTAGGCACCGGCCCTTATGTTTTCGTCGATTTCAAGCCGGGTGACGTTGTCCGCGCCAAACGCAATCCCGACTACCACGTCGCCAACCGCCCGCATTTCGATACGCTGGAAGTGAAAGGCGGCGGCGACGCGGTGTCGGCCGCGCGTGCGGTACTGCAGACCGGCGAATATGACTATGCGTGGAACATGCAGGTGGAAGACGAAATCCTGCTCAAGCTGGAAGCCGTCGGCAAGGGCAGGGTGAACATCATGCCGAGTGGCAATGTCGAGTTCATGATGCTCAACGCCACTGATCCGGCGGTGGAAATCGACGGCGAGCGCGCCAGCTTCAAGACCAGGCATCCGCTGTTCAGCGACCCGGCGGTGCGCCAGGCCATCAACCTCCTGATCGATCGCGCTTCGATCGAGAAATTCATTTATGGCCGCACTGCGGTCGCCACCGCAAACTTCATCAACAACCCGGAGCGTTTTCGGTCGAAGAACACCAAATTCGAATTCAACATCGAGAAGGCCAACACGATTCTCGAAGCCGCCGGCTGGAAGAAGGGCGCGGACGGCATTCGCGCCAAGGACGGCAAATCGCTGAAGTTCGTGTTCCAGACCTCCATCAACGCGCCACGGCAGAAAACCCAGGTCATCGTCAAGCAGGCGTGCCAGAAGGCGGGCATCGACGTCGAGCTGAAGTCGGTGGTTGGATCGGTGTTTTTCTCATCCGACACCGCCAACCCCGACACCTACCCGCATTTCTATTGCGACGTGCAGATGTACAACACCACCATGCCGCAACCCGATCCGCAGTTCTTCATGAACCAGTATGTGTCGTGGCAGGTGGCAACGAAGGAAAACAAGTGGCAGGGGCGCAATGTCTGCCGCTGGACCAGCAAGCAGTATGACGAGATCTACAAGCAGGTCGAACGGGAGCTCGATGCGGTGAAGCGGGTGGCGATGTTCATCAAGCTCAACGATCTCGTCGTCGGCGACAATTACATCCTGCCCGTGGCCGGCCGGACCAGGGCCGCGGCCCTGATCGGCAATTTGACCGCGCATTTCTCGAGTTGGGACAACGACCTCTGGCAACTGGCGAGCTGGTATCGGGAGACGTGACAAATCCGCAGGACGCGTTTGAATCGAAAAGCGCGGGAGAGGAGCGAACATCTCGGCCCGGGCGGAACGCGGCGGTGGAGTAGGGCGTGCGCTTCCTCGTCGATGGATTTACGGATGCTCTCGCGCGCCATGTCGAACATGCAGGATGACGACCTCGCTGGCAGGTTCGTCGATCGTGTAAAAAATCAAGAAAGGATAGCGCACGACCGATAGAAGCCGGACGCCCTCCTGATCGGTAAGATGGCCCACTTGCGGAAACTCTCCGAGCAAAACCGCCAGTCCTTCGATCCGCTCGACCACAGCAGAAGCTGCGGATCGATTCTGTGCGTAAATATATGAGAAAATCTCGTCAATTTCGATAAGTGCGGTCTCGGACCAACGAACCTTCAAGCACGATAGCGATTAAAAACCGCTGCGACGACATCGTCGCTTGCAAGCTTTCCTTCGCGCATTTCAGCAAGCCCGCGGCGGACCGCTTCTCGTTCGCTATCGCTCAAACGGTACACACCAACGTGCTTGTTCTCGATGGCCGTGACCGATCGGACGAACTCTTCCTGAGCCTCCTCAGGCCAAGTCGAGACGCGCTCAAGCAAGATTTCGAGTCCCTGTCGGGTCATGTGTCGACGCTAGCAGATATTGAGCATCTTCGCATCCAGGTAAATCGGCCCAATTTACAACGGTATCCGCCGATACTCCCGATTGCTCAAACTCGCTTCCTCCAGGTCAAGGTCGCGCTCGATCCGCCGCCTCGTCTCGTCGGTGATCTTGCCGTCGCGCAGCAGCGCGTGGATGAATTTCCGCTCCGCTGCGATCAGTTCCCGTGTCAGTGCGGTGCCGGCCGCCGAAACGTCGTGCTGGTCGGGATCGAGCGTATCCGGCAACTGGTTGGCGCGGATCTCGTGCCGTGCGCGCAGCAGCTTGACGACTTCGTCGGAGAGTTCGCGGTCGTCGGTAATGGCATCGAGCGACCGCAGCGCCGCAGCCAGTGCCTCGCGCCGCGCCGCGATCTCGGATTCATGTTCCGCGATGTGTTCGTTGCGACCATCCTTGGCGACGCCGAGCCATCGCACCACCGGCGGCAGCCCGAGCCCGAGGCCTACCAGCGTGATGAAGATGACGCCGAACGAGACGAACAGGATCAGGTCGCGGTAGGGAAACGCCTCGCCGCCCGGCAGCGCGAACGGCAGCGCCAGTGCCGCGGCCAGCGACACCGCGCCGCGGACGCCGGTGAACGCGATCACGAACACGTTTCGCCAGGATGGATAGGGATCGCGCGCCCGCAGGCGCCGGTTCAGCAGCCGCGGCAGATAGGTCGCCGGATAGACCCAGGCAAACCGCGCGACAATGACGATGACCGTGACCAGAGCGGTCGCGAACAGGATGTCGCCGATCGGAAATGCCTTCGACTTCTCGTACAGCAGCCGCATCTGGAAGCCGGTCAGCAGGAACAGCAGGCCCTCGATCAGGAAGATCACGAGGTCCCAGAAGAAGATGCCCTGCAGACGCGTCGCCGCTGAAATCAGCAGCGGTCCGTTCCAGCTCATATAAAGGCCGCAGGCCACGGTCGCGATCACGCCGGAGCCGCCGAAATGTTCGGGGATCCAGTAAGCGAGGTAGGGCGTGATCAGCGACAGCGTGATCTCGACCTGCGGGTCACGTGCGTAGTGACGCGCGTGCAACGAGAGCCAGCCCACGGCCACGCCGAACAGCATCTCGCCGACGACAATGGCCGCAAAGGTGCCGGTTGCCACCGGCAGTGAAAAAAGTCCGGTCGAAATCGTCGCCACCGCGAAGCGATACAGGGTCAATGCGGTGGCGTCGTTGGCAAGGCCTTCGCCTTCGAGCACGACGAGAATGCGGCGCGGCAAGCCGAGCTTGCGGGCAATGGCGAGCGGCGCCACCACGTCCGGAGGGGCAACGATCGCGCCGAGCAGAAAGCCGACGCCCCAGGGCAGCCCGATCAGGTAGTGGGTCGCAGCCGCGACCGCGAAGGCGGTGAAGATGACGCAGCCGACTGACAGCAGGATAATCAGGCGCAGGTTGAATTTGAATTCGCGCCAGCTCATCGCGACGCTCGCCGAATAGATCAGCGGCGGCAGCACCAGCAGCAGCACCAGTTCCGGCGGCAATTCGACCGACGGCATGCCGGGCACGAAGGCGAGTGCGATGCCGGCCAGCAGCAGCAGGATGGCGGGTGCGATATTGATCCGTCGCGCCAGCAGCGCGGTCCCTGCCAGCACGGCGAGCAGGATCAAAAAGATCTGAAATCTGGCTTCCATGATGGCCCCCATTCGCAGGGAAACCCTTGCAAGGTCAATGCCGAGAAGGGACCATGCGTATGGGTTCCGGGCCTGCGATCAGGATACCGCGACAAAGATACTAGTCGCGCAAATCGTAGCGGTAGGATTTCGAGACGATCTTCCAGCCATCGTTGAGCTTCATCGCCACCAGATAGTCGGTGAAATACCGCGGCGGCAACTGGCAGCGCACCTTGATAAAGGCGGTCTGGTCATCGGAGCGGTCGATCGTGACGATGAAATCCTCGCGCGGCTTGCCTTCGGCCTTGGCCGACGGGCGCTTGCGCACGCGATCGAGCCAGTCCGGCACGGTCAGCACCTGCAACTCGCCTTTCTCGACCCAGCGCAGATCGGCGCTGGGATCGAAAATCGCGCCGATCTTGTCGGCGTCGCCTTCGTAAAGGCCGTCGAAATAATGCTGGACCACGGCTTCGACGGTCGATCGGTCATGGCTCACGGCGTATGCTCCCGGGGTTTGTTCGAACTGAATTAAGCCATGAACCGCTCAGTTGCGCCATGGTCAATTGACAATCGCGATCGAGGAGGTGCCGGTGACGGGTTCAGAAAAATCGAAAGCTCGCATACTCGCGGGCGAATGCTTCTGCCGCGCGGTGCGTTATGCCGTCCCGGACGCTTTCGAATATGCCGTCAACTGCCATTGTTCGGGTTGCCGGCGAGCCACCGGTTCGGCGTTCAAGCCGGTCGCCGGCATCCCGCGTGACCAGTTCAGCGTCACCGGCGGCGATGACAATCTCATGATCCATGGCGAGGCGACCCATCACGACGCGCATTGCCGGCGCTGCGGCTCGTTGCTCTATTCCGTGGTGCGCGGCGGTGCCTTCGTCCACGTCGCCATGGGCACGCTGGTGGATAGCCCCTCGATCCGCCCGACCGCTCACATTTTCGTTGGCTCGAAGGCGCCCTGGTTTTCGATCACGGACGATTTGCCGCAGTATCAGGGGCATATCGCGCCGCGCTGAACGATCGCAACTGCCACCGGGAATACTTTGCCGCCGTTGGGGGTCTATATTCCGGCCGGGAACCTGACGAAAAACCGGATTGTGGGCGAACCGGCGGCAGGCTTGCGGGACTAATGACAGAGGGGGGCTCGATCCGCACCGGATTGGTTCGTGACCCAACTCACAATGCCCGGCGGTTGCTTCTGGTAGAAGGTCCGGTGTGCTAGAAAGTGCGAGGCTTCGGTAGTGTCATGATGAAATCTGGATCGCTAAAATTGTATCGATGGCTCCTTGCAGCCGCAGCCGTTCTGCTGGTGAGCGGGCCGGCCCTTGCCGAGAAGCGCGTGGCGCTGGTGCTGGGCAACTCCGCCTATCAGAACGTCGCGCCGCTGACCAATCCGGTTAACGACAGTGCGAAAATGGCGGCCACCCTGAAGCAGGCCGGTTTCGACGTCGTCGATTCCCGCCGCGACCTGCCGGCGGCCGAGACCCGGCGCGCGCTGCGCGATTTCGCCGACGCCGCGCGCGATGCCGATATCGCGGTGGTCTATTACGCCGGCCACGGCATCGAGGTCGACGGCTCCAATTATATCATTCCGGTGGATGCCAAGCTGGAACGCGATACCGACATTTATGACGAGGCCTTTTCGCTGGACCGCGTCCTGATCGCGATCGAGCCCGCGAAAAAGTTGCGGCTGGTCATTCTCGACGCCTGTCGCGACAATCCGTTTTCCAAAAAGATGAAGCGTTCGGTCGCGACGCGCGCGGTCGGCCAGGGTCTCGCCAAGGTCGAGCCCACCAGCCCGAACGTCCTGATCGCCTATTCCGCCAAGGCCGGTTCCACGGCGGCCGACGGCGACGGCAAGAACAGCCCGTTTACGACAGCGCTGGCCAATCACCTGACGACGCCCGGTTTGGACGTGCGCCGCGCCTTCGGCTTTGTCCGCGACGAGGTGCTGAAGACCACCGGCAACCGGCAGGAGCCGTTCGTCTATGGTTCGCTCGGCGGTGAAGACGTGCCGCTGGTGCCAGCGCCGGTTCGTGCGGCGCCTGCCGCCGCCGCTCCCGCAACGCCCGCCCTCAGTGCGCAGGCCGAGGTCCGCCGCGACTACGAATTGGCGATGCAGGTCGGCAACAAGAGCGCGCTGAATGCGTTCCTGGCGCAATATCCCGATGGCTTCTACGCCAGCCTCGCCAAGCTTCAGCTCGAGAAGATCGCGGCCGAAGACACCCGGGTCGCTGCCACCGAAAAAGCACGTCAGACCGAACAAGAGCGGGCACGGCTTGTTTCCGAGGGGGCTCAGAAGACCCAACAGGCGAAAGCCGACGCCGACGCCAAGGCCGCCGAACAGGCCCGTATCGCGGCGGAAAAAGCCAAACAGGTAGCGCAGGACCAGGCCGCCGCCGCCGAGCAGAAGCGCGCCACGGCTGAAAAGGCGACCGCCGACAAGGCTGCCGCCGACAAGGTCTTGGCGGACAAGGCCGCCGCGGATAAAGCTGCAGCGCCGGCCGCCGACAAGGAAAAGGGCGTGAACCTCGCGGCCCTGAACGCGGGGTCGCCGCAGGGCGACGTCAGCAAATCGGTCCAGACCGAGCTGCGCCGGGTCGGCTGCCTGACCGGTAGCGCCGATGGCGACTGGAATTCGGGCTCGCAGCGTTCGCTGACCCAGTTCAACCGTTACGCGGGCACCAAGCTCGACACCAAACTGGCCAGCGTCGATACGCTCGATGCGATCAAGCAGAAGACGACGCGGGTCTGCCCGCTGGTTTGCGAGCACGGCTTCAAGGCCGATGGCGATCGCTGCAGCAAGATCAGCTGCGCCGAGGGCTCGTTCCTCAACGACGACAATGAATGCGAGAAGCGCCGCGAGAAGAAGCCGGTGGCCAAGCGCGATACCGACGATCGCCGGGAGCGCGAGCGTGCCACCCGTGACCGGCCGGAGCCGAAACGGATCATCGTGAGGCGCTCTTCAGAGCCGGGTTACCCGGGCGCGCCCTCGTCCGGTGCAGGCGTTGGCGCTTCCGGCCGGCCGTTGACCGGCCAGGAACGGGCGGTTGGTTGCAACGGATACGGGAACATCATGTCGGGCGTTTGCCCATAGCCGCAACCGCGCTGGAGCCGATTCGGGACCGGCACGAAGGGGTCAGATCGCGCTCGCGGCGATATTGACCATCAAAGCGACCAGCGCGGTATTGAACACGAACGAGATGATGCCGTGCACGGTCGCGGTGCGGCGGATGATCTTGTCGGTGATGCCGACGTCGGAAACCTGCGCGGTCATGCCGATCACGAACGAGAAGTAGACGAAATCCCAATAGTCCGCGGCTTCATCGTTGTCGCCGCTCGGAAACTGCAGGCCGCCGGGCTTCGCCCCGCGATAATATTCATGGGCGTAATGTAGCGAGAATGCCGTATGCACCGTCGTCCATGACAGGGTGATCGTCACGATGGCCAGGGCGAGCCCCTGCGTGCTGCCTTTCGAGGCGCCAAGCTCGAACACGATTGCGGCCAGGCTAGCAAAGGCGCCGAGCGCGGTCAGCAGCAGCAGCAGGAAGCGCCCGTCGTCCTGTAACACCGCGCTTCGCCGGATATGGGCGGTGTCACAGCGCAGCATCATGATGTAGGCGAGCGCGAGATATAGCGCGGCAAATACATCCCAGCCGACCAAGAGCCGGGTTGGCAGCCGCAGTGTGCCGGGCAGCAGCAATACCGCGACTAGCCCGATCGCGAGCGCAAAGAAAGTGCGCGGCCTGCCATACACCACGCGAACCGGCATCGGCAGCTTGCGAAAGCGAACAAGGTGCTCTTCGAATTCCTTGTTCATCTCTCGTCCTGAACCGTGCGTTTTAGTTTTGACGCGTTTTCTTCATGCGAACCTGTGGCCACTTCGCCTGAAAACGCTTCAGCTCTTGCGTTCGGCGACGAAGCGCGCCGCCGCCCGCAGCACGTCGCCCTTGGCGCCGAACACCGACAGCGCCGAATCGGCGCGCGCCAAGAGGTCGCGCACGCGCTGCCTGGCGCCGTCGATACCGAGCTGGGTGACGAAGGTGGTCTTGCCGAGGGCTGCGTCCTGGCCGGTCTGCTTGCCGAGTGCTGCGGCATCGCCTTCGACGTCGAGCAAATCGTCGGCGATCTGGAAGGCCTCGCCGAGCGCGCGGCCGTAATCGTCGAGCGCCTGATATTCCTTTTGGCTCGACTGGCCGAGGATCGCACCCGCAATGCAGCCATAGCGCAGCAGTGCGCCGGTCTTCATCTGCTGCAGCCGCGCCACGTCGACCGGCTCGCGGTCGCCGAACCGGCCTTCACCGGCGAGATCGAGGATCTGACCGCCGACCATGCCGCCGATCCCGGAGGCGCGCGCCAGCGCACGCGTCAGCAGCAGTCGCACCGTGGGGTCCTTGTGCAGCTCGTCGCGGGTGATGATGTCGAATGCCAGCGTCAACAGCCCGTCGCCGGCCAGGATCGCGGTGGCGTCGTCGGTCTTCTTGTGCAGGGTGGGGCGGCCGCGGCGCAGGTCGCTGTTGTCCATCGCCGGCAGATCGTCATGGATCAGCGAATAGCAGTGGATGCATTCCAGCGCGGCGCCGGCCAAAAGGGCGGCCTCGCGCGGCACTCCGAACACCGCCGAGCTCTCGACCACCAGAAACGGCCGCAGCCGCTTGCCGCCGCCGAGGCTGGAATAGCGCATCGCCTCCATCAGCCGCTTCGGCCGCGCGATTTCGTCGGAAAGCAGCGTGTCGGACAGCAGCTTCGCCAGCAGCGCTTCGGTATCATCCGCGGTCTGGTCCAGGCGTTTGGCGAAGTCGAAAGTCACGGTCGTCATCCGAAATAGCTCCAAGAATAGCTTCAAGATTAGCTCTAGGTCGATTTGGCCGGACAATCGTTGATGGCAGGCCCTTCGTCAATTCCGCCAGGCCGCCCGAAACGCGCTAAAAGTGCTGGAAAACCCGCGAATTATCATGGAGATGTCACTGGCGCGGGGGTCTATTGACCGACGAGGTTAATTCATCGGCCTCGCCCGCGGGGCTGAACCGGAAGCATCCATTTGCGCATTGTCCGAATTCTGGGGCTGGTTTTGCTGCTGGTGCTGCTGCTGCCCTATCTGGCGACGCCGTTTTATCGCAGCGGCCATCCGGTCTCGGCGCTGATGGCCTGGCGCTGGCTCAAGGGCGCGCCGGTCTCGCGGCAATGGATCGACTTCAGCGCGATTCCGCCTTACCTGCCGCGCTCGGTGGTGGGCTCCGAGGACGCCAAATTCTGCAGCCATCACGGCGTCGACTGGGACGCGCTGCGCGACGTCATGGACGATGCCGAGGACGGCGAGGTTGCCCGCGGCGGCTCGACCATCACCCAGCAGGTCGCCAAGAACCTGTTCCTGTGGCCGGGCCGCAGCGTGGTCCGCAAGGCGCTGGAGCTGCCGCTGGCGATGTGGATCGACCTGGTGCTGCCCAAGCAGCGGGTGCTGGAAATCTACCTCAACATTGCCGAACTCGGCCCCTCCGGGCAGTTCGGGGCGGAGGCAGGCTCGATCTATGCCTTCGGCCATTCGGCCGCGACGCTGTCGCCGCGCGAGGCGGGCCTGCTGGCGGCGATCCTGCCCAATCCTATCAGGCGCAGCGCCCGCAATCCGGGCCCCGGGGTGCGCCGTCTGGCCGGGACCTATATGGCGCGGGCCAATGCGGCCGCCCTGCAGCGCTGCTGGAGCGAAAATCGTGCTTTTTGAGCCAATTGGAGCCCCATTTAACCGTCGCCCGGCCTAGCTTTACGCCAGCCCATCCTCTATAAGCGCGGCCTTATCGGCATTTCAGCCCGCGCGAAGCGCTGGGCGGTCCGGCTCAGGACGATGCCCTCCGACAACATCCCTAGAGGACCGTTATGGCCGTTCCCAGAAGAAAAACATCGCCCTCGCGGCGTGGCATGCGCCGCTCGGCGGACGCCCTGAAGAAGCCGACCTACGCTGAGGACAAGGATTCGGGCGAACTGCGCCGTCCGCACCACCTCGACCTCAAGACCGGCATGTACAAGGGCCGTCAGGTTTTGAAGGCCAAGAAAGAGTCTTGAGCTGTTCCGGGCAGGTTTCCTCAACCAGGGGAATCCTGATCGGGCGGGATAAGTCGCCGCTACGTGCGGCTTGTGCCTGAATTCGGCCAACGAGTGGGGTAACGGTTCCCGGCGGCGAAGCGCATGCTTCGCCCGGAGACGTTCCGGTTTTCTTGAGCAAGGCCTCGCCATGGTCGGTTTTCCGCTGCTTCTGATCCCGCTCGCGATCTACAACATCATCGTCTTCCTGATGCCGACGGTTTCCTTCACGGATCCGCTGGTGAAGCTGACGTTGATGTCCGGCGCCGAATGGCCGATCACGCTGAGCGACGTGCTGCTCACGCTCGGCGTCCTGCTGTTGATGTGCGAAGTCATCAAAGGCGCGCGGCCCGGCGCCAAATATCTCACCGACCATCTGCTGTCGCTGATCGTGTTCGGCGCGGCCGCGGCCGAATTCGTGCTGTGGTCGAAGTTCGGCACCTCGACCTATTTCCTGCTGGTGGCGCTGTCGATGGTGGATTTCTTCTCCGGCCTCGCCTTGCGTGCGCGGCGCGGCGCCGTTGCCACTGCGGCACCCGCGGTTTCCAGAAAGAGCGCCAAGGCAGCCGAAGCGCCGGCGCCTGAACCCCAACCTGAGCCCGAATTCGATCCCGCGCCGGCTCCCGCACCGTCAGTGCCCTCGGCGGCTCCAGTCGCCCCGGCGACTCCCGTCGCCCCGGCGGCCTCGGTCGCTGAACCCGCGGTGCACGATAACCCCGAGCCGCCACCGGCCGTCGAGCCGCCGCATGCGTCCTCGCCGGAAGTCCCGTCGCCGGGATTGCAGCCGGGCAGCGGTTCGCATCCGTCGCCGGACACGCCACCGCGCTGACGGGGCCTGTAGTCCGTCACCCTGAGGAGCGCGAAGCGCGTCTCGAAGGGTGCCGGTCACTTGCGGGGCGATTCATCCTTCGAGGCTCGCTCCGCTCGCACCTCAGGATGACGGAAATCGTGAATTGAATCGGTTCAGACGACTTGCCGGGTCCGGAAGCCGGTGCCGGTGCGACGGATCTGGCCGGCGCCGTAAGCGGACTGCGCGTCGGCCAGCGAGCCGCGCCGCAGGACGCAAGTCTGCGGCGCCTGGGCCGCGGTGGCGATCAAATGGGTAACGAAGCTCGGATCGGGCCGCACGATGGCTAGCTTCGAGGTCAGCCGCACGGGCTGGGCCACCGGCACCAGTTCGACGCAAGCGGGCGCCTCGGCGTCCAATACCTCGCCGTCCAGCACCTGTTCTGATCTATCGATATCGAGCATCGCACACCGTAACGGTTAACTGTCACGTTTTGGGACGTTACGCCCTACTGCGATCTGATCCTCGCAAGCCCTATGCCGATCGGGTGCCGTTGGTTCCGGGAGGGTTCGGGAGACCTTTAAAACGTGGTTTCCAGATTATTTATGAACTTTGCCTAGCCTCTGATTCGAAACAGCCACTATCCTCCCGGGTGGGAATCACCCGGTGGTGTCCCGAATCGAGGCGACCCGATGCCCCCCGTCCCGCAAGCTTCCAGCATCCTGGCCTCGCTCGGGCAGGCCACCTTCGTTTGGGACCTCGCGGCCGACACCATCACCTGGAGCGACAACGCGGCCTCGGTCTTCACGGACATTCCGCTCGAGGCGCTCGCCAGCGGCACCGAGTTCGCCAAATTGATCGAGCCCACCCGTTCGATCCGCTCCGACGCGCTTGGCCAAACCGCCCCGGCGCGCGGTGACGGGGTGGCCTACCGGATCGAATACGGGGTGCGGACCTCGACCTCGGCGCCCGTGATCTGGATCGAGGAGACCGGCTGCTGGTTCGCCGGTCCCGACGGCAGCCCGGCGCGCGCGCAAGGCGTCGTCCGCGTCGACAATGAGCGCCATGCCCGCGACGAACAACTGATGCGGCTCTCGCGGCACGATCCACTCACCGGCGAACTCAATCGCACCCATCTGGTCGCGTCGCTGGCGGAAGCGATCGAGGAGGCCGCGCGTTTCCGCTCGTCCTGCGCCTTCATGCTGATTGGGATCGATCATCTGGCGCGCGTCAACGACGCCTTCGGCTTCGACGTCGCGGATGCCGTGATCGCCGAAGTCGGAAAACGGATTCGGGGGCGGCTGCGCGGCGGCGACGTGCTCGGGCGATTCTCCGGCAACAAGTTCGGACTGGTCCTGCGCAACTGCACCGTCGACGACACCAATGTCGCGGCCGAGCGCTTCCTTGCCGGTATCCGCGACGAGGTGGTGCCGACCGTGTCGGGTCCGGTATCGGTGACGGCATCGATCGGCGCCATCAGCGTGCCGCGTTATGCGCGCAACGCCGATGAGGCCGTCAACCGCGCCCAGGAAACCCTCGACGCGGCGAAGCGCCGCCGTGCCGGATCGTTTTCGCTGTGGCGCCCGAACGTCGAGCGCGACGCCCAGCGCCGCGTCAACATCCGCGTCACCGACGAGATCGTGACCGCGCTGAACGAGCGCCGGATCGTCACCGCGTTCGAGCCTGTGGTGGAAGCGCGTTCGCGGCAGCCGGCATTCTACGAATGCCTGGTGCGGATGGAGCAGGACGACGGTCAGGCGCTGCTGGCGCCGGACATCGTCCCCGTCGCCGAGCGGCTCGGCCTGATCCGGCTGGTTGATCACCGCGTGCTCGAACTCGCCATCGCCGAACTGGCGGCTTCGCCGAACGTTCAACTCAGCCTCAACATCTCGCCCGACACCACGATGGATCCGGACTGGTCGGCCTCGATCGAGTCGCTGATGCGCGCACACCCCGGCGTCGGCGAGCGGCTGATCGTCGAAATCACCGAAACCGTGGCGATCCAGGATATCGACGACGTCAGGGGCTTCATCACCCGGCTGAAGAATTTCGGCAGCCGGATCGCGATCGACGATTTCGGCGCCGGCTACACCTCGTTCCGCAACCTGCGCAAGCTCGGCGTCGATATCGTGAAAATCGACGGCGCCTTCGTGCAGAATATCGCGCGGTCGGCCGACGATCGCGCCTTCGTGCAGACGCTGATCGATCTCGCCCGCCGCCTGCAGATCAAGACGGTGGCGGAATGGGTGCAGGACGAGGAAGCCGCCGTGATGCTGCGCGAATGGGGCTGCGATTACATCCAGGGCCGCCTGATCGGGCTGGCCTCGCCGCAGCGGCCGTGGAGCGTCGCGGCGGAGACGGTGTTGCCGGCGGCGGGTTAAGTCGTCATTCCGGGGCGCGACGCAGTCGCGAGCTCTGATGTGCAATTGCACATCAGAGAATCCATAACCACGATAATGAGTTTGGATTCCGGGCCTGCGCCAAAGAGGCGCATCCCGGAATGACAGAGCTATCTGGATAATTGAAGATCGACGAAGACGAAGAAACTACTCTTCCTTCTTCGGCTCTTTCGACATCCGCTCGAGACGGTCCTGCATGTCCTTCATCTGACGGCGCAGGTCGTCGATGTTGGCATCGTCGGCGGCGGGCTCCGCCATCTTCTCCGGTTCGAGCACGGTCGATCCGGCGCGCGGCGGCACGAACGGCTTGAACATCGCGAAGGTCTGCTGGAACATTTCCATGTTGCGGCGGACATGCTCTTCGAGCGGCGCGAATGGTGTGCCGCTAAACGTGTTGGTGAGCTGCTTGCGGAATTTTTCCTGCTCGCGGGTCAGCGTGTCGATCGACTGTTCCAGATATTTAGGAACCACCATCTGCATGCTGTCGCCGTAGAAGCGGATCAACTGGCGCAGGAACGTGGTCGGCAGCAGATTCTGCCCGGCCTTGTTTTCCTGTTCGAAGATGATCTGCGCCAGCACCGAGCGCGTGATGTCGTCGCCGGTTTTGGCGTCATAGACGAGAAAATCCTCGCCATCCTTCACCATCGATGCGAGATCCTCGAGCGTCACATAGGTGCTGGTGCCGGTATTATAGAGCCGCCGGTTGGCGTATTTTTTGATCGTTGTAGGTTGGTCTGACTTTGCCATGGGCTCACACAATAACACCGAGAGCGGGGAACCCGACGGCATCGCCGAAGGGCAGACGAGCAACGCAACGCAGCAAAGTAAGCATTTTCAATGCGGTTCGGCTACCGTTTTGTGCGGCACGGTTAATTCCAAGGCATGGAGACTGCTCTCGAAACCGCCAAGCGCGCTATTTTGAATGCGCCGCGGCGGGATTCTGGCCCGTGGCCCGTTGACATGGCTCAACGACGTTAACAGGATAGGATGAGAGACTGGCCCGCCATCCGGCCGCCCGCCGTCGAAGAAAACCTCAAGCCCCGAGAACTCAAAGGAGATGTCCATGTCAGACGATGTCGTCATCGTCAGCGCCGCCCGCACCCCGGTCGGCAGCTTCAACGGCGCGTTCGCCACCACCCCGGCGCATGATCTCGGCGCCATCGCCATCAAGGCCGCGCTGGAGCGGGCCGGTATCGAGCCGGGCCGGGTCTCCGAAGTCATCATGGGCCAGATCCTGACCGCGGCGCAGGGCCAGAACCCGGCCCGCCAGGCCTCGATCGCGGCCGGCATCCCGGTGGAAAGCCCGGCCTGGGGCGTCAACCAGCTCTGCGGTTCGGGCCTGCGCACCGTCGCCTTGGGTTATCAGGCGCTGCTCAACGGCGATTCCGAAATCGTCGTGGCCGGCGGCCAGGAATCCATGAGCATGGCCCCGCATGCCCAATACCTGCGCGCCGGCATCAAGATGGGCGCCTTCGAAATGGTCGACACCATGATCAAGGACGGCCTCTGGGATGCCTTCAACGGCTACCACATGGGCAACACCGCCGAGAACGTCGCCCGCCAGTACCAGATCACCCGCGCCCAGCAGGACGAATTCGCGGTCCACTCGCAGAACAAGGCCGAGGCGGCGCAGAAGGCCGGCAAGTTCAAGGACGAGATCGTCCCCGTCACCATCAAGTCCCGCAAGGGTGACATCATCGTGGATACCGATGAGTATCCGCGCCACGGCGCCACCGTCGAAGCCATGGCCAAGCTGAAGCCGGCCTTCGAAAAGGACGGCACGGTTACCGCCGGCAGCGCATCCGGCATCAATGACGGCGCCGGCGTGGTAGTGCTGATGACCGCCAAGCAGGCCGCCAAGGAAGGCAAAAAGGTGCTCGGCCGCATCGTCTCCTGGGGCCAGGCGGGCGTCGATCCCAAGATCATGGGCACCGGGCCGATCCCGGCCTCCCGCGCCGCGCTGAAGAAGGCCGGCTGGAATATCGGCGACCTCGACCTGATCGAAGCCAACGAGGCCTTCGCCGCGCAGGCCTGCGCGGTCAACAAGGACCTCGGCTGGGATACGTCCAAGGTCAACGTCAACGGCGGCGCGATCGCGATCGGCCACCCGGTCGGCGCTTCCGGCGCCCGTGTGCTGATCACGCTGCTGCACGAGATGCAGAAGCGCGATGCCAAGAAGGGCCTCGCCACGCTGTGCATCGGCGGCGGCATGGGCATCGCAATGTGCATCGCACGCGACTGAACTAAAGGCAGTTTGACTGGTTGAATGATGAAAAGATCATCTGTCACCCACGGCCAATGCTGTTAAATAAAATGCCCGGTCTCGCGCCGGGCATTTTACGTTTTGGAAGACGTGGAAGTTTGGAAGACGTGGAAGACCGAGTGCAGTCAAAAGACCGGGATAATTCCGGCTTATAGAGGGACTACCAAGGAGGAGGACGACATGGCACGTGTTGCATTGGTTACCGGGGGTACGCGAGGCATTGGCGCTGCGATCAGCAGGGCGTTGAAGGCTGCCGGATACAAGGTTGCGGCGAGCTACGCCGGCAACGACGCCGCCGCCGAGAAGTTCAAATCCGAAACCGGCATTCCCGTCTATAAATGGGACGTCAGTTCGTTCGATGCCTGCGCCGCAGGGGTCAAGCAGGTCGAGGCCGACGTCGGCCCGGTCGACGTGCTCGTCAACAATGCCGGCATCACCAAGGACGGCGCCTTCCACAAGATGACGCTCGACCAGTGGAATGCGGTCATCAACACCAATCTCGGCTCGCTGTTCAACATGACACGTCAGGTGATCGAGGGCATGCGCGCCCGAAAATTCGGCCGGGTCATCAACATCTCCTCGATCAACGGCCAGAAGGGCCAGTTCGGACAGGTCAATTACTCGGCCGCCAAGGCCGGCGACATCGGCTTCACCAAGGCGCTGGCGCTGGAGAACGCCAAGGGCGGCATCACCGTCAACGCGATCTGCCCCGGCTACATCAACACCGAAATGGTGCAGGCGGTGCCGAAGGAAGTGCTGGAGAAAAGCATTTTGCCGCTGATCCCGGTCAACCGTCTCGGCGAGCCCGAGGAAATCGCCCGCGCGGTGGTGTTCCTCGCCGCCGACGAGGCCGGCGGCATCACCGGCTCGACCATGTCGATCAATGGCGGGCAATATATGGTGTGAGCGGCGCCTCGCCACCGGCGCCTCGTCATTGCCTGCGACAAACGCAAAGCGTTCGCGCAAGGGAGCGATAGCGACGAAGCAATCCATTTTTGCTATGTAAGAAAGATGGATTGCTTCGCTCCGCCCGCAATGACGAACGTATGACTCCCCGTACCGCCACGCTAATCGGACTGACCGCGATCCTGATGTGGTCGCTGCTGTCGGTGATGACGGTCGCGACCGGCAAGATTCCGGCGTTCCAGCTCGCGGCCATGACATTTGCGATCGGCGCCGCCGTCGCGTTCGCGAGCTTCATCTTCCGTCCTCAGGCTTTCGCCGCGTTGAAGCAGCCGCCGTTGATCTGGCTCGTCGGCGTCGGCGGACTGTTCGGCTATCACGCGCTGTATTTCCTGGCGCTGCGTTTCGCGCCGCCGGCCGAGGCCGGGCTGCTCAACTATCTCTGGCCGCTGCTGATCGTGCTGTTCTCGTCGCTGTTGCCGGGCGAGCGGCTGGCGCCGCATCACATCGTCGGCGCGCTGCTTGGGCTTGCCGGCACGGTGTTGCTGTTCGCCGGCAATGGCGGCAGCGGTTTTGCGCCGGGCCAGATCCCGGGCCTCGCCGCGGCGTTCATCGCCGCCTTTGTATGGGCGGCCTATTCGGTGATGTCGCGCAAGCTCAAGGCGGTGCCGACCGATGCCGTCGCCGGCTTCTGTCTCGCGACCGCGCTGCTTGCAGCCCTCGTTCACGGCGCGGTCGAGACCACGGTGTGGCCGGAGACGACGGGGCAGTGGCTGGCGATCATCGCGCTCGGCATCGGTCCGGTGGGTGCTGCGTTTTTCGTCTGGGACATCGGCATGAAGCGCGGCGATATCCGCGTGCTCGGTGCGGCGTCCTACGCGACGCCGCTGCTGTCGACGGCGTTTCTGATCCTTGCGGGGTATGCCGCACCGAGCGCCACCATCGCGATCGCCGCGATCCTGATTGCCGGCGGCGGCCTGATCGCGGCAAAGGAGATGGTTTGGCGGCAACCTTGATCAGGCCGCGGGCTTCCAGCCCGGCGGCTTGTACATCGCTTCCGGAATCTGCCCGAGTTCGGAGCGCTGCAGTTTGCCCGGCGCCAGCCCGTAGAATTGCTGAAAGCTCATGATCAGCGGCCGCCATTTGTCGGGATCGATCCGGTTGGGCTCGCTTTCCATCATCAGGCCGCTATGCGCGTGGACGCGGGTGACGCGCACCTCGATCGCGGTGAGATTACCGCGCCACACCGCGTCTTCCTGCGCCATCTCATGAACCTGCGCGACTTTGGCTTCGATCTGCACCGGGCATTCCAGCGCGCGTGGGGCGGCGACCGTGTCGCCTCGCGCCGCCGTCAGGCCGCTGAGGCCGAACTTGTCGTGTTCGTGGCGGTAGCCTCGCATCGTCTTGCCCGGCGGCACCGGGTCGGAGCCGGTGGTGCGCGCGAGGCGATCGACCGCGCCGACGAGGGCGGCCGACGGCAGATTGAGCACGCATTCGCCCGTGCGAATCATGTTCTCGGTGGTCCTGGAATTGCGCGCGAGCCCGAGCATGCAGCGCCAGCCGACCCACCATGCCGACGACATCGGCGCGAGGTTGTACGAGCCGTCTTCATTGGTTGAACCGATCAGAACCACCGGCGTGCCGAAGTAGAGAATGGCCGGCTCGATCTGGTGTGAAACGCTGAATGTCCCGTGCATGTTTCGCTCCTCATTTCTGAGAGCGGAAACTAAGAGCGCGTTGATGCGAAACCCACCCGATTTCCGAATGAAAAGCTATTTTGGCTCCGAGCCCTTCGGCGCCAATTCAAATTTCGCAAACTCAAATCCTGGCGCCACGGTGCATCCGACCAGCGTCCAGTCGCCGGTGCTCTCTGCCGCCTGCCACGCATGCGCAGGCACGATCGCCTGCGGCACTTCGCCGGCCGCCAGATCAGCGCCGAGCTTGATGCTGCTCTGTCCGCTGTCATCAGCGATCCGCAGGGTCAGCGCATCGCCCGCGTAATAGTGCCAGGCCTCGACGGCATCGACACGATGCCAGTGCGAGCGCTCGCCGCGCGCCAGCAGGAAGTAGATCGCGGTGGAGCGCGAGCGGCCGTCGGCATCGACGGCGGCGTCGCGAAACGTTTCGCGATAATGGCCGCCTTCCGGATGCGGCTTCAGGTCGAGCCGCGTGATGATGTCGGCGGCCGTGAGCGCCATCAGGACTTGTTCTTGCGCTCGCGCAATTCGCCGAACACCTCGGCGGCGCCGGCGCCCTTCATGTGCAGCTTTATGGCCACCGACGGATCGTCGGCACGCAGGAACACGTTGGCCTTTTTCTCCTCACCCAGCAGCACCGGGATCGTCGGCTTGTTGTCGGCGCGCAGCCTCGCCACTTCCGCAGCGCGCGCGGTCAGCGCGGGATTGTCGGATTCGACCGTGAGCGCGAACTTGACGTTGGAGGCGGTGTATTCGTGGCCGCAATAGAGTTTGAAATCGTCCGGCAGCGCGCGCAGCTTCAATAGCGAATCCCACATCATCGGATAGGTGCCCTCGAACACCCGGCCGCATCCGATCGAGAACAGCGTGTCGGCGGCAAACAGCGCTTTCTCGCTGTCGAACACATAGGAAATGTGATCGAGCGTATGGCCGGGCGTTTCCAGCACCCGCGCCAGCAGGCCGCCGACCTTGACGACGTCGCCATGGGCGGCGCGCAGATCGACATCGGCTATTTTGGCGGCCTTGTCGTGCGGGGCGACGACGCGGCAGTCGTACTTCTGCTTCAGTTCGGCGACGCCGCCGACATGGTCGTGGTGGTGATGGGTGATCAGGATATCCGTCAGGGTCCAGCCTTCGCGTTCCAGCGCCTTGATGATGGGCCCGGCTTCCGGCGCGTCGATCGACGCGGTCGCCTTGGTCGCGGGATCGTGGATCAGATAGCCGAAATTGTCGTTGAGGCAGGTAAAGGTGCGAATTTCCGCGGCCATGATCACTCCGTGAGGTAGGCGGTTAACCCGTTTTATAGTTCAGAAGTATGGCGTTAACGCTCACACAGCAATGCCATTTTCGGCGCGCCGTAACGAAACCTGCCGTGTTAGATTGGACTCATGACCATCGACGTCATCGATCTCAGAGACTTCTATTCGCGGCGCCTCGGCATCGTGGCGCGGCAGTTGATCAACCGTGGCATCCGCGCGCGCTGGCCCGATGCGGACGGCTTGCGCGTGCTCGGGCTTGGCTATCCGACGCCCTATCTCGGGCTGTTCCGGGAGGATTCCGAGCGCTGTATCGCCTTCATGCCGGCGGCGCAGGGCGTGCTGAAATGGCCGACGGGGCGGCCCGCGCTCGCGACCCTGATCGATGAATTTTCGATGCCGCTGCCCGACGCGTCGGTGGACCGCATCCTGATGATCCACTCGCTGGAAATGTCCGACGACCCCGAGCGATTGCTGCGCGAGGTGTGGCGCGTGCTGGCGCCGTCCGGCCGCCTGATCGCGGTGATTCCCAATCGCCGCGGGGTGTGGACGCGCACCGATGCCACGCCGTTCGGCCACGGCCGTCCCTATTCGAGGGCGCAGATCACGCAATTGCTGCGGCAGACCTGGTTCACGCCGACCGCATGGGGCGAGGCACTTTTCCTGCCGCCGGTCGGCAAGAACTGGTTCCTGCGTTCGGCGAAGGCGTGGGAGCGCGTTGGCGCCGCATTGTCGCTGCCGTTCGCCGGCGTGCATATCGTGGAAGCGACCAAGCAGGTTTATCGCGCGATCCCCGCGCACCGCGAACGGGCGCGGCTGATACCGTCGCTGCAGCCGGTGCTGGTGCCGTCGTCGACGGCAAGGGGATGACGAAGTGGGCGGACACGCTTTCGCTGTGCCCGCCCTTCGGATTGCTGAACGCTTCCAGAGCATGATCCGGAAAAGTGGGTACCGGTTTCCCCTCGGGACAAACGTGAAGCGTTTGCCCGGAGATCATGCTCAAACAAGAAGATGATCGATGAGCATGATTCAACTCAGTTGAAGCATGCTCTAGCGATAGCGCTGCTTACTCATTCCCCGGATTGAAATCTTCGCTGGGCGCCGCAGGCGCGGCCATGCCTTCGGGACGCGGGCCGTGCGGCCGGCGACGACGGCGCGGGAAACGTTCGCCGCCTGCACCCGCCTCGAATCCGCCCGGCGCGCCATTCACCTGCGGCTGTGGGCCGGTGATGAAGGACGGCAGGCGATCGACGCCGCCGGTGTCGGCGATGACGGGCTGCGGCTGGGGTTGCGGCTGATATTGCGGCTGCGGACGATGCTCGCGCGGCTCGCGATGTTCGCGGGGCTGATGCTCGCGCGGCTGCTGGTCGCGCTGAAACGGCTGGCCCTCGCGCGGCTGAAAGTCGCGTTGGGTGTGATCGCGCTGCTGATTGTTTTCGCGCGGCACGAATGGCTGCTGCTGCTGCGGCGGCTGTGGAACGAAACCGGGCTCCTGGCCGAAATTGGAGAAGCTCTCGCCCTCATCTTCGCCTTCGTCGGTCGAGGGCATTTCGTTTTCGGTGCGCGGCTGCGGCTGGTTCTGCCGGAACTGCTCCTGGGCGGCTGCGATCAGGCGGAAGTAATGTTCGGCGTGCTGGTAGTAATTTTCCGCCGCGACCGGATCGCCGGAGGAACGCGCGTCGCGCGCCAGCTGGACGTATTTTTCCGCAACGTGGGAGGCGGTACCGCGGATCTTGATGTCGGGTCCGTTCGATTCGAACACCCGGGTCATCGGGTTCTGCCCGCGCCGGTTATTATTGTTATTGTTGTTGTTATTATTGCTGCTGTTATTCCGGTTACGCATCCGCTTGTTGTTGTTTTGACCGTTTCTCATGTCTTGCCTTTATTCCAGCCCTGAAAATTATGCAGTTGCCGTCATAGCCTCACCGGATTCGGCGCGCGCCTGTGCACACCGAATCACGATGTCGTTGAACTTCATGTCGTCGATTTCGCTAACCATCGCGTTCAACAAAGACGCGTTCCCCAACCGCCGGCGTTCACTGCCGGCCGGACCAAATCATTCAGTCTGCCAAACCCTGCCCGAGCATTGAGCATGACGGCTTCGCGTGACGGTTTGTTGCGTAAGTCTTCAAGCGCAATATCAGGCTTTCGTTCGCTTTGCGGTCGAGAGCAGCACAGCTTCAGCCATTGCGCTCAATTGGACCTGCGTTTTGGAACCTTTCACTCGGCGGGCTCTCGTTTCGAGAACTCTGGCCTCACCCGTAACACCTTACGGGGCCAGCGACCCTAATACCGATGTTGTAGACGGAAGGTAGTCGCTCCCGGGCAATATTCCAAGCGGTTTTTTTGCGTTCCAATCGGACTTTATCGGGGCATTTTGCGGCCCGCGACGGCCCTCGGAATGCCCGCCAGATCGGCTTTGGGGGCGCCTGTGGGCGCCAATCCGGCAATCGTCATCAAAGTGTTAATGAGGCCGCTTTGGCCCTCACCGGCCTCTACAACCAGGGCAGCGCGCGGCGCCAGCAGACCGGCGGCCTGGGGGATCAGCGCACGGTAGGCGTCGAGCCCGTCGGCGCCGCCATCGAGCGCCGCCCGGGGGTCATATTCCCTGACCTCCACGGCCAGCCCGCCGATGTCAGCCGCGCGGATATAGGGCGGATTTGAGACGATCAGATCGAACAGGCCGGATAGTCCGGCCGCGTAATCGCAGGCGATGAACTTCGCGCGATCCGCAAGCCCCGTCCGGGCGGCGTTGGCGACGGCGGTTTGCAGGGCCTGTTCCGAGATGTCGGTGCCGAATCCCTGTGCGGTCGGCAGCTCCGACAACAGCGCCAGCAGGATCGCGCCCGAACCGGTGCCGAGATCGGCGATGCGCAGAGGGCGATTCGTGACGCCGTCGGCGCGCAGCAATTCCAGCGCCAGCTCGACCACCGTTTCGGTATCGGGCCGTGGCACCAGCGTTGCAACAGAGAGTTGCAGCGGCAGTCCCCAGAATTCCTTTTCGCCGAGAATGCGCGCAACCGGTTCGCCGGCGAGACGGCGGCGCGCGAAGTCGTCGAGGCGTGCGGATTCGTCCGGCGTGAGCTGCCGTTGCGCAGATGTGATCAAGCCGGTGAGGTCGAGCTTTAGCGCGTGACCGACGAGCAGTCGCGCATCGAGCTCGGCGGATTCGATCGCGCCTGACTTGAGCCGCGCGGTGAGCGCACGCCGCGCGGTGTCGACGGTTTGTCCGGCGAAAGCTTCGCCGTCGCTCACGCCGCTGCGCCCTGGGCGGCGAGTTGGGCGGCCTGATGCTCGGTCGTCAGCGCTTCCGTCAATTCGCCCAGCGCTTCGCCCGCGATCACCTGCGGCAATTTATAGAGCGTCAGGTTGATGCGGTGGTCGGTGACGCGGCCTTGCGGGAAATTATAGGTGCGGATGCGCTCGGAGCGGTCGCCGGAGCCGACCTTCTCCTTGCGTTCGGCGGAGCGCACCGCGTTGATTCGCTGCTGTTCGGCGTCGTAGATCCGCGAGCGTAGGATGTTCATCGCCGACGCCCGGTTTTTGTGCTGCGAGCGGCTATCCTGCATCATGACAACGATGCCGGTTGGAATATGGGTGATGCGGATCGCCGATTCGGTCTTGTTGACGTGCTGGCCGCCGGCGCCCTGCGCGCGCATGGT
>JBBRSX010000101.1:0-22959 GCA_038244925.1 Hyphomicrobiales bacterium | reverse complement strand
GGCCTATCTGTCGCGGTTGTATTCCGGCAAGACCTATCGCACGCTGCGCGAGGCGGCCAAGCAGCTCGGCAGCCACCTGCCCAAGATCATCGCCAACCGCGCCAGCCGCGTCGAGGAATATTCCCGCGGCTTCATGATGGATGGCGGCACACTGTTCGAGGAACTCGGCTTCTATTACGTCGGCCCGATCGACGGCCATAACCTCGACCATCTGCTGCCTGTGCTGAAGAACGTGCGCGACATGGAGACTGGCCCGATCCTGGTCCACGTCGTCACGCAAAAGGGCAAGGGCTACGGCCCGGCGGAAGCCTCCGCCGACAAGTACCACGCCGTCGCCAAGTTCGACGTCGCCACCGGCGCGCAGGCCAAGTCGAAGCCGAATGCGCCGTCGTACCAGAACGTGTTCGGCCAGAGCCTCGTGAAGGAAGCCGAGAAGGACGACAAGATCGTCGGCATCACCGCAGCGATGCCTTCCGGCACCGGCATCGACATCTTCAACAAGGCGTTCCCGAAACGCACCTTCGACGTCGGCATCGCCGAGCAGCATGCGGTGACGTTCGCCGCCGGCCTCGCCACCGAGGGCTACAAGCCGTTCTGCGCGATCTACTCGACCTTCCTGCAGCGCGGCTACGACCAGATCGTCCACGACGTCGCGATCCAGAGCCTGCCGGTTCGTTTCGCCATCGACCGCGCCGGCCTCGTGGGTGCCGACGGCGCCACCCATGCCGGCTCGTTCGACAACGCCTATCTCGGCTGTCTGCCGAACTTCGTGATCATGGCGGCTTCCGACGAGGCCGAACTGGTGCACATGGTCGCCACGCAAGTTGCGATCAATGACCGCCCGAGCGCGGTGCGCTATCCGCGTGGCGAAGGCCGCGGCGTCGAAATGCCCGAAGTCGGCATTCCCCTCGAAATCGGCAAGGGCAAGATCGTCCGCCAAGGCAGCAAGATCGCTCTGCTGTCGTTCGGCACGCGTATGGCCGAATGCGAAAAGGCCGCCGACGAACTCGCCGCCCACGGCCTTTCCACCACCATCGCCGACGCCCGCTTCATGAAGCCGCTGGACGTCGAGATGATCATGAAGCTGGCGCGCGACCACGAAGTGCTGCTGACGATCGAAGAAGGCTCGATCGGCGGCTTCGGCTCGCATGTCATGCAGACCCTGTCCGACAACGGCATGCTCGACGGCGGCCTGCGGATGCGGTCGATGGTCCTGCCCGACGAATTCCTCGACCACGATTCGCCGAACGCGATGTATGCCCGCGCCGGCCTCGACGCCAAGGGCATCGTCGCCAAGGTGTTCGACGCACTCGGCAAGGACTACAAGGCCGAGACGGTCAAGCTCGCCTGAGATTGAGGGCGGCGCTCAGCGCATCAGGCGAAGCGGCAACCGCTTCGTCTCGGGAAAGATCGCCGAAAAAGACCACCGGTGACCCCATGAAGATCTATCTGGCAGGCCCCGATGTGTTCCTGCCGGATGCCATCGAAATCGGAAAGCGAAAAGTCGCGATCTGCGCGCGCCACGGCGTGCGCGGGCATTACCCGCTCGACAATGCCGTTGACCTCAAAGCCAGCGACGCTTCGCTCGCGATCTTCAAGGGCAATGAAACGATGATGGATGCGGCAGACGCCATCATCGCCAATCTGACGCCGTTTCGCGGTCCGAGCGCCGATGCTGGCACCGTCTATGAACTTGGCTACATGGCCGGCCGCGGCAAGTTCTGCCTCGCCTACAGCAACGATCCGGTCCTCTATGTCGAGCGCGTCAAGCGATTTGGCGCGGTGACGAAATCCGACGACGGCCGTTTGACCGACAGTAACGGGTTGACCGTCGAGAATTTCGGCCTGCCCGACAATCTCATGATGATCCATACACTGGATCTACATGGTGCTAAACTGGTCATACCCGTGAAGGCGCCCGCAGATATCTGGAACGACCTGACCGCGTTCGAGGCCTGTGTGGTTCTGGCCGCAGCACGCGCGGACGGTAAAGCAGGTTGAACTTGGCGAAGACAAGCGACAGCGAAACATTTTCCCGCAAACGCGCGGACGTGCTGCTGGTCGAGCGCGGCCTGTTCGAAAGCCGCGCCCGCGCCCGCGCCGCGATCGAAGCCGGCTTCGTGACCGCCGGCGGCAAGCAGGTGATGAAGGCGTCGGACATCATCGCCGCCGATGCGAAAATTTCCGCGCAACCTGCCCACCCCTGGGTCTCGCGCGGCGGCGTCAAGCTCGCCGGCGCGCTGGAGCAATATCCGATCGAGATCGAGGGCCATGTCTGCCTCGACGTCGGCGCTTCCACCGGCGGCTTCACTGAAGTTTTGCTGGCGAATGGCGCCAGCATCGTCTTTGCCATCGATGTCGGCCACGGCCAGTTGCATCACTCGCTGCAAAACCATCCCAAGATCGTTTCTATGGAAGAGACGGATATCCGCAAATACGAAGGCAAGCGCCTGCCCGCGCGGCCCGATGTCGTCGTTATCGACGTCAGCTTCATTTCGCTGAAAGCCGTGCTGCCGGTGGCGCTGTCGCTGGCGGCAGCACCGATGCACCTGCTGGCGCTGATCAAGCCGCAATTCGAGGCCGACCGCAAACACAGTAAGCACGGCATCATCAAGAACGCGTTCGTACACCAGGAAATCTGCGACGCCATTTCGGCGTTCGCGGCCTCGCTCGGCTGTACCGATATCCAGGTATTTCCGTCGTCGATCGCGGGCGGCGACGGCAACATCGAGTTCTTCATCGGGGCACGCCGTGGCTGACACCGAGCATCTCGTCATCGATCATGTCGGCCATCGCGGCGACGGCGTCACCACGGTTGGCGGCGAAAGCGTCTATGTGCCGTACACGCTTGGCGGCGAGACGGTCGAAGTAGCACCCGTTCCCGGCCATCATCCCGACCGCCGCCGGCTGGTTGCCGTCGACAAGGCCAGCCCGGAACGGATCGCGCCGTTCTGCCCGCATTTCGGAGTCTGCGGCGGCTGCGCGATCCAGCACTGGGAGACGGAGCGCTATCGCGCCTGGAAGCGCGACATCGTGGTGACGACGCTGGCGCAGGCCGGGATCGACGGCGAGGTGGCGCCGCTGGTCGACGCGCACGGCGCCGGCCGCCGCCGTATCACGCTGCACGCGCGGTTGGGAACGCACGAGGTACTCAAGGTCGGCTTCGCGGCGGCCGGTTCGCACGACATCGTCCCGATCGACCGCTGCCCGGTCCTCGACCCGCATCTCGACGGCGCGATCGAGGCGGCCTGGGCCGTCGCCGAACCGCTGATCGGAATCGGCAAGCCGCTCGACATCCAGGTCACGGCCACCGAGAGCGGCCTCGACATCGACGTCCGCGGTTCCGGGGCGGTATCGACCAGGCTGATCGCTAAACTGTCCGAAGTCGCCAAGCAGCACCGACTGGCGCGGCTGACGCGCCACGGCGAACTGGTGCTGATGGGCACGCCGCCGGTGATCTCGGTCGGCATCGCGCAGGTCGCGTTGCCGCCGGGATCGTTCCTGCAGGCGACCGTGGCCGGCGAGGAAACGCTGGCCGCGCTGGTCGTCGATCACTGCAAGCGCGCCAAGCACGTCGCCGATCTGTTTTGCGGCGTCGGCCCCTTTGCGCTGCGGCTGGCCGCGAAATCGCGGGTGGCGGCCTTTGACAACGACGCCAACTCGATCGCGGCTTTGCAGAAGGCGGCAACCTCGACATCGGGACTGAAGCCGCTGAAGGCGGAGGCCCGCGACCTGTTCCGCCGCCCGCTGGTGCCGCAAGAGCTTCGCGATTACGATGCGGTTGTCTTCGACCCGCCGCGGCAAGGCGCGCAGGCGGTTGCGACACAGCTCGCAGCCAGCAAAATCCCGACGGTGGTTGCCGTATCCTGCAATGTCGCGACCTTCGCACGCGACGCCAAAATCCTGATCGACGGCGGTTACAAGATCGACGGCGTGACGCCGGTCGACCAGTTCCGGCATACGCCACATGTTGAACTTGTTGCGCGTTTCAGATCGCCTCACCGCTAACCCGCTACGGGATATGCGAGCTCCGTTTGTCTCCAAAGATCATGGAACTTTTTCAACGCGGTGAGCGTTTCATTGCGTCGTTGAAATTGAAACACGAGAGGAGCGCACAATGAACGGAATTATCTATTTGGTTGGTCTCGTTGTCGTAATCGGCATAGTCCTATCTTTTCTTGGGCTGCGATAGGCACTTGGCGATCGTCAACAGTAACTCGCGTCGATGTCCATAGCCTCAAGGATGCCGACCTTGAGCAGCACTACGTTTGGCATGGCCGAGGCCACGGGGGACTCACCTTCCCCAGCGGTCCTGCCAGATCTTCTCGCCGACCATACAATTGACGCGCGGCTCCTTGGCTGCGGGCGCCGCGACCGGAACGACCGGGCGTTCCGGGGTGCGGCCCGCGACCTCGAGCAACAGCTTGGTGCGGATCGCTTCCTTGAACTTGTCGCGGTCCTTGATCGTCACCACGAACGAGCCGGAGCCGCCGATGACACAGTCCTCGTAGTAGTAATCGAGATTGTCGATATCCATGGTGGAATAAGACGGCTCCTTCACCATGATCGGCAGGCCGTTGATGATGATGCCCTTCTCCACCGCGGCATCGCGGGCGACGACGACAGGCGCGCCGTTGTTGTTTGGGCCGTCGCCGGAAATATCGATCACGCGCCGCAAGCCGCGATACGGGTTCTCGTCGAACAGCGGCATCGCGAAATTGATCGCGCCCGAGATCGAGGTGCGCGATGCGCGGCGGATCGGGGTCTTCATGATTTCATTGGCGACGGCGTCGGCGGATTCGGGCCCCTCGATCACCCGCCACGGAATGATGATCTTCTGGTCGCTGGAAGCCGCCCATTCGAAATAGGTCACCGAAATCTTGCCGTGCGGGCCGGTCTTCAGCGCCTGTAAAAACTCCTTGGAGACGATCGCCTGGGCGTAGCCCTCGCGCTGGATCGCGAGCTCGTCCATGTCCATCGAATAGGAGACGTCGACGGCGAGAACGAGTTCGACATCGACCGACGGCGTGGCTTCCTTGTCGGCCGATTGGCGGCCGGACGGCTGGCCAAGTTGGTTCTTTGGGCCCGGCGCGGCAACACCCGCGACGTCGCCGCCGGCGAGCACGCCCGCCACAAGCACAGCCCCGATCGAGACATACCAGCGCATCGCTGCCCTCCCGTCGACTGAAGGCAATCGTGACATGCAAAGCGGCCCGCGCAAAGCACTGATATCATCCAGCCTTCACATTCAGGTTAGTCCTCCACCACCCTGTTCCGGTCAAATATTGCCCGACCTCGATTCGGCTGCGATAGATCGCTTGGAGCCTCGTCGGTTCGGATTAGATCAGAACCGGGCTCCAGCTTTTGTTTTTGACGCGTTTTCTTGACGCGAACCGGTGTCCACCCCCGGATCAAGTCCGAGGCATGCTTCGCTTGAAAACGCTATGGTGGACAGGAGAAAATAATGCTTCGTATCGTTATCGCTGTGGGCGCATGCGTGTTGGCAGTCTCGACTGCCGCCATCGCGGAAACGCCGGTCGAACGCGGCAACTACCTCGTCAATTCGATCATGGGCCTGCGGCAACTGCCATTCGCCGCGCGACACCGACGGCAAGTTGATCGCCGAAAAGGCGCTGTCCGGCGGACTCACCTTCAACACCCCGCCCTTCGTCGCGACCGCTGCGAATATCACCCCCGACAAGGAGACCGGTATCGGAAGCTGGACCGACGCCGAGATCAAGCGCGCGCTGATCGAGGGCGCGCGGCCCGATCATGGACGCCTTGCCGCGGTGCCGCTGGCGGCGATCATGCCGGCGAATTTCTACAAGGCGCTGCTGCCGGAGGATCTCGACGCCGTCGTCGCTTATTTGCGCAGCGTCAAACCGATCAGGAACCAGGTTCCCGATCCCGTCTACAGGGCGCCGGTGCGCCGCGATCCCTATCCCGACGCCGATGCCGGTTTCAGCAAGGCGGCACTAACCGATCCTGTCAAACGCGGCGGCTATCTCGTTACCATCGGCCATTGCATGGAATGCCACTCGGCGTGGTCGCGTGGGGTGTCCGACTTCAAGGGCGGCCTCGGCGGCGGCGGTCGCGTGTTCCCGCCGCGCGAGGGTTCGCCGGAGGGAACGCCGGGAACGGTCGTGCCCAACATCACCGCGCACCCAAGCGCGGGCATCGGCAGCTGGAGCGACGCGGAAATCATCCGCGCCGTCACCCATGGCGTGGCGCGCGACGGCCGGCCGCTGAAGCCGCCGATGGCGTATGGTTACTATGCCGAGCTCAAGAGCTCGGATCTGGCCGACATCGTCGCCTATCTCAGGTCGGTGCCGGCTTTGCAATGAAGCCATCGTAATACGGCCGGTTCCTTCGCGGCCCGGGACGGCGTATTCTGGCCCCCGTCAGGAGTACCTGCCGGAATGATCGATACCGTCGCCAAGCCCAAAACAGGGGTCAAGACCAAGACCGAACGGCCGCGCCTGCACAAGGTCATCCTCGTCAACGACGATTTCACGCCGCGCGAATTCGTCGTCACGATCTTGAAGGCCGAATTCCGCATGACCGAGGATCAGGCCCACAAGATCATGATCACGGCGCACCGGCGCGGCGTCTGCGTGGTCGCGGTCTTCACCAAGGACGTCGCCGAGACCAAGGCGACCCGCGCCACCGACGCCGGCCGCGCCAAGGGCTATCCGCTGCTGTTCACCACCGAACCGGAAGAGTGACGCAGGGTAAGCCGATCCCGTGATCTCAATTCAAAGGCGTTTCGTCGACCAGGCCGTAGACCCGTGCCGCCTTTGCGAAACCTGCGACCGGAAACTCGCCGAGATCGCTCCAGCCTCCCCGGCAGATGCCGGCAAATCCCTCAGATGCCACCACCGTGCGGCGGAGGTTGCTGGCGATCTTTTCCAGCCGGGCCGCGAGATTCACGGCAGGACCGATGCAGGTGAAATCGAGCCGGTTGCCGCCGCCGATATTGCCGTACAGGATTCGCCCCACATGAAGAGCAACACCGAACCGAAACTGCTCGACTTGGTCGCCGATCGGATACTTCATGTCGGCGACGCTGGCGCGGGACTCATGGGCGGCTTCGAGCACCCGTGAACACACCTGTTGTTCATCGCCGACATATTCGTCGATCGGAAACACCGCGAGCAGCCCGTCGCCCATATATTTCAGGACCTCGCCGCCACGCTTGCGGATCGCATCGACCTGGCAATCGAAATACTGGTTGAGAATGTCGACCACGGTCTCGGCCGGCAGCCGGTCTGACAGCGCCGTGAAGCCGCGCAGATCGGACAGCCAGATCGCGGCATTCATCGTCTCGGTGTGACCTCGCCTGATCTGGCCGCCCATGATCCGCTCGCCGGCACGGTTGCCGACATAGGTGTCGAGCAGCATCGAGGCCATGCGGCTCAGACTCAGGATCTCGACCAGCCGCGCCAGCGGCTTGACCACGCTGCGCAGCGCAGCCAGTTGCTCATCGGTGAAGCCGCCGGGCTGCTTCGTGGTCCAGCTCGAGGCGCGGGCTGAACCGTCGGTAAACAGCAGCGGCAGCGCGATATAATCCGTGACGCCCTCGGCCCGCAGATCCTCGATGATCGGAAAGCGGCTGCTTTCGGAATCGTCGAAACGCACCCGAACCTCCACTCCCTCCTGGAACACGATGAACAGCGGGCTGTTCTGGAAGCCCGGTGAATCCACGAATGTGAAATCCGCCGAACCGACCTCCACGTCGGAACCCGGCTTCCAGATGAAACGGTAGCCGAAAATATCGGGATGCAGGGTTCGCACGAAGATGCCGGTGCGCCACAGCGGCAGGCCGGCCGCGATCAACCGCTCGCAGATTTCACCCAGCAGCTGCGGCGAGCGGAAGGAAGACCTCGCGCCGTCGACCAGCCAGTCGGAAAGTTTCTGCAGTTCCAATGCGTTCATGCCATCATTTGCCGTGCTAGTTCAGCGGGCGTCAAGGTGACATCAACGTCTGACGTTGCAATGTCAGCGTGCGATCAGGCGACCTGCCCACGATGCCGCAGCAGATGATCGGCCAGCACGCAGGCCATCATGGCCTCGCCGACCGGTACCGCGCGAATGCCGACGCAGGGATCGTGGCGGCCTTTGGTCATGATGTCGGTGTCATGGCCCGAGCGATCGACCGTCTGACGCGGCGACAGGATCGACGAGGTCGGCTTCACGGCGAAGCGTACCACCACCGGCTGGCCGGTCGAGATTCCGCCGAGCACGCCGCCGGCGTGGTTAGTCAGGAAACGCGTGCCGTTGTTGCCGGTGCGCATCTCGTCGGCGTTTTCCTCGCCCGACAATTCAGCCGCGCCGAATCCAGCACCGATTTCGACGCCCTTCACCGCGTTGATGCTCATCATCGCGCCCGCCAGTTCGCCGTCGAGCTTGGCATAGATCGGCGCACCCAGTCCGGGCGGCACGCCTTCGGCGACGACTTCGATCACAGCGCCGATCGAGGAGCCGCTCTTGCGGATGCCGTCGAGATATTGCTCGAAGAACGCGGCCTTGTCCTTGTCGGGGCAGAAGAACGGATTGCGCGCGATCTCGTCCCAGTCCCACTTGTCGCGGTCGATCTTGTGCGGTCCCATCTGCACCAACGCGCCGCGCACCTTGACCTCGGGCAGAATCTTTCGCGCGATGGCGCCGGCGGCGACGCGGGTCGCGGTCTCGCGCGCCGACGAACGGCCGCCGCCGCGATAATCGCGCAGACCGTATTTGGCTTCATAGGTGAAGTCGGCGTGGCCGGGGCGAAACTTGTCCTTGATCTCCGAATAGTCCTTGGAACGCTGGTCGGTGTTCTCGATCAGCAGCGCGATCGGCGTTCCCGTCGTCACCTGCACACCGGTCTCGGGATGGGCCATCACGCCGGACAGGATTTTGACCGTATCCGGCTCCTGGCGCTGGGTGGTGAACCGTGACTGGCCGGGACGGCGGCGATCGAGATCGCGCTGGATGTCCTCGTTGGTCAGCGGGATCAGCGGCGGGCAACCGTCGACCACGCAGCCGATCGCGATCCCGTGGCTCTCGCCGAAGGTCGTAACCCGGAACATGTGGCCGAACGTGTTGAAGGACATTTTGAGACCGCGTGAATTCCCGAAAAATCGTATGTGTCGTAACCCCTAGATTCTAGGGGGTCAAATACCCTCTCGGTCGTCATGGCCGGGCTTGACCCGGCCATCCACGTCTTGACCCGAAGAAAGCGCGTGGATGCCCGGGCATGACGGCAGAAAAGCCGTATCGGCCCCTTAACTATACTTCTGCAATACGCCGTCGCGGAACACGTAGACGGCGCCCTGCTCGATGGTGAGATCCGCGGCGCTTTTCGGGGTCTCGATGCCGAGCGCCACCATCAGCGCCCGCGCGGTGCCGCCATGCGCCACCGCCACCGTGTCGCCCCGCAGCGAGGCGTACCAGTCCTGCATCCGCGCCTGGACCTCGACATAACTCTCGCCGCCCGGCGGCGACACCGTCCATTTCTCGGTCTGGCGCCTGGCATAGAGGTCGGGGTCGGCGACCTGCATCTCGGGCAGGGTCGAGCCTTCCCATTTGCCGTAGCCGATCTCGCGCAGGCGATCGTCGAGCGCATAACCCGCCGGCAGCAGCTTCAGTTCGCCGCGGACCAACTCCATGGTGGCGCGGGCGCGGATCAGCGGGCTGGCGACGAACGCCAGCGACGATTGTTCGCGGCCGTCGCGTGCAAACAGGTCAGCCAGGATGTTGCCGGCCTGGGCCGCCTGCCGGCGGCCGAGGTCGTTGAGCGGAATGTCCTGCACGCCCTGCAGCCGGCCCAGCGCATTCCACGACGTCTCGCCGTGGCGGATGTAGTAGATGACGGGCGCGGACATCGGACGTGCGGCTATTCCTTGTCCCGTGTAACGTCCGGCGAGTCGAGCCGCTTCATGCCGAGGACATGATAGCCCGAATCGACGTGATGCACTTCGCCGGTAACCCCGCGCGACATATCCGACAGGAAATAGAGCGCGCTGTCGCCGACTTCCTCGATGGTGACGTTCCGCAGCAACGGCGCGTTGACCTCGGTCCATTTCAGCAGCAGGCGGGAATCGGCAATGCCGGCGAACGCCAGCGTCTTGATCGGTCCGGCCGAGATGGCGTTGACGCGGATCTTCTTCTCGCCGAGATCGGCGGCAAGATAGCGCACACTGGCCTCAAGGGCTGCCTTGGCGACGCCCATCACGTTGTAATGCGGCATCCATTTTTCGGCGCCGTAATAGGTCAAAGTCAGAATCGACCCGCCGTCGGTCAGAAGCTTCTCCGCACGCTGTGCGACAGCGGTCAGCGAATAGCAACTGATCAGCATGGTCTTGGAGAAATTGTCGGCGGTGGTCTCGACATATCGACCGTCGAGTTGATCCTTGTCGGAGAACGCGATCGCATGCACCACGAAGTCGATCTTGCCCCACTTCTCCCGGAGCACGTCGAACACCGCGTCGATGGTGGCTGCGTCAGTGACGTCGCAATGGCCGAGCAGGAGAGCGTTGATTTCCTGGGCCAGCGGCTCGACCCGCTTTTTCAGCGCGTCGCCCTGCCAGGTCAGCGCGATTTCGGCGCCGGCGTCGTGGCATGCCTTGGCGATACCCCAGGCGATCGAGCGGTTGTTGGCGACGCCGAGGATTACCCCGCGCTTGCCTTGCATCAGACCTGATTTCTGCGACATCTTACCTTCCAATCAGCTTCCATTGGGGTTTGGAGGTACACCAGCACTCCACCGGGGTACAGCCCAAATCCGCCCCGAATTAACGCTGTTTGACGCAGGTCTCAATGGCCGGAATAGACGCAGCAATTGGGTGTTATGTTGGGTAAGGCGTTCGCGCCGGACCAACCCGAAGATCTGGTGTCAATGACCGCGTTTCGCCAAAGTGTCGAAGCCATGATTCCGGCGCTCCGCCGGTACGCGCGCGCATTGGCGCGCGATGCCGATATCGCCGACGATCTGGTGCAGGATACCTTGGTGCGCGCGTTGCGTTCGGAGCGGCTGTTTCTCGGCGGCGACGTCAGGAGCTGGCTCTATACGATCCTGACCAACCTGAACAAGAACCGGCGGCGATCGCTGGCGCGGCGGCCGCAGTTCATGCCGCTGCTCGACAACAACCCCGATGCCAGCGGCACCGAAGCCGAGGGCCGCGACATTGCCCGCGCGCTGGCGACACTGGTGGAAGAACAGCGTTCGGTATTGCTGTTGGTGATGCTGGAAGGCTTGAGCTACCGCGAGGTCGCCGACATCCAGGGCGTGCCGATCGGCACCGTAATGTCCCGGCTGGCGCGGGCACGGGCACATGTGAAAGCTTCGCTCGAAGGCGAACGAACGGCGCTGCGGCGGGTGAAATGATGTGTATGGCAAGCGTTATGCATGGACAGATTTCGAAACAAATTTCGGATTGGAATAGACGGACCCGGCACTAGACAGAACTCGCACTAAAAGAACTTGGACAAACAGAATTTGGGCTAGGCCGATCCAGGAATGGAGTGGCCTTGGATAGGTAGAGACGAAGACAATGACCGACCCCAACATTCCCGTCACCGAAGACGAGCTGCATGCTTACGTCGACAACGAGCTGCCGGCGGAACGCCGCGGCGATGTCGAGGCGTGGCTGTCAGCGCATCCCGATGACGACGCGCGGGTGCAGTCGTGGCGCGCGATGGCGGAGATGCTGCATGCGCGTTACGATTCTGTCGCCGACGAAGCGGTGCCGAAGCGGCTCGAGATCGAGCGGCTGGTGCAACAGCCGCGCAAATGGGTCTATGGCGCGATCGCAGCTACACTGGCGGCGTTCATCGTCGGCGGCGGCACCGGATGGGTAGCGCGCGGCGCAGCGGCCACCCCTTCCGCGTTTCAGAATTTTACGGTGGATGCGCTCGATGCGCACCGGCTCTATGTGGTGGAAGTCCGTCATCCCGTCGAAGTGCCGGGCAGCGAGCGTGCCCATCTGCAGCAATGGCTGACCAAGCGCTGCGGCTGGGACGTCCGCGCGCCTGAACTCGCTGCTGCCGGATTGAAGCTGGTCGGCGGGCGGCTGTTGCCCGGCCCCACGGGCGCCGCGTCTTTCCTGATGTATGAGAGCGCATCGGGCGAACGCTTCACGGTCTACACCGCGAAATCGGGAGCCGAGGCGGCGCAGATGCGATACGCGGCGCAAGGCAGCGATGCTGCGCTGTTCTGGGCCGATCGCGGCGTCGGCTACGTCGTGAGCGGCGGCAGCGACCGCACCCGGCTGACGCAAGTCGCCCAAGCCGTCTACGACCAGATGGAAAAAAGCGGCGGATAGAGCCGCTTAGGCCAGCCGTCCCAATTCGGACACCGAAAATCTGGAATCAAGTCACGGGCGCGTCTCATTATAGCACTGGGTAGTCACGAAAAAATGAGTAGCGCTCGATCCGCCGATCGGCGCAAGCGGCCTCGATCGGGGTTTGGTACCGCGCTGGTCCCCCTTTCGAGGCCGCCCCTTTATTTCGGGCGAACTGGTGCCTGCGGGGAACTTTCCTGCCGGGCTCCGCTGTCTATCTGACGCCTTTTTCTTAACGCGTTCCGGCCACAAAGTCGTCCAAAAACGTCAGCCAAAATCCGCGCGCGGATTGTATGGATGTCCATCGCGCCATTTCTGCATCAATGCCTCCAGCTCGCTATCGTTCCCGTCCGGCAGGATGATGCGGGTGGTGACGAGCAGGTCTCCGGCCCCGCCGGCCTTGGGCATCCCCTTGCCTTTGAGTCGGAAAGTGCGGCCGCTGGAGGTATTTTTCGGGATCGAGAGTTCGACCGCGCTGCCGAGCGTCGGCACCCGCACCTTGCCGCCAAGCACCGCTTCGTAGAGCGTGATCGACAGGTCGACGCGCAGATCGCTGCCATCGACCTTGAAGTAGGCGTGCGGCGCGATGCTGATCGTGATCAGGAGATCGCCGGGCGGATGGCCGGGGGCGGTTTCACCCTGGCCCTTGACCCGGATCTGCTGCCCCGGCATGACGCCGGCGGGAATCCGGACGTTGATCTCCTTGCCGGTTGGCAGGCGGACGCGTTTGTCGCCGCCGTTGACCGACTCTTCCAGCGACACCGCCATGGCGACGCTGAGGTCGAGATCGACGCCGATGCCGCCGGTATCGAATTCGAACGGGCTGCCGCCGCCGGCGCGCCCGCCGCGGGCCGCACCGCCGAACATGCTGTTGAGAATGTCCTCGAAGCCGGCGCCCCCGGCCCCACCGGGGCCGCCACCGGTCCGGAAGGTGTGGGACTGGAAACCGCCGGGTCCGCCGGCACGGCCGCCCCCGCCGCCGGGAAAGCCCTGAAACCGAGCTTTGCCATCGGCGTCGATCTCACCGCGATCGAAAGCCTTGCGCTTGTCCTCGTCGCCGATGATCTCGTTGGCCGAGTTGAGTTCGGAAAAGCGCTCCGCGGCTTTCGGATCGTTCTTGTTGCTGTCCGGGTGATGCTTCTTGGCGAGCTTGCGATAGGCACTCTTGATCGCCGCAGCGCTGGCGCCCCGCGGCACCCCCAAGACCTCATAGGGGTCGCGCATCCGTCAGGTCTCCTTCACGGGAATTCGGTTTCTCAAAGCTTAGGGCAATTCGCCCGCTTTGACTTCATTTGGGGTATCAGTTGCATTTTTGCAACGGGTCAGAGCCTCGATATCGGAGCCTTGGTATCAGAATCAAAGCTCTGTTTTTTGCTTCAACGTGTCTTCCTAACACGAAACCGGGGCCACTTCGTTTCGAAAACACGATGCTAACTCCGCTTCCAGGGCTTTAGCGTATGAATTTCCCATCGGCCGTGGCTGGCCCTGCAGGCGGCGCCCTGCAACCAGCTTTCGGAGCGGCCGTTGACGTAGCTCGCCAGGAAATCCCGGCAGGTGCGGCCATCCTCCGCGGCATAGGCCTGGGCCAGCGGCGTCACCGAACCCCGCGCTCCGGTTTCCGGATTTTCCCAGGGCTGGCTGGAATCCTTGTCACCCTTGGTCAGGACGTCGGAGGCCGCGGTGCGGGCAAAGACCAGATCGCTCTCGGTCGGTGTCGGCGGCGCGCCCGGGCCGATCGATCCCGTGAGGTCGCTTTCCTCCATTTTGGCGAAGGCCGCGTCCGAGCGGTTCAGGCTGCAGCCGCCGGAGCCGAGGCCGACCAAAATCACCGTCATCGCCGCACTCAGCGGCCGGATCGCCAATAGGCCAACGCGTTCCCATGCCCTATATAGGGCGAGCCTGTAACGGGGCTGGGATACGCACGAACGCAACTGGGACTCCTGACATGACGGACACAACCTCCATCAAACACCCGACACCGTTAACATCGGGTGATTTTACCGCTGCCGAGGAACCGTTTGCGTTGTTCGGCGCGTGGTTTGCGGAAGCCGTGAAGTCCGAGCCGAACGATCCCAACGCGATGTCGCTGGCGACCGTCGATGCCGACGGCCTGCCGGATGTGCGAATGGTGCTGATGAAGGGCTATGATGCCGATGGTTTCGTGTTCTACAGCCACATCGCCAGCCAGAAAGGCCGTGAACTCGCCGCAAATCCTAAGGCGGCGTTACTTTTTCACTGGAAGTCGCTGCGCCGTCAGGTTCGCATCCGCGGCAACGTGTCGCCGGTGACGGCGGAAGAAGCCGACGCCTATTTCGCGACGCGGCCGAAGCAGGCGCAGATCGGCGCCTGGGCCAGCAAGCAGTCGCAGCCGCTGGAAAGCCGCTTTGCGTTCGAGCAGTCGATCGCGCTGGTCGCCGCCAAACATGTCATCGGCGAGGTGCCGCGCCCGCAGGGGTGGAGCGGCTGGCGTATCATGCCCTCGCGTTTCGAGTTCTGGCACGACCGTCCATTTCGCCTGCACGACCGCATCGAATTCCGCCGCGATGCGTCCGCGCAGGCGTGGGACAAGGTTAGAATGTATCCCTGATTGGTCGTCATGGCCGGGCTTGTCCCGACCATCCACGTCTTTTTACCGCAAGCAAAGCAAGACGTGGATGCCCGGGACAAGCCCGGGCATGACGAGGAACGAGAGACCTTTTTATGCCGAGTTCATCCAACGCGCCGCGACGCACGATGCTTCTGACCGGGGCCAGCCGCGGCATCGGTCATGCCACCGTGATCCGCTTTTCTTCTGCGGGCTGGCGCGTCATCACCTGCTCGCGGCATCCCTTTCCTGAAAACTGCCCGTGGGATGCCGGCCCTGAGGATCACGTCCAAGTCGACCTCGCCGACCACTCCGACACCACGCGCGCGATCTCGGAAATCCGCGAACGCCTCGAAGGCGGCGAATTGCACGCACTGGTCAACAACGCCGCGATTTCGCCGAAGGCTCCGGGCGGCGCACGCATGGGCACCATGGACACCGATATCGATACCTGGAGCCATGTATTCCGGGTGAATTTCTTCGCCCCCATCATGATGGCCCGCGGACTGATCGAGGAATTGAAGGCTGCCAAGGGCTCGGTGGTGAACGTCACTTCGATCGCGGGCTCGCGCGTGCACCCGTTCGCGGGCGCGGCCTATGCGACCTCGAAGGCGGCGCTGGCATCGCTGACCCGGGAAATGGCCTCGGATTTCGGCCGCGTCGGCGTCCGCGTCAATTCGATCGCGCCGGGCGAGATCGACACCTCGATCCTGTCGCCGGGCACCGAGAAGATCGTCGAAGAACAGATCCCGCTGCACCGGCTCGGCACGCCTGACGAAGTGGCGAAGATCATCTATGTGCTGTGCACGGAAACCAGTTCCTACGTCAACGGCGCCGAGATCCACATCAACGGCGGCCAGCACGTCTAGGGAACGATGGATTGCTTCGCTATCGCTCGCAATGACGAGACCAGACGCTCACTCCGCGTAAAACTTCCGCGGCGCATTTTGTACAGCCTGCGCCTCGACATTGAACGTGCTCGAGCACTCGTTTTCGTTCTCGCCATCCGCCAGAACCGCACCGCAATGCCGGCAGAGACGGGTCGAGATCGCCTGCGCCTTGCCAACGGCGCGGTCTTGCTGATAGCGCGCAAAATCGATGACGTTGCGGGGTGACGTTATACGTTTCTCAACCATGGTATCCTCGCGCCTGAGGCTGTCTTATCGCAGACAAGTTTCGACCAATCCGTTCAGCGCACCGCTCAAATTTTAGCAGTGGAATTGAGGCGGGCTTCGCAGGTGAGAAACCGCAGGGAACCGGCTTTCTGTTTGACGCGTTTTCTTCACGCGAACCGGTGCCCACTTCGCTCGAAAACGCTCTACAGCCACTTCTTCCACTTGAACAGGAAGTAGGGCAGCACGGCTGCAACGAGCATCATCACCAGCGCCATCGGGTAGCCGTGCACCCATTCGAGTTCCGGCATCACCTTGAAGTTCATGCCGTAGATCGAGGCGATCAGAGTCGGCGGCATCAGCACCACGGCCATCACCGAGAACAGCTTGATGATGTTGTTTTGCTCGAGATTGACCACGCCGAGCATGGCGTCGAGCACGAAGGTGATCTTGTTGGAGAGGTAGGAGGCGTGGTCGGTCAGGGAAGCGACGTCGCGCTGCATGGTTTTCAGCTGCTCGCGCATGTCCTTGGACCATTTGACGCCTTCCATCACCGCCGACAGGAAGGTGACGACGCGCCCGATCGAGACCAGGCTTTCGCGGACTTTCGAGGTCAAATCGCCCTTGCGGCCGATCGCCTGCAGGATCTGCGAATACTGCTTGGCGTGGCCGTGGCGCTCGCGTTCGGGCTCGAAGATGTCGTGGGACACCTCGTCGACGTCGGCGCCGGCACGCTCCAGAATGTCGGCGCAGCGGTCGATCACCGCGTCGAGTAGTTCCATCATCACCATTTCGCCGGTGATTCCGGCCACGCATGATCGCGCCAGCTTGTTCTCGACCAGCGCAAACGGCCGCGGCTCATCGTAGCGTACCGTTACCAGGCGGTGACCGGAGAGGATGAAAGTGACGGCCGTGGTCCGCGGCATATCGGTGTCGGAATGGCACATCAGCGTCGCGGTCATGTAGCGCGCGCCGTTCTCGATATAGAGACGGCTGGAAATCTCGATTTCCTGCATGTCCTCCCGGGTCGGCACCGCGATCCCGGCCAGCCGCTCCACCGCATGGTCCTCCGCCGGCGTCGGCTTTATCAGGTCGATCCAGACTGCGGCTTCCGGCAGAACCGCCGGGTCATCCGCGGGGACCTTCTTCAGGGTGGATGAGGACTCGGACGGGACGTACACCGACAGCATGGGCAACTCCGGAACGGGGCACAGACGGCACCCAGCGGTACTAAAGGCGATTCTGGCAAGGGCTTCATGACTGGCGCATTAACCGCCGGTCCATATTTATGGCGGCGGGGTGGCGGCAGCGTGGCTTCGATTCGGCAACAGCGCCACCCGTGCCCAGAAATCAACCGGAAACCGCAAAACTTGCGGCATAAAAGCCACAGCCAGGCTCCCGCAGCGCCGAACAACTACGCAAGCACTGGAATAACTACCGGTTTTTGGCGATAATGGGATTAATGGAATCGTCGCGTTTGGGGCGCAGATTTGCCGCCGCGAACGCAAGGCTTTCGATTGGAAGTGAACATGTCGTCGCTGAAAGTAACACTGGGTATCCTCGCTGCTGGCCTGATGCTGTCGGGCTGCATGCAGGGCACGGCCTACGAGGCGACGAATACTCAGAATTTCAAGCCGCGCGACAAGGAACTCCTGTCCAAGGTTTCCTATGTGAAGACCCCGGTTCCGGAGGCCTTCCGCCGCGCGATCGTCGACTATCACCGCAAGGAAGCGCCCGGCTCGATCGTGGTCGATTCCGACAACCATTATCTCTATCTGGTTCAGGCCAACGGCAAGGCGATTCGCTACGGCATCACCGTCGGCGAAGAAGCCATGGCGTGGTCCGGCATTGCCAAGATCGGCAGCAAGACCGAGTGGCCGCCCTGGCATCCGACCCCGGGTGAGATCTCGCGTCTCGGCGTGCCGAAGTTCGTCGCACCGGGACCGGACAATCCGATGGGTTCGCGCGCGCTCTATCTGTATTCGGGCGGCAAAGACACCTTGTTCCGGATTCACGGCACCAACCAGCCGGAATATATCGGCGCGTCGATTTCCTCGGGCTGCATCCGCATGACCAACGAGGACGTGATCGACCTCTATGATCGCGTCGGTCTCAACACGGTCGTGGTGGTGCTGGAGCCGAAGCACGGCGACTCGCCGTTCAATTCGCAGATGGCACTGCAGGGCGGCGGCAACAACGTCCAGTAATCGCCTCGCATCTTCGAGCGAGATTAAAAGCGCCGGTTTTACCGGCGCTTTTTTGTTGCCGGCTTCTTTGTGGCAGGCTTCGCCTCAGGCTCCGGTTCGGCTTCATCCGATTTCGTGGCGTCCGATGGCGCAGCTTCAGGCTTGCCAGCTTCAGGCTTGCCAGCTTCAGGCTTGCCAGCATCAGATTTGGCAGCGTCAGATTTGGCAGTATCCGATCTGGCGGCAACCTCGCGCGGCGGCGCATCCTCGGGGCGGGCCGCCGGCAACAGCGGCGCGACCGGCGGCAGCGGGTCCAGCACGTCCCACTGGCAGATCCGGTAGTTGTTGCGCCGCTCCATCAGGTCGAGATGGATGTGGTCCTCATGGTACCAGTCCGAGCTTGGGCCCAGCACGGTCGAGAACCGGGCGCAGACCGAATGCAGCACGGTCTCGCGCAACTCACGCGGCACCGTGCGGTCGGTGAGCGAAATCGAACGGCCATTGGCGAGTTTGAGCGCGCGGACGTCGAGCGCATTGGCGCGGCCATGTTCGGAGAGTTTTGCGCCGACGATCCGGTTGCGGCCGCGACATTCGAACGAATCGAAATTATCGAGATCGGAAATCGTGCTGCCGAGGCTGGCTGCGAGCGGCGCGATGTCGGTCCGGATCCAGGCGGCCAGCTCGGAGGCCATGGCGCAGCGCAGGATCGCCGCGGGCTTGACCGAGACCCGCTTGTTGTCCGGCAATACGATCGCCTCGAGCCGCACCAGATCCTCGCCGCCGCAGCCGCCGGCGCCGTGGATGTCGGGAATGCTGGGGGCGATGGCGACGGCCTCCGTCAGCGCCAGCCGGCAGGCCGAAAGCTGCGGGGCCGGTGGCTGGGAGGCTGTCGGCGCAGGCGCGGCCTGCTCGGTGGGCTTGGCCGTCTCAGAGGCCGCCGGCTGCTCCTTGGCGGCTGGCTGAACCGTCTCGGCCGCCGGTGCTTCAGCCGGACGCGGCTTCGGCAGCGGAAGCGCCGAACGATGTACGCTCCCCCTTAGCCTCGGCTCTCCCCTTGGCGGGCCAACGCCGAACAGGTCACCCCAGGGCGCCGACCGGGTGCCCTTCGCAGCCTGAACCGGCCCTGCCTGCGCGCCCAGCAGCAGCAGCGCCGCGGCAACGGTAACCATTGCCGCCTTCGTGCGGCCAAAGGCGCCAGAAGCCCATTTTCGGCTTGCATTCTCCGCGCTACAGTTCATGTCAATTCCATGATCGCACGCCAAATCGCTCGCATTTTGGCGCGGTCATGCGGGAGCGAATAAACCTCGGGAGGGACGTGCGCATGCTCGGATTGATGCAAGACTGGCCTTTGCTTTGCCACCGGATTATCGAACACGCGGCGAAGTACCACGGCACGCAGGAAGTCGTGACCCGGTCGGTCGAAGGTCCCATTCATCGCACCAATTACGCCGAAATTCATGCCCGCGCATTGAAAGTCTCGCAGCGGCTGCAACGCGACGGCATCAAGCTCGGCGACCGCGTCGCCACCATCGCCTGGAATACCTGGCGCCACCTCGAAGTCTGGTACGGCATCATGGGGATCGGCGCGATCTGCCATACCGTCAATCCCCGGCTGTTCCCCGAACAAATCTCCTGGATCATCAACCATGCGCAGGACCGCGTGGTGATGGTCGACATCACCTTCGTGCCGATCCTGGAAAAGATCGCCGACAGCCTGCCCAGCGTCGAGCGCTACATCGTGCTGACCGACAAGGCCCATATGCCGAAGACCACGCTGAAGAACGCGGTCGCCTATGAGGACTGGATCGCGGAAGCCGACGGCAAGTTCGCCTGGAAGGACTTTGACGAAAACACCGCCGCCGCGATGTGCTACACCTCGGGTACCACCGGCGATCCCAAGGGCGTACTGTATTCGCACCGTTCCAACGTGCTGCACGCGCTGCTGGCCAATTCGAAGGACGCGCTGGGCACCTCGGCCACCGACGTCATGCTGCCGGTCGTTCCGTTGTTCCACGCCAACTCCTGGGGCATCGCGTTCTCGGCGCCCTCGATGGGCACCAAGCTCGTGATGCCCGGCCCGAAGCTCGACGGCGCTTCGGTATACGAACTCCTAGACACCGAAAAGGTTACATACACCGCAGGCGTTCCGACGGTCTGGCTGATGCTGCTGAACCACATGTCCGCCAATCATCTCAAACTGCCGCATCTGCGCATGGTGGTGTGCGGCGGCTCGGCGATGCCACGCTCGATGATCAAGGCCTTCGTCGACATGGGCGTCCAGGTCCGCCACGCTTGGGGCATGACCGAGATGAGCCCGCTCGGCACGCTCGCCACCCTGAAGCCGCCGTTCGACACACTCGAAGGCGAAGAACGGCTCGATATCCTGCAGACCCAGGGCTATCCGCCCTATGGCGTCCAGATGAAGATCACCGACGATGCCGGCAAGGAGCTGCCGTGGGACGGCAAGACCTTCGGCCGTCTGAAGGTCAGCGGGCCGGCGGTGTCGAAGGCCTATTTCCGGGTCGATACCAACATCCTCGACGACGAGGGCTATTTCGACACTGGTGACGTCGCCACCATCGACGCGCACGGCTACATGCGGATCACCGACCGCTCCAAGGACGTCATCAAGTCGGGCGGCGAATGGATTTCGTCGATCGATCTGGAAAACCTCGCCGTCGGCCACCCCGCGGTCGCGGAAGCCGCGGTGATCGGCATCTATCATCCGAAGTGGGACGAGCGGCCGCTGTTGATCGTGCAGCTCAAGGCCGGCCAGAAGGCCTCGCGCGAGGAGATCCTGAAATACATGGATGGCAAGATCGCGAAATGGTGGATGCCCGACGACGTCGCCTTCGTCGAAGGCATTCCGCACACGGCCACGGGCAAGATCCTGAAGACCGCGCTGCGCGACCAGTTCAAGGCCTACCGCTTCCCGAACGCGGCCGCGTAGGGGGTAGGCGAATGGGGAGTAGCGAATAGGGAAGCAAAGTCCCTTTATTCGCTACTCGCCACTCGCTCACTTCCTCCCTTGAAATTGCCGCAGGTCCGTGGTCTCAAACGGGCTTACGGCAGCCGGATTCCGTATCCCCGGCGACGCTCCAACCGGCAGATTTTTGTTTCATGGCCCGCAGGTTTTCCGCTCCCTACCAGTCGGAGCCCGTGTCCAGCCTCGCCACATGGGCGCGCAACCTCGCCATCTTCTCCGTGATCGCAGTCGTGGTCTCGATCCTGATCGTGCGCTTCGGCTTCCTCGAAATGAAGCCGGCGCTGGCGACCTTCTTCGGCGCGCTGGCGCTGGCGGGCCTCTCCATCCTGGTCGGCCTCGCGGCGTTTGCCGCGATCTGGCAGAACGGCTCGCGCGGCATGAGCCGGATCCTGCTGGCGCTGCTGATCGACGCCATCATCCTCGCCTACCCAGCCTATCTCGGCCTGCAATACCGCAAGCTGCCGCCGATCCACGACATCACCACCGATCCGATCGACCCGCCGCGCTTCGAGGCATTGGCGCGGCTGCGTAGCGGCGACGGCGCCAACTCCGCGGTTTATGCCGGCCTCTATTCGGCCGAGCAGCAGCGGCTGGCCTATCCCGACATCGAGACCGTGGAGCTCGAAGTCACGCCGCAGCGCGCCTATGACGTCACGCTGGCGCTGATCGCCAAGCGCAAATGGCTCGTGATCGACGAGCGCCCGCCGCAACTGCCGCGCCGCATCGGCCGGATCGAGGCCGTGGCGCGCACCCCGATCATGGGATTCCGCGAGGACGTCTCGATCCGCATCACCCCCGACGGCGAGGATTCGCGTGTCGATATCCGTTCCTCGTCGCGCTACTTCGAGGGCGATCTCGGCAGCAACGCCGCGCGCGTCACCAAGCTGATCGATGACATCAACACCGCCGTCGACAACGCCAATTCCAAGCCGGCAACGAAGAAGCCACAGACACCGGCCAAGGTTCAGGCCAAGACGGGGAAAAAGTGACGGGGCGAATGGCGAGTGGCGAATAGAAAGCCGCACGCTCCTTCCCCTATTCGCTACTCCCTACTCGCCAAGCGGTAGGTGCCGCCGATCACGGGATCGCCGTCGGTCGCCACAATGCCGCGGCCGACCAGATCTTCCAGATGCGCCAGCACCGAATAGCCGGCGGCATTGGTCAGCCGCGGGTCGAGGCCGATATAGATCGCGCGCACCATGGTCGGGATATCAGTCTCCCCTTTGGCGAGGCGATGCAGGATCGAGGCTTCACGTGCCCGGCGGTGCCGGGCCAGGAAGCGCACGTAGCGCGGCCCTTCCGGGATCTCCGGTCCGTGGCCGGAGAAGTACAAATCCTCGGGCCGCTGCTCCAAACGCTCCAGCGAGGCCATGTAGTCGATCATCGATCCATCCGGCGGCGCCACGATCGAGGTCGACCAGCCCATGACGTGATCGCCGACGAAGTTGATCTTCCGCTCCGGCCAGGCGAACGCCAGATGGTTGGCGGTGTGGCCGGGCGTCGCCACCGCTTCGAGCGCCCAGCCCTGACCTTCGATGGTGTCGCCGTTCTTCACTTCGATGTCCGGCCTGAAGTCGCGGTCGGCGCCGGATTCCGGACTGTGTTTTTCGCTCTCGAAGCGCGGCCGCGAAGCGCGATGCGGACCCTCGGCGTAAACCGTGGCGCCGGTGGCGGCCTTGATCCGCGCGGTGTTCGGCGAGTGGTCGCGATGGGTATGGGTCACCAGAATATGCGTCACGGTCTCGCCGCGCACCGCGTCGAGCAGCGC
>JBBRSX010000100.1:0-23046 GCA_038244925.1 Hyphomicrobiales bacterium | reverse complement strand
GTTGCCGACGATGTCGGGGGCATGGGTGCCGCCATAGGCGTTCGAACCGGTGCCGTTGACGCCGATCGCACCCGGAATGCTCAGATTGTAGAGCGCGGTGCGATCCCACACGGTCGGATCGTCAAGACCAATGCTGCCCGACACGCCGTTGCCGAACTGCGCGGTGTACTGGATGTTGTTGACGCCGGTGTCGGTGTTGTTGCCGCCGAGCAGGCTCGAGTTGATGTTGCCTGGGAAACCATTCCACGGCGTCGAGTAGGCCGAGGAGGACTTACCGAAGGTGAAGCCTGCGAATTGGATGAAGAGATATTCGACCGCAACATAGCCGCCACCAGCGGTCGAGAGCAGATTCGCGTTGGTGCCGGCCGCGGTGAGAACGGCTGGGTTGCTTGTGCCACCACCTACATTGTTAAACTGGAAGTCGCCCTGGCCGAAGGTGCGGACCACGCCGTATTCGGTCGCGGTACGGGTATCGATCGTCAGTGCCAGACGCGAACGGGAGACGAAGTAGTCGGCGTAACGGTTCTGTTGGCCGAGGTCGCCGTTCCAAGCCGGCGCACCATGCGCGCCGCCGTTGAAGGTGGTGTCGGCGCGCACATAGCCGCCGAGCTTGATGCAGGTGTCGGTGCCCGGGATGTAAAAGAAGCCAGCGCCGTAGAGCGAGCAGATTCGCACATACTCGATCGCCTTAGCCTTGACGGGAAGATCGGCGGCCTGTGCCCCGCTGATGGCAAGTAGACCCGCGGCCGAGCCGAGGACCAGGGTTTTCGTCGAAAACATAGCTATTCTCCGATGATGATCTACGCGCTGTCGCAGCCGTAAATTCCTTACCGACACTTAATGGAGAAACAGCGGTTTAGAATGACATTAAGGTTACACGGGTCACTTCGCGGGAAACCGTTGCACTTGTGCAACGCAAGCTTATCTCTTGCAGGCTAAAGCCTGCCAACGGGTCACATCCGCCGTGAACATTCCACTTTAGGCCGATTTCGGCGTTGTGGCTCAACGCCATCGGAGATAATTCGCTACCCTCAAAAGAAGCGACCAAAACGGGTAGTGTTCAGCTTTTCCACTGTCTCCAAGCTGCTATTAACCGTTTCGTCGAAGGGCCAAATATCAAAGCCCTTCACATGGACTGCCAATCCAGACATCCCCACCAGTTAAATTGAATGAACGGCGAAATGCATTCCCAGAGCGTTGAGAATGCTTAACACGGTACTGAACCTGGGGATGCGCGGCTGAGAAAAGGCTTGATATAGAGTTTCGCGGCGCAGCAATGCCATTTTTGCCAATTCTGTTACGTTATCTTCCTTGCGCACTACCATCGCAAATGAATTCAGGATTTTGGAAAGATCGCGTCTTGCGAAAGCAGAAGATAAGGATCGAGCAGATTTTTCTTTGGAAGGCGATCGGGTAAGGCTCCGCGTTCTAACTTCAAGCTCTAAATCTAAAAGATAAAGAATTTTGATCAATAAATCTAAGCGGGTAGCGGTCTCAAGACGGAATGCGCGATAAAGCGTCACGCGATTTATTTCCGCTGCGTCAGCCATTTTTTGTAAGCCGATCACCTTCAGAACTTGGTCGATCGCTCGACATATTCGACCTAGATCATTTGTTTCTAGGGCCGCGTTTAAACTTGTCCTGAACCTGTCCCGATCAACGGCTGACATAACCCGCCCTTTTGATCGAAGCACCGGCCCTAATCCCTCTCAAGAAAAACCCCCGGCAGTTGCCTGCCAGGGGTTCTCCGAGTTTTTCAAGTCTTTTGGGATCAGAAGTTACGCTGAACGCGGACGTTCAGAGAGACAGTGTCCTGATCTTTGAACTCGTACACGGCGGCCGGCTTCGGACCGTTCGCTGCGAACACCGCAGCACCCGTGAACTTCTGGTCAAGGTGGAACCACTGGACTTCGGCCGAGAACGTCAAGTTCTTCACCGGCGTCCAACGGGTTACAACACCCAACTGCGAGACGTTGAAGTCCGGATTACAGGTTCCGCCAGCAAGCGGAGCAACAGCAATTCTTGCGCAGATGACGCCCTTAGAGGTGGCATCATAAGACACGCCAGCGTAGCTGCCGAACAAGCTAGACGACCAGTAGGGATCCCAGTTGTGGTTGAACGCACCGCGAACACCCCAAGCTGTGGTCAGATGGATCGAACCATCGCCGCCCGCCGCAACGGGAAGGAAGGTCGAATCCGTGGTCGCACCGAACCCAATGCTCTGGTAAGCGGTGCTTGAACCGCCGTACATCAGGAAGCTCGGCGAGCCACCGCTCGTGGAGATCACGTTCTTGGTGTCACCCTTTGAGTACGAGACGTCGACCTTGATGTCGTCGCCAGCACCAGTCGGGATATTCTTGATCTGCAAGGCAGCCATCACCGAACCGCCCCACTTGGTCTCGGGGTGACCGGAAAGTTCTGCGCCAGCAGTGCCGCTGATCGCATTGTAGGCTGCATTGTTTTCATGCAAAGCGCCCGAAATCTGGAACAGACCCCAAGCTTGGTCGATACGAAGGTTGGCGACGACGTCCGGAGCATGCGTGCCGCCGTAACCCTGCGTGCCCGCAGCAAATGCGTTCACCGTGGTCAGGTTGCCCAGTGTGGTGCGGTTGAACACGGTCGGATCATCGAGACCGATGGTGCCCGACACGCCGTTTCCGAACTGCGCGGTGTACTGGATGTTGTTCACACCCGTGACGGTGTCATGACCGCCCATCAGGAACGAAGTGTTGTTGCCTGGATACCCATGCCACGGCGTCGCGTAGGCCGAAGCCGACTTACCGAAGGTGAAACCAGCGAACTGGATGAACACCATTTCAACCGCGACGTAACCGCCGCCAGCGCCCGAAAGTAGGTTAGAGTTGGTGCCAGGGGCGCCCAACACAGCCGGATTGGTCGTGTAGCCCGCGTTGTTGAACTGGAAGTCGCCCTGCCCGAAGGTGCGGACCACGCCGTATTCAGTCGCGGTGCGGGTATCAACCGTCAGCGCCATACGAGAACGGGAGGAGAAGTAGTCATAGTAACGGTTGTTCTGACCGAGATCACTGTTGTAGGCCGGCTGATCGTAAGTGCCACCATGGAACGTGGTGTCGACACGAACGTATCCACCCAGCTTAATGCAGGTGTCAGTGCCGGGGATATAGAAGAAACCAGCACCGTACAGGGAGCAGATCCTCACGTACTCGACCGCTTTGGCCTTGACGGGAAGATCAGCAGCCTGGGCTCCACTCATGGCGATCAGACCCGCCGCTGAGCCGAGGATAAGGCTCTTAACCATCTTCATGTTAACCTCCAAGTTGTTGCCCGATACGAACAATCGTACAAAGCTGATAAAAGCGCCGTCGAAACTACCAAGGAAATCAACGGCTCCTCGTAGCGTGGGTGGACTTAAGCGAACCACCTAACGGGACGACCTCGGGATGCCCCCCTCCGTCGCCCGATCACAATTACCGAGGACTCTTGCACACGCAACAAAGGAACCGCTTCCAGCAGCCTTACGCGACGCCTTTTCCAACCGGTGTTGCACAAATAACACGCACCCGTGATTGAAATTTTGTTGCAAGCCATTGTTTAAAATGAATATTTTTGAATAGTTCTATTTGGCGCATGAATTGTTGCGGCGAGCGCCCTGCGACCGGCTTTTCCCGTCCAGAGGCCTTTTCCGGTCGAATCGAACACCCCAAACGCCGAATCTCCGCCTTCAAACCGCTACCCATTATAAAGGCGTCGATTCCGAAGCCGTGGATAGCATCTCGAACCGGAGAATTGGCCCCAGCGGCCGCAATACACGACGGGGCGCGGCTTCGATGAATGGATACCGCGGTTGCCGGCGGCACAGCGGACCAGTCTGGAAAATTACAAAGCCGTTATTTCTGGTGATCGGCATGCACTTCGAACCGCGCACGCGAGCTCCAGCATTCTGTTGAACCTGGAAACGATAGATTGCCTGAAGCTGGTCTGAAACTTGTCTCCTGAAACGAGAGCCCTCGCCCACGGAATCAAATCGAAGGCATGGCTGCCGAAGCGGCAGGTCGAACAGATGACATCAAGGCCAAGCTTGCATCACCGCTGCCTCTATAAAAACAGGGGTTTGAGATACTTTATGGTTTTCCGGAAGTGAAGCGCGCTGCGCTCACGGCTTCGCTTCGGTGACGGCTTCGCTTCTGTCACGACAATGCCTGGAAGCGCACGCATCGTAGCCACCCTGCGCTGCAGGTGATGCACGGCCATTTTACTCGTCAAAATGAATGTGCGCTGGGCGTTCGCAACGAGCCCGGCTTGGCGCCGTCGCCTCTCCCGATAACGTCGCTGTCTCAATCAGGTGTTTTGCCGATGCTTGGGGGTGGCGGAGAGGAAGGGATTCGAACCCTTGATACAACTTTCGCCGTATGGCGCTTTAGCAAAGCGCTGCCTTCAGCCACTCGGCCACCTCTCCGGTGCCGGTCTTATGACTCGAATCGACCGGAAGGGTCAAACCGGAAGGCATGCGCCAACTGATTTTGTGACAAAATCGTCCGGAACCGCGGCCGAGCCATGTCGGAGCCGCGAAATCGCGACAAGGTGGGCCGGTTCAGCGCGTCCCTGCATCCGGCAAGGCGACCACGGCAAGCGAAAGCCGCCCGGACCGTCTAGCGCACGAGCGGCTGTCTGCAAATATGGGCGGCTGGCTTCGACCAAACGAAGCAAGCTCAATGCGCGGTCATCCAGGCCCGCGCTTCGCGCTGTGCGGCGGCAATCTCGGCATCCGACATCATCTCGGCGACCTCACGGCGCATCGAGATCGCATCGGAACGCCCCTTGAGCGCGGCGAGATTGAACCATTTGTGGGCTGCGATCAGATTGACGACGCCGGAACGCCCGCTCGCCCAGTAAAGGCCGCGCTCGAACAGCACGTCCGGGATCGCGGTGGCTTCCACCGGAATTGCCGAATCCAGATCAACGTATCCCTGAAACATCCCCGTCTCCTTTTTGTTGTTGCCGCCCTCCCCCGAGTGCGGCCCCTGTCCACTGTCAAAACATCCCGTTATTCCGGCGCATGATCTTGTCGTCATGCGCTTGCCGTTTGCCGGCTTGTTGAGATCAATATGACCGGTCAAATTTGAAGGGCAGTTTAAGGTTCGCGATGAACGGGGTGTAAACGCGCGCCTTGCACGTTTGATTAGGAAATCGCGGAAGTGCCTGTCCCGCAGCGATAACTCGTCAATCGTGAAATTCGGTTTACCCTGCCGTTTGGCAGAACGATAACCATCGCGCCAACGTCTCGGCGATCGTCATCGGCAAAGTGGCGCGATCCGGCTTTTCCGCGCCTCGGCGATGGGAGGCTGTGGAAAGTAGCGCGCGCAAACAACCGAGCGGCGGACCCAACGTCCTTTGGACGCCGACAAGGAGAGATGAATTCGGGAGATGAAGCCAGGCGCCGCAGGCGCGGGCCGGGAAACCAGCTGTCCCGGGGAATGAAACATCCCGGAAGGGCGCCCCAGGGAAAGAAAGCGTTCCGGGGCAACGAGGTGTTCCGGGGGAACGATGGCGTTCCAGGGAACGAGGGCGTCGGCGAACACGTCAGGACCAGATTTCACGGCGGGCTTTGGGGCCCGGTGAAATTGCGGATCTGGAGAGATCCGCACCGAACGAAGAAAACCTGTTTCTTCTGCCGGACCGGTTTTGAGAGAGCGAACTCTTTCGAAAGTCGATCCAGCCGTTTGACCTGATGTCTCGCCGACACCCTCTTTCGTCGACCAGAGCCCTGGACTTCAATCTTGCGACCTGGTCGCGGGGCTCGTGTGACGTGCCGGCATCAAGCCGCCGGCAATTTTTAGAAGCAGAAGTTACTTCTTCTTCTTGGCGACCTTGCGGGTCTTCTTCGCAGTCTTCTTCACTGCGCTCTTCGCCTTCTTCGCCTTCTTAGCTTTCTTGGCCATGTTGCCCTCCGATGTTAGTGAGATGGCTTAATCGCTGCGTGCACTCGGGAATCGAAATGCACTACATCCCGAATACACCAACACATTCAAAAAAACAGTGTCCCGCTTAAGGAAGTGTTGACGGCGGGACGAGAGCGCGCGCGAAGCACCTCTCCCGGCGGCACCACGACCCGTTCGCATGTCGATGCAAAAAGTGCCGCAACGACCGACATCGGCGTTTGTCATTATTGACGGAAACACTTGCGCCACAGATGTTTCCTGAATTCGCGCAACTGACGATTCATGCGCGAACGATGTCACCGCGTCGCATTGATGCCGCGAAAAAGCCGCCGGCGCGGACTCTGAGTCGCAAAATTTGGCAATAAAAAAATTTTCGTGGTCACAGCGTTGGCGTCTCATCGGCGCTCGCCAAAACCGATTTTTTGGACGAATCGCGCCAACCGATTCGGACGGGCACTTTCGCTCGTGGGGACGAAATTGGATCGCGGCGAACGATCGAGGGACGCTCGCGTGCAGTCATCATGACGTCCGGCGACGACAAACTCGCACCGATGTGACGACAAGCTCGCACTGAGGTGACGACAAACTCGCACCGAGGCGGACGACAAAGTCGTCCCGTTACGGGACGCTCAGATGCCGAGCTTCGCCTTCAGGAGATCGTTCACGGCCTGCGGGTTGGCCTTGCCGCCGGACGATTTCATCACCTGGCCGACGAACCAGCCGGCGAGCTGCGGTCTGGCTTTCGCTTGCGCCACCTTGTCCGGATTGGCGGCGATGATGTCGTCGACCACCTTTTCGATCGCGCCGAGGTCGGTGACTTGCTTCATGCCGCGCGTTTCGACCAGCTCGCGCGGGTCGCCGCCCTCCTGCCAGACGATCTCGAACAGGTCTTTGGCGATCTTGCCGGAGATGGTGTCGTCGCCGATCAGATCGACGATGCTTCCGAGTTGCTCGGCGGACACCGGCGAACCCGTAATATCCCGGCCTTCCTTGTTGAGACGCCCGAACAGCTCGTTGATCACCCAGTTGGCGGCGAGCTTGCCGTCGCGGGCCTTGTCGGCGAGCCCGGCCAGCACGGTTTCGTAGAACTCGGCGCTCTCGCGCTCGGCCACCAGCACGCTGGCGTCATAGGGCGATAGTCCGAAGGCTTCGATGAAGCGGGCCTTCTTCTGATCCGGCAATTCCGGCAGCTGCGACCTCAACTCGTCGACATAGGCCTGGCTGAATTCGAGCGGCAGCAGGTCGGGATCCGGGAAATAACGATAATCGTGCGCTTCTTCCTTGGAGCGCAACGACCGCGTCTCGTCCTTGTTGGGGTCGTACAGCCGGGTTTCCTGATCGATCGTGCCGCCGTCCTCGATGATTTCGATCTGGCGCCGGGCCTCATACTCGATCGCCTGCCCCATGAAGGTGATCGAGTTCATGTTCTTGATCTCGCAGCGAGTGCCGAGCGGGCCGCCGGGCTTGCGCACGGAGACATTGACGTCGGCGCGCAGCGAACCCTTCTCCATATCGCCGTCGCAGGTACCGAGATAGCGCAGGATCGAACGCAGTTTCGTCACATAGGCCTTGGCCTGCTCGGCGTCGCGGATGTCGGGCTTCGACACGATCTCAATCAGGGCCACGCCGCACCGGTTGAGGTCGACATAGGACATGGTCGGCGACTGGTCGTGCAGCAATTTGCCGGCGTCCTGCTCCAGATGCAGCCGCTCGATGCCGATGGTGGCGGTGTTACCGCCGTCGAGTTCGAGCACGACCTCGCCCTCGCCCACGACCGGCGACTTGTACTGGCTGATCTGATAGCCCTGCGGCGAATCCGCATAGAAATAGTTCTTGCGGTCGAACACCGAACGCAGGTTGATCTGTGCGTTCAGCCCAAGCCCGGTTCGAACCGCCTGCCGCACGCATTCCTCGTTGATGACAGGCAGCATGCCGGGCATCGCCGCATCGACCAGCGAGACATGGGTGTTCGGCTCGCCACCGAATTCGGTCGAGGCGCCGGAGAACAGTTTTGAGTTCGAGGTGACCTGGGCGTGGACTTCCAGCCCGATCACGACTTCCCAGTCGCCGGTCTGGCCCTTGATCAGTTTTGAGGGTTTGACTGTCGCGTTCATGCTTTTCCACTCCCGAGCAGCGCGGACACGATCCGCGCCCATTCGGCTTCCAGAGAATCCTTCGCCACCGGCCGGCCGGCCTGGCGGTACCAGTAGCCGGCATTGCCGAGGTCGCCCTCGACCCGATGCAGATAGGCATGCACCCACGCAGCCTCAGGCGTGGACTCATCCTGCACGATCTTGTGCGCGGCGTCCCATTGGCCCTTGGCGGCCCACCACAACCCCGCGAGAGGCGGTTCCAGGCCCGGTGCAGGCGCGTTGCCCGACAAACTGGCTCGGAAATCCGTCATCGCTACCACCACCGCTCCGGCGTGAACCGGCCGGCCGCCTGCTCGACCACTTCACCGAGCGAGAACAGCGTCTCCTCGTCGAACGGACGGCCGATCAGTTGCAGGCCGAGCGGCAGACCCTGCGCGTCCTTGCCCGCGGGCACGGCGATGCCCGGCAGGCCCGCCATGTTCACCGTCACCGTAAAGATGTCGTTGAGATACATCTCGACCGGATCGGCGCCGCCCTTCTCGCCGATGCCGAACGCCGCCGAGGGCGTCGCCGGCGTCAGGATCGCGCTGATGCCCTTGGCGAAACAGTCCTCAAAATCCTTCTTGATCAGCGTACGGACCTTTTGCGCGCGCAGGTAATAGGCGTCGTAATAGCCGGCCGACAGCACATAGGTGCCGATCATGACGCGGCGGCGCACTTCGGAGCCAAAACCTTCGGCGCGGGTGTTTTCGTACATCTCGCCGATGTTGCGGCCGGCCACGCGCAGGCCGTAGCGCACGCCGTCGTAGCGCGCCAGATTTGACGAGGCCTCCGCGGGCGCCACGATGTAATAGGCGGGCAGCGCGTATTTGGTGTGCGGCAGCGACACTTCGACCAGTTCGGCGCCGGCTGCCTTCAGCCAGGCCGCGCCCTCGGTCCAGAGCTTTTCGATCTCGGCCGGCATGCCGTCGAGGCGATACTCTTTGGGGATGCCGATCTTCATGCCCTTGACGGATTTTCCGATCGCCGCCTCGTAGTCCGGCACCGCGCGGTCGACCGAGGTGGTGTCCTTGGGATCGTGCCCCGCCATCGAGCGCATCAGGATCGCGGCATCGCGGTTGGTGCGCGCGATCGGACCGGCCTGGTCCAACGAAGACGCGAACGCGACGATGCCCCAGCGCGAGCAGCGACCATAGGTCGGCTTGACGCCGACGGTCGCGGTAAACGCCGCAGGCTGGCGGATCGAGCCGCCGGTGTCGGTTGCGGTCGCGCCCATGCAGAGAAGTGCAGCCACAGCGGACGCCGATCCGCCGGAAGAGCCGCCCGGCACCAGCGTGGTGTTGGAGCCCTCGCGCCGCCACGGATTGACCACCGGGCCGAAGCACGAGGTCTCGTTCGACGAACCCATCGCGAATTCGTCGTTGTTGAGCTTGCCGAGCATCACCGCGCCGTCACGCCAGAGCTGTGAAGTCACGGTGGATTCGTAAGGCGGCACGAAATTGCCGAGGATCTTCGAGCACGCGGTGGTGCGGACGTCCTTGGTCGCGAACAGGTCCTTGATCCCCAGGGGAATGCCGGCCAGCGGACCGCCCTCGCCTTTGGCGATTTTGGCGTCGACCGCGCGCGCCATGGCGCGGGCCTGATCCGGCGTCTCCAGGATGAAAGCCTTGAGCGCGCGCGCCGCCTCGATCGCGGAAAGATGCGCGTCGGTCAGTTCAAGCGAGGTGAAAGACTTGCTCGCGAGGCCGGCACGGGCCTCGGCGATCGTCATCGAAGTTAAATCGGTCATTTATTGATCGGGCTGCAGAAGAACGGAGAAAGCGTCTTGTCGTTGGCGGGGTCGTTAGCGCGAGCCTTGTCGGCGGCCTCGAGCTGATCGAGCACGGCGTCCATCGCCTTGTCGGGATCGGCAACCTTGCCCTGCCGCTCCATTGCGTCGACGTAGTTCATGTAGGCTTGGTAGGCCTTTTCATCGTCGCAAAGCATACACATCTGATTTCCGATCTCGAACTAAATAGGGGCGGTTACTCAACCACCTTCGGCACCAGGAAAAAGTGGTTTTGCGTTTCCGGCGCGTTCCGGACCACGGCGTCGGCGATCTCCCCGTCGGTGACCACATCCGCCCGCTTCTTCATTTCCATCGGGGTTACCGACGTCATCGGTTCGACGCCGTCAACGTTCACCTCGGAAAGCTGCTCCACGAAGGCGAGCATGGCATTCAGCTCACCCTGCAGATGGGGAACCTCGGCCTCGGTGACCGCAATCCGCGCCAGATGCGCGATGCGGCGGACGGTGGCGGCATCAACGGACATACATATAGGCCTCAAACGGGGAAGTCGCACCTGCCGTATAGCAGACGCCGCTTTTGCGCCGCAACCGCCGGGAAACCCGTCCAAAGCCTTTTCCGAACAAGGCTTTTTGCAAAAAAGGCATTTCGGCGACGCGACCGCCCGCCTCGGGTGGTCAAAAGGAGCCGCTTCGATCACGAAATTTGGAGCGGAAAGCCCGGCGAGGAAACCATTTTGGGCCCCCGGCGTAGTCGTCCGGAAACAATCGGGACTGTACTGCAGCCAACCAAGAATGGAGGCCCGTCATGTCCACCCTCGAAAACGAAACCTCGCAGCAGGAAGGCTGGGATCCCGCCCTCTGGTTGATCGGTACCGTGATCGGTGTCGCGATCCTTTACGTCGCCTGCCTGGCCTGACCCAGGAAGCAACAGCCATGTCCCAGGCCAAGGCTCTGCAGGAAAAGGCGGAAATGTTCGAACGCCGCGCCGAAAGCGCCGCCGACCCGATCTCGAAGCATCACTACAAGGAGATGGCCGCGCATTATCGATCGCTTGCGGTCGAGCATCTGGACGTCAAGCGCGACGAACCGGCGCATTAATTGCTACGCACCAATTGCAAACTGGGTTGGTTTGGCGGCGCCACCGGTCAAGGCGGTCTGCCAGTTCGCACCCTTGTCGGGCGCACGACCGGCTCAGTCGTCCCCGCCAAACCATATAAAGTTTGCCGTCAGCACGCAGCGCCGGGCATAACGCGCCCATCCCCCGATTTCCCGAATTTGAGTTTCGCCTCGCCTCCGGTATCGTGGGCTGCCGATCGCCTGTTCGATCGAACGCTCGCAACAACAACAAGATCAAACCGAGGGAAACCGGGAGCGCAGGATGGATTTCATTGAAACGAACGGCGTCGGGCTACGCTGCGAACTCAGCGGCGGCGGTGGCCACACGCTGGTGCTGGTGCACGAAATGGGCGGCTCGCTGGAAAGCTGGGACGACGTCGCGCCGCGGTTCGCGAAAACCCGCCGCGTCCTGCGCTACGACACCCGCGGCGCCGGACTGTCGCAAAAGGCGCGTGGAGAACTGACCCTCGATACCATGGCCGACGACATCGCGGCCCTGCTCGACGCCTACGGGATCTCCGGCAAGGTCGCGCTGGCGGGAGTCGCGGTCGGCGGAGCGATCGCCCTGCATTTCGCGGCACGATTTCCCGGGCGCACCAGCGCCGTCGTGGTCGGCAGCCCAGCCACCGGCATCGCCGCGGAGCGTCGCGTCCCCGCCCTCGAACGCCTCAAGAAGATCGAGGCAGAAGGCATGGCCTTCGCGGTCGAAGATTCCATGCAAAACGGCTACGCGCCGGAGCTTCGCGGCGACCTCAAGCGCTATGAGCGTTTCCGGGCGCGCTGGCTCGGCAACGATCCCTCAAGCTATGCCGCGATCTGGCGGATGCTGGCGAATGCCGACATGGAGAGCGAACTCGCCGGGCTGAGTTGCCCCGTGCTCGTGATCGGCGGCACCCTCGACCGGGTGCGACCGGCTGCGATGGCGGAAGGCACGGCCAAGACCATCCCGGGTGCCCGCTATGTCGAACTCCGCACCGGGCATTACATGTCGGTGCAGACGCCGGAGCTGATTGTCGACGCCATCGACGCCTTCCTGCGGTCGGTCGCTGCCTGAGGCCGCACCTTCCGACCAAAATATCGAAAACAACCCCATGCACAGTAGCCGATGGCCGCTGGCATGGGCTTAGCCGCGGCGCGCGCCACGGCCTGTCTGGCTTGATCGGGATACGGGGATTACCGAGCTACCAGGGCGTCAACGAAGGTCGCAGCCGATTCCCTCAGCTGCTTGCGGCTGTATCCGGCGCGCTCCATCACGGCGAGCCCTCGGGTGAAGGTTACGACGACGCGGGCCAGGCGATTGGCGTCGGTCGTGAGGGCTGCGCCGGGAGCCGCACCGATGGCCGCACTGACGATCTGCTCCAGCCGATTGAGAACCCCCTGCACGCGTTCGCGCACGTCCTCGCTTGAAATGCCCGCATCGAGCGCGGTGCGCGTGGTCAGACACCCCCGCGACGGCGAACCGGTGGTCATGTTGACGATGATCACGTCGAAGAAGGAACGCAGCCGCTCCGCGACGTCACCCCCGGCCAGCGCCTTGGCGGCGGTTTCGAGGAATTGCCCGGCGTACTGGTCGAAGGCGCGCAGGAAGATCGCTTCCTTTTCGCCATAGGCATTGTAAAGGCTGCCGCGCTGGACGCCGGTCGCCGCGGCGAGATCCTGCATGGTCGCGTCATGCAAACCCTTGCGCCAGAACACGTCGAGCGCCAGCGCGATCACTTCCTGCTCATCGAACTGCCGCACACCCACCATTCGGCTCACCCGCAATTCTATTCTTGACACCAACGTCAAGATTGACATTATTGTCAAAGATAGCAGAACGGAGCCGAAATTCCAATGATCATCACCATCACCAACTTTCAGTTGCCCAAGCCGCTCACGCGGGACGAGGCGCGCAGCATTTTCCTCACCACGGCCCCCACCTATCAGGGCGTCGCCGGCCTGTACCGCAAGTCCTACGTCGTCGCGGATGGCGGCGGCAGTGTCGGCGGCATCTATCTCTGGAACTCGCGCGCCGAGGCCGAGGCGGTCTTTACCGAAAGCTGGAGGGCCTATGTGCGCGAGAAGTACAATTCGGAGCCGTCCGTGACCTACTTCGACAGCCCCGTCACGGTCGATAACGTCACCCACGAGATTCTCAGCGATGCCTGACCCGGAGCGAAAAGGCGGCTGCCTGCCAGTCGCGGGCGCCGTGCGTTTTGCGCAGAACCAGTAGCCGCAGGGACCGGTAGCGGAGGACGGAGGCGGCGGCTATCGTCCCCCTCCCCGCCAACCGAGGTCTCCCCGAAATGAACGCGCAACCGGTCCAGCAGATTCCCGGCGTCTATCATCGCAAGATCGGCGATATCGTCGTTACCGCGATCAGCGACGGCTACCTCGACAGCACCCTCGAGGTGATGCGCAATGTCGATGTCGACAAAGCGCGGCAGATCCTGATCGACGCTTTCCGGCCGGCGCGGCGCACCAGCGTCAACACCTTCCTGATCCATTCCAAGGGCCGCACCGCGATCGTCGACACCGGCTCGGGCAACTATATGCAGCCCAGCGCCGGTCGGGTGCAACAAAACCTCGCCGGCGCCGGGATCGATCCGAAATCGATCGACACCGTGCTGCTGACGCACATGCACCCGGATCACTCCGCCGGGCTGACCGACATGACGGACGGCAGACTGTTGTTCCCGAACGCCGAACTGGTGATGCACGAAAACGAGTTGCCGCATTGGTTCGACGACGGTGCGATGGCCAAGGCGGACGAGCGCGACAAGAAACTGTTCTTCCAGGCTGGCCGCGAGCAGGTCGCGCCCTACAAGAAGCAGACGCGGCTGTTCAAGCAGGGCGAAGTGTTTCCCGGCGTCACCGCCGTGCCGAGCCACGGGCATACGCCGGGCCACACCGCCTATCTCATTGCATCGGGCAACGATCAATTGATGATCTGGGGCGACACGGTTCACGTGCCGGAAGTGCAGACCGCGTTTCCCGAAGCCGGCATGGCCTTCGACACCGATCTGGCGGCCGCCGCGACCGCGCGAAAACGCATGTTCGACCGCGTCTCCGCCGACGGCATTTTGATTGCCGGGATGCACCTGCATTTCCCGGCGTTCTCTCGGCTGGTACGGCGCGGCGACGCCTACGCGCTCATCCCCGAGGCCTGGATACACACGATGGACGCGCCGCCTTTGCCGAAATGAGCCATCGCGTTTTCGAGCGAAGTCCGGCGCCGCGGAGTGATGTTTCCACCAGTCGGCCAGAGTAGCGAGGGAAGTCGCCGCTCCGGGGCCTACGACGCGGGCTGCGTTCGCAGCGCGCGCACCGCAGCTCTGATCATCGCGACGATTTCGAACCCGGCGTCGCCGCCCTCAGGCTGACGCCACGCGCTCAGGATTGCGACGACCACCTGCTCGGTCGGATTGACGACGATGATTTGGCCAAAGCTGCCGTTCGCCGAAAAGGCTCCGTTGTTGACGCCGCCCGGCAAGGGCGGCACCGCCCACCAGTGATAGCCATATCCCGCCGGCGAACCGGGCATGAGCCGACCGAAGCCAGTGGGCGCGCTGTCGGGCTGTCCGGCAAGATCGCGCCAGCCAGGCGGTAGCACCCGTCGGCCACTGAACGCTTCGCCGTCCTCCAGCACCAGCTGGCCGAAGCGACCGAAGTCGCGCAGGCGTGCGCTGACGCCAAACCCGCCCAGCTCCATGCCGCCTTCGGACTCAAGTTGCCAATACCCCTCGGCCTCCATGCCGGCAGGTCTCCAAATCTTCTCAGCGCAGTAGTCAGCCAACGGGCGGCCGGTAGCGGCCACGACCAGCGCGGCGATCAGGCAGCTCTCGCCGGTCGAATAGTTGAAGACGACGCCCTGCGGCTGAGCGCGAGGCAGTTTGCACAGGAAGTCTAGGACGGAGCCTGGCCGCCGGCTCACCATGGCCTTGATCAGGCGAAAGACCTCTGAGCGTCCGTCTGCATCGTTTTCCTCGCGCCAGGCCACACCGGAGCACATCCGCAGGAGATTACGAATCGTGACGCCCTCGTAAGCCGAGCCGCGCAGCCGCGCAGCCGCGGCAGGTATTGCTCGCAGCAATCGTCAAGGCTGCCGATCGCGCCATCGTGGAGCGCAGCCCCAACCAGCGTCGCGGTGATCGACTTCGCGATCGAGAAGCCGGTCCACCGGCTCTCCGGACCGTTGCCCATGCCGTAGCGCTCCAACGCGATCTCGCCGTGCTTCAGGATCAGCAGCCCGGCCATGCGGCGGCGGGCCATGACGTCGCTGACGCCGAGGCGGACCCCGTCCACCTCAAAGGTCAGGTCCGCGAGCGAACGGGCGTGCGGCGGGAGCGGCCGCACCGCGTCGCCGCGCCGGATGACGCGCACCGGGCAGACCTGGTTCTGGTTGCGGAAGGTCGGCGCCTGGTTCTCAGGTGTCGTGTCCAGGATGTTCGGAGCGGCCCGCTCCGGATCGGCGTCAGCAGCAGCATTCGTCGGTGTTGGACTGGCCATGCATACCCCCTCGCATCGCTGAGACGGCGCCAGATCGCCCGGAAACGGCGCGGTTGCAAAGCAAATCAAGTTGGTTTGACGTGGTCTTGTCCCACTGGCATGCTAACGGCCTACCGTAGCGGAGACATAGCCCCGTCAGGGGATGTGCGAATGTCTGCTCAGGGTCATTCGTGTCGCTTTTGACGTGTCTGCAGCGCGGCGTGCCGAGGGTCAACGACCGACGTGTCCTCAACGGCATCTTCCGCTCGCAGTCATACGGATTTGGCTACGCGCTTATGAGTCCAAACCCCAATCAGAACCGATAAGGCGCTAGCCGCCGAGTGCGCTCAGCCGCGCCAGCGCGCTGCCTGCGAGCGCACGCGTCAACTCCGCGGCCGGCATCTCGCGCCCCATCCGCACCGCCTGCCCGGCCCAGAGATTGGTGAAATCGACCTTGCCGAGCTTTTCGGCGGCCACCTTCAGCGGCCCCAGCGCGGTTGCGGCGTGCGGGAACGCCGGCGCATCCGGCGATATCGGCCCGACTTCGCGCATGACGCGGTTGGGGACACCGCGCGCGGGCCGCCCGGTCATGACGTTGGTGATGACGGTGGAATCGTCCGGAGCCTGCGCCAGCGCGGCGCGCCCCATCGGTGTCACCTTGGATTCCGGGCAACGCAGATACGCCGTGCCGATCTGAACGCCCGATGCTCCGAGCGCGAACGCCGCGGCGATGCCGCGCCCGTCGGCAATACCGCCGGCCGCAATGACAGGCACCTTCACGGCGTCGACCACCTGCGGCACCAGCGCAAACGTGCCGGGCTGCTGGGTGATATTCTCGGTCAGGAACATACCGCGATGGCCGCCGGCTTCAGCACCTTGCGCGATGATGACGTCGGCGCCGTGTTGTTCCAGCCAGATCGCCTCGCGCACGATGGTCGCCGACGCCATCACGATGGCGCCGGCCGCCTTGACGCGCCGTAGCAACGCCTGATCCGGCAGGCCGAAATGGAAGCTGACGACTTCCGGCTTCAGTTCCTCCACCAGCGCACACATCGCCTCGTCGAACGGCGCGCGGTTGGCGGCATTGACGGGTGCTGCGGGATCGAGCCCCAATTCCGCATAGTAAGGTGCAAGTCGCCGCTTCCATCCGGCTTCACGCGCGGGATCGGCATCAACAGGCGTGTGGCAGAAGAAGTTCAGGTTGACCGGCGCCGACACACGCTGGCGAAGGATGCCGACCTGCTCGCGCGCCTTCTCGGCCGAAATCATCGCGCAAGGCAGCGAGGCCAGCGCCCCGCCTTGCGCCACCGCGATGGCAAGGTCCTGGTCCATCACCCCGGCCATCGGCGCCAGCAAAATTGGAAACTCGGTCTTGAAGAGGTCGATGATCCGGCGGTCTGGCCACATGGTGCTGCTCGCTTCAATGAAGGGGTGACTGACGCGGTTTACGCCCGCGACGCTACAGACGAGTTACGCCTGCCATTCAAAATCTGGTCAGCCTCGGTGACGATCCTGTCAACGATCTCGGCCGCCGGCGGAATATCGTGGATCAGCCCGACGGCTTCGCCGGCGATGACGGCGGCGATGTCGAAATTTCCCGCGGCATTGGCCGCGGCATAGTCGGCGGCGACCGCTTTGACGTTTTGCAACAGTTCGACCTCGCGCCCCATCCAGCGGCGCGCGTGATCGTTGATCAGGCAGCGGCCGTTGAACGGCGCCGGCCAGACATTGTTGCGCGAGAGGTCGAAGATGATGCCGCGCACGCTGTTGCCGCTGCTGGCGGCGCAGATGCGTTTCTTGGCTTCCTCGGCGCCGTCGCATTCCCGGCTGGCGTAAAACCGCGTGCCGAGCAGCACGCCGGAAGCGCCCAGCATCATCATCGCCGCCAATCCTCGGCCGTCGCCGATGCCGCCGGCGGCTGCGACCGGCACCCGGCCCGCCGCTAGATCGACGATCGCCGGCACGATATCAAGCGTGGTGCGCGAGGCGCCGTGGCCGCCAGCCTCGGTGCCCTGCGCGATCAGCACATCCGCGCCCGCCTCCAGCGCAGCCTGCGCCATCGCCTCGTCCTGAACCTGGCAGATCAACAGCGCGCCTGCGGCCTTGATGCGCGGCGCGAACGGCCTGGGATCGCCGAACGAGAGCATGATCGCGCGCGGCCGGGCTTTTAGAGCGATGTCCAGCAGGTCAGGCTGCTTGGCAAAACTCCAGGTGATGAAGCCGATGCCGAACGGCGCCTTGAGGCCCGCCAGTTTCGCCGTCTCCCGCTCCAGCCACGCTTTGTCGCCGTAGCCGCCGCCAAGAATGCCGAACCCGCCGGCGGTGCTGACCGCCGCGGTCAAGCCCGCCCCCGCGATCCCGTCCATCGGCGCCGACAGGATCGGATGCCGGATGCCCAAACGATGGGTCAGCGGCGTGGAGATCGTTATGTCCATACTCGTCCGTCCCTCGGCAATCTGGACACCCATCCTAGGCCGAACTATCATTCTGTAAAAATGAATACTAATGAATTCTACTATCTCAAAAATGAAACGGGCTCACCATGGAACTGAGCGATCTCCAGACCTTTTCAACCGTGGCGCGGCTTGGCGGCATCACCCGTGCCGCCGACGAACTCAACACCGTGCAGTCCAACGTCACCCAACGGGTCAAGGCGCTGGAAGCCGAGATCGGCACCGCGTTGTTCGAGCGGCACAGCCGCGGCATGACGCTGACCGGCGCCGGGCGCCGCTTGCTGCCCTACGCCCAGCGGATGGCGGCACTTTCGCGCGAAGCCATGCTGGCCGCGCGCGACGACGGCGACCCGAAGGGGCCGCTCGCGATCGGATCGATGGAGACAACGGCTGCCGTGCGGCTGCCTTCGCTGCTTGCCGAATTCCATCGTCGTTATCCGGCGGTGCGGCTGACATTGCGGACGTCGACGACCGCGGACCTCGTCGCCGGCGTACTCGACGGCAGCTTCGACGGCGCCTTCGTCGCCGGTCCGATCGAGCATGCCGAACTCGACACAAGGATCGCGTTCCGGGAGGAACTGGTGCTGGTCTCGGCCCGGCGCTGGACCAGCCTCAAGGCGTTACGCGCGGGCACGCCGGAATCCGGCCCGACCGCGCTGGTGTTCCGCACCGGCTGCACCTACCGGCAACGGCTGGAACAGGTGTTTTCGGAATTCGGCTGGCCGTCCGCCGCACGGTTTGAACTCGGCACCCTCGACGGCATGATCGGCTGCGTCGCCGCCGACATGGGGGTAACGATGCTGCCGCGCGCCGTGGTCGGGCGCAACGAGACCGTCACGATCCACACGCTGGAAGCGGCTCAATCGCGGGTCGACACCCTCTTCATCACGCGCCGCAGCGCGCACCAGTACAGCGCGCTGCAGGGTTTTGTGACGTGCCTCGACAAAGCCGGCAGCGCCATCGCCGCCTGACCCAGCTAGAATTTGATATCTGCGTAGCTTTCGATCCGGCGCGGCCCTACCGAGGTCGCTTCATGGGTATCGGCATCGGCCAGACCACCGAAGTCGAGCTTGGTCAATTTCACCAGATCGGCGAATGAGATCTGGAAGACCTTGACGTCCTCTTCGGAAAACTTTTCGTCCGCTTCCTTGATCCGGTCGATATCCATGATCAGGTCACGCTGGCTCATCAGGAACGCCGCCGCCTTGAGGCCGTCCTCGCCTTTGCTGATCAGTATCTTCCAGAAGTATTTAGGAATCTTCATGCCACCAAACGTCGGATCCGGGTGCGGCCGCTTTGACGGATCGGGCAAGTCGCCACCTTCGGCGTCAGGTCCGTCGAACACCGGCCCGTTCATGACGATGCCTTTCTCCTCATCCTTCAACAACGTGTCGCGCGTGTAATCCTCAAGCCCGGCCCACAACTGTTTGCCCTGGTTGAACGAGAAGAATTGCGGCGAACAATTGGTGAAATGGAAGGAATCGTCGCCATGCTCCTTGGCTTCGGCAACCGTGCCGCCCCACGTCGCATCGAGGCGGCGAACGAGATGGCCGCGATCGAACGGATTGGCTGTCCGATCCGCTTCGAGCGTCGCCTGCTTCCGGTAGAATTCATCACCGATCTGGAAGGAGTCCTGGATGCGGGGATCGCGCATCCATGAGTCACCCTCGCGCTTGCCAACGTCCTGCTGCTTGCCGCCGTCGATGTTGACGCAACTGAAGAAGGCGAGCTTGCGCTCCTTGTTCATCACCACGCTGTAATTGAAATATTTTAGTTCGGACTGGGTCGAACGGCCGGTCAGCGTTGCGACCTTGGACTTGAGCGCCGCCGGAATTTTCGGCAAAGGCACCGAGAACTTGCCGGTTCCGATGAAATTCGGCTTGTAACCCGGCCGCGAGCCCAGCGTGTCGTGATTGATATGAACCGCCTCCATCGGCAAACCGGTCAGCGAGCCGATGCGCGGACCACCAATGGCGGGAGGAACGACGGCTGGCGCGATCATCGCCAGCGCTTTTGGCTTGGTCTCCTCGGGGGGAACCGCCCCGCCTGCCCGCTTGAACAACGGCACCGGGATGCGGAACGGGATGACGATCGAGGTCACGTCGCCGGATTGCTCGAACCAGACGTCGTTGTAGCTACCGTTATTGTAACTGCCATTGTTGTAGCTTCCATTTTGATAGCCTCCACCGACGGGCATACCTGCCGGCAGTGCGGCCTTTTCAGCCGCCGTCGGCGGCAGCGGCGAAGGTTGTTCGTCGAGCACGGGCTTCAGCAGCGGATGCGAACTGAGCGCGACCTTGAGGTCGGCAACGATGGCGCTGACGCGGACGCCCTCGTTCGCGATCCAGTCGATCAGGGCTTCATCCATCGACGAATCCCAAACCCTGCCGTCCTTGGTGAGCATGCGGCCCTGCGCGTCCTTTTTTGCGATGCCGCTGTGATGGAGAGCGAGGACCTGCCAGAACCGGTTGAAGGCGGGCGCCCCGGACGAACCGGCGCTGGTATCCGTCATGTACCAGACGAAATCGCCGGCATATTTCAGCAGCTTGTTGTCGCGGACGCAGATCTGCTTGGCCTGCCCGCCGGGATGCTGGATGATGGTCAGATATTCGCCGGGGTCGCCTTTGCCCGGCTCACCGCTCAACGGCAGCCAGCCCCAGTCCGTCAGCGGCCGCCCGCCGGTCAGCGACGTCGGAGCCACCGCAACGATCGAAAAATCGAGTTGGTCGTTGGTGTAGAACAGCTTGTCGGGTTCGAACCCAAACCGCACGGGGTCGCGCTCCATGCCTTTGGCATCAAGTTCGTAATCGAAGTCCGCAATCGAATTGGTGGCGTCGCCAGGCCTCCCGAACACGTGGTGATTGGTCATCATGAGACCGGGGCCGATCAGGAAGCCCGTCGCATAGCCCACCAGATTGGCGCGAGCATCCTTGATCTGGATACGGCAGATCGAACGCGAGGCGATCATGCCCTTGCCCAAGTAATTGATGCTGTCGAGCTCGTTTCCGTTGATGATCCGCTCCAGGCCGATCCGGGCCGAGACAGCGTCACCGGTTTCCGCAACCAGTTGACGCAATCGGACTTGCTTTCGCTCCGGCGTCATTGCGATCGGCCCATCCCCGAGCTTCTTGTCCAGAGCGGCCGGCGAGAAATCCGCGTGCTTGAAGCGACGTTCGGTGGTGGCAATCACGGCCGGTTTCATAAACATGACGAACCTCCAATCAACCTGTGAAAAATCAATATAAAGTGCGCGCAGCGGCAGCCACTACCTCGGGTCCACGGCAGTACCAATCCTGAAAAAATAGCCTTGATGCGGCCGAGGTGTTTGTGGGCTCGCCCACAGTTTCAAAAAAATATACGAAACGACGCTCTACCTTAATATGTTACCACATCCATAGACAACCATAGCGTCGACCGTAGAGGGCTAATCCGCGCGCCGCCTGACATTCCAGCGCCGCAGCGCGACGCCGGTCCAGATCGCCTCGACCAGCCCGAACGGCCAGGCGCCCTGCAGAAACCCGTAAATCGAGCCGAGCGCGCAGGAGACGGCAAAAGCGAAGATGAACCAGGGGCTGCGATCCTCCAGCGCGTAGGCCACCAGCATCGCCGTGACCGCGAGCAATCCAAATAATGTCAGCGCGTCCATCGCCGCTCTTTCCCGCTTTCCGCGCCGCGTGGTAAGCGGGGCGATGCCTGCCCTCATCCTACCCCTGATCGAAGCCGCCGCGCACTGGCCTGAACGTGGCGCCCTCGTGGGCCTCGATCTCGGCACCAAGACCATCGGTGTCGCCGTGTCCAACCCCGACCGCAGGCTCGCCACCGGCGTCGAGACCATCCAGCGCAAGGCCTTCAAGGCCGATGCGGCGCGGTTACTCAAGATCGCCGGTGAGCGCAGCGCCGTCGGCTTCGTACTCGGCCTGCCCATCAACATGGACGGCAGCGAGGGACCGCGCGCGCAATCGACCCGGGCTTTCGCGCGTAATTTTTCCAAACTCACCGAGTTGGCGCTTGCGCTGTGGGACGAGCGGCTCTCCACCGTTGCAGTGGAGCGCGAACTGATCGGCATGGACATGAGCCGCGCCCGCCGCGCCAAGGTGATCGACGAACACGCCGCGATCTTCATCCTGCAGGGCGCGCTGGACCGGCTGGCGACGTTGCGCGGGGATCGCTGAGGATGGGAATCGTGATTGCGGCCCTGCTGCCGGTGTTCCTGCTGATCGTGCTCGGCTTCATCCTGAAGCGAAGCCTGATGCGGCTGGAGACGCAGTGGCACGGATTGGAGCGGCTGACTTACTACGTGCTGTTTCCGGTGCTGCTGGTGCAGACGCTGGTCAAGGCCGATCTCACCAAGGTCCCGGTTGCCGGTGTCGGCGGCGCGCTTTTGCTTTCAGCGCTCCTGATGTCGCTGTTGTGCCTGGCGCTGCGGCCCCTGTTCGGGCGACTGGCGATCGACGGGCCGGCCTTTACCTCGATCTTCCAGGGCGCGACGCGCTGGCAGACCTATGTGGCGCTCGCGGTGTCCGGCAATCTGTTTGGCGATGCCGGACTGGCGCTGGCCTCGGTGGCGATGGTCGCCATCATCCCGCTGGTCAATGTGTTCAGCGTGTCGGTGCTGGCGCATTACGCCTCGCCCGAAAAGCGCTCGGTCGGTTCGATCGCGATGACCGTGGTGCGCAATCCCCTGATCTGGGCCTGCGCGATCGGGCTCGCGATCAACGTCACCCACATCCCGCTGCCAAAGCTCTGGCATGAGGTCGCCGACGCGCTCGGCCGTTCCTCGCTCGCGATCGGCCTCTTGGTCACCGGCGCCGGGCTGCATCTCGAAGGCATGTTTCGCCCGAGCCTTGCCGCTTCGGTCGCGGTGTTCCTGAAACTGGTGCTGATGCCTGTGATGGCGGTGGCGCTGGCGCTGTGGTTCGGGCTTACCGGCTCCAACCTTGCCATCGTCACCGCCTGCTCGGGGGTGCCGTGCTCGTCAAGCGCCTATGTGCTGGCCCGGCAGATGGGCGGCGACGCGCCATTGCTGGCGCAGATCATCACGCTGCAGACCATTTTGGCCGCGATCACCATGCCGGTCGCGATCGCGCTGGCGGCCTGGTTCTAGGTCAGTGTTTCCTTGGTTCGAATCATATCAGGCAGCCTCGGCGAGTTTGTAGGACCAAGTGTGGATGACCGGATGTCGATTAACGTCCTTGATGCCGAGCATGATGC
>JBBRSX010000099.1:0-23704 GCA_038244925.1 Hyphomicrobiales bacterium | reverse complement strand
ATGCTGGTCGACCAGTACATGGGCAACGGCGTCGAGGTGACGTTCTTCGGCCGCAAGACCAAGGCCAATCCCACGCTCGCAAGACTGCTGCGCCAGGTCGAGTGCCCCGTGCACGGTGTACGCATCATCCGCCTGCCCAACCACCGCTTTCGCGCGGAATTGTCCGAAGAGGTCAAGCCCGCGCGCGACGCGTCCGGCCAAGTCGACGTTCAGGGCACGATGCAGGCAGTCACCGACGTGATCGAAGGCTGGGTGCGCGAATATCCGGACCAGTGGCTGTGGCTGCACCGCAGGTGGCGGTGAATTCTCTCGACGTCGCAGCTTCGTAGCCCGGATGAGCGCAGCGACATCCGGGATTGGTCAAGCAGCGGCCCCGGATTTCGCTGCGCTCATCCGGCTACAGACTCGAAATTTGCTCACGTCATTGCGAGCCAAGCGAAGCAATCCATGTCGCGGCATAAAGAAAGAATGGATTGCTTCGCTTGGCTCGCAATGACGGCGGAGAGACCTATTTCCCCGTCTTCACCCGGGTCCACAGCCGGTTGATCACCCGCTGCGTCGCTGCATCCCGCGCCTGGATCACGAACAGCTTCTTCTGCATCGCCTCGTCCGGATAGATGTTCTTGTCGTTGAGGATTCGGGGATCAACCAGCTTCTGGCTCGTCAGATTGCCGTTGGCATATGACAGGAAGTCGGAGTTTTTCGCGGCGACCTCGGGACGGTAGAGATAGTTGATCAGCTCATAGGCCTCAGCGACGTTCCTGGCGTCCGCCGGGATCGCCAGATTGTCGAAGAACATCTGCGCGCCCTCCTTCGGGATGGTGTAGCCGATCTCGATATCGTTCTTGGCTTCCGCCGCGCGGCTGCGCGCCTGCATGATGTCGCCAGACCAGCCGACCACGAAGCAGATTTCGCCCGACGCCAGCGCGCCCAGATACTCCGAAGAATGAAACTTGCGGACATAGGGCCTGATCTTGATGACGAGATCGGCGGCCTTTTCGAGGTCGGCGGGTTTGGTCGAGTTCGGATCGATGCCGAGATAGCTCAATGCGGCCGGCAGAATGTCGTCGGCGGAATCCAGCATGTGAATGCCGCAATCCTTGAACTTCGCCAGATTCTCGGGCTTGAACACCATGTCCCAGCTGTCGATCTTCGCATCCGGCCCCAGAATTTTCTGCGCGATCTTGACGTTGTAGCCGATGCCGGTGGTGCCCCACATGTAGTTGGCGCCGTAATTATTGCCGGGATCGTAGATCGCGAGTTCCTTGGTCACCACCGGCCAGGCGTTGACGAGGTTCGGCAGTTTCGCCTTGTCGAGTTTGAGGAAAACTTTTGCCGTGATCTGGCGCTGCAGGAAATAGCCGGTGGGCACCACGACGTCATAGCCGGATTTTCCGGCGAGCAGCCGCGTCTCCAGCGTCTCGTTGGCGTCAAACGTGTCGTAGACCACCTTGATTCCGGTCTCCTTGGTGAAGTTCTCCAAGACGTCCGGGGCCATGTAGTTCGACCAATTGTAGAAATTCACCGTGCGCTCTTCGGCAGTCGCGGGCGCGGCCAGCAGGACTGTGGCCATCGCGGCAACGAAAGAAATCGGCAAACGAAGTTGGTCGCGCATTTCCTACCTCTTGCGACGATGCACCGCGTCCGACAGCCGCTCCAGCGCGGTATCCAGCGTTTCGTCGCGCTTGGAAAAACAGAACCGCACCACCGACGTCACCGCGTCGGTTTCGTAGAACGCCGACACCGGGATCGCGGCGACTTTGTAATCGGTGACGATGCGCTTGCAGAAGGCTTCGTCGGTTTCGTTGAGCCCGAGCGGCGACAGGTCGACGGTGAGAAAGTAGGTGCCCTGCGACTTCAGCACGGGAAAGCCGATGCTCTCCAGCCCTTTTGTCAGGCGGTCCCTGCTCCGCGCCAGATCCTTGCGCATGTCATGGAAATATTCCGCGGGCTTGCCGAGGCCGTAGGCCACCGCGGCCTGCAGGTTGGGCGGAGTGGTGAACGTCAGGAACTGGTGCACCTTGGCCGCGACCCGCAGCAGCGGCGGTGCTGCGCAGACAAAACCGATCTTCCATCCCGTCAGCGAAAAGATCTTGCCGGCGCTACCGACCTTGATGGTGCGGTCGCGCATCCCCGGGATCGTGATCAGCGGGATGTGCTCGCGGCCGTCGAAGACGACGTGCTCCCAGACCTCGTCGCAGATCGCAATGGCGTCGAACTTCTGGCAGTACCGCGCCAGCAATTCGAGGTCCTCGCGCGGATAGACCACGGCGGCCGGATTCAGCGGATTGTTGAACAGCACCGCCTTGGTCTTGTGGTTGAAGACGCTGGCCAGCATCTCCTCGTTCAGCCGCCATTCCGGTGGCTCCAGCCGCAACAGCCGCGGAATGCCGCCGGCCTGGCGGATGATCGGCAGGTAGCTGTCATAGACCGGCTGGAACACCACCACTTCGTCGCCGGGTTCGACCACGGCGAGAATCGACGAGGTCAGCGCTTCGGTGCCTCCCGACGTCACCATCACCTCGGTCATCGGGTCGAGGGTGAGGTTGTGCCAGCGGCCGTAATGGGCTGATATCGCGGTGCGCAGCTCCGGAATGCCCATCATCGACGGGTACTGGTTGTAACCGTTGAGCGTCGCGTCGGCGGCGGCGCGGCGGATGTCATCCGGGCCCGGATCGTCGGGAAAACCCTGGCCGAGATTGATGGCGTTGTTGTCGCGCGCGGCCTGCGACATCGCCTCGAAGACGGTGACGGGAAGGTCGGCGAAGACCTTGTTCATGGAAGTCATGGTGCAGAGCGGTCCTGATCAGCCGCCGGTCTTGGTCGGCAATCCCGCTGCCTTCCAGCCCAAAATACCGCCGGCCAGATGGTGGTCGTAAGCAAGCCCCGCGGCCTGCGCCGCCAGCGAGGCCGTCACCGAGCGTTTTCCAGAGCGGCAGGCGAACACCACGGTCTTGCCCTTGGGGTCGGCGATCGCGCCGGGATCGAAGGTCGAGAGCGGGACCACCACGCCGCCGGGATAGGCCTCCACCGCGACCTCATTGGGCTCACGAACGTCGACCAGCAGATAGCGTCCTTCCGCCATCCCTTTTGAGACGTCTTCCGGCGTTAAATCGTGCACCTGATGATCCGCCACGCAATCCTCCCGACCATTTAGGGGGCCAGCCGGCCCGCCATTTCGGGGTGCAAAGTCGCCTCTGGCGCGAGGAAAATCAAGCGCTGCAAACGGTTTAAAGCATCATCCGGAAGCTGGCGCGCAAGTCCCTTGGGCTATAGCCGCTTCGCCATCGGCCAGGCGCCGTCGGGCGATTGCGCCCCGGTGCTCCGGTAGCCGCGCCGCAGGTAAAAATCGCGGCATTTGAACTGGCTTCCGCACGCACGGCTGGGACGCCCCGTTCACGCATCAGCCCTTCGAGCATTTCGAGCAACGTCCCGCCGACACCGCGGCCGGCAAATTCGGGGGCCGTATACAGTCCTTCCAGATAGTCGCCGCGAATGGCGCCCCACCCGGCCACCGCGCCATCCAGTTCGGCGAGCCAGGTTTCAAGTTCGCGCAGCTTTCGCTTCATTCCAACCAGGGCCAGCTGTGCCGCCCAGAATTGGCTTTCCAGCGCGGACATCCCCGGGGCCGCTCGAGGATCGAGCTTCGCCGAATTTCAAGCAGGCGTTTTGCGTCATCAAGTGTGGCGAGGCGATGAACGGCGCGCATGTCGACTTCTGATCCAGCGGTTGCTGGAACAAGTTCGTACAGCGCTCCCGCTAGATCGTCACCTGCGTACCGACTTCCACCACGCGCCCCGTGGGAATCTGGAAATAGTCGGTGGCGTCGTTGGCCGAGCGGCTGAGCCGGATGAACAGCAGGTCCTGCCAGCGCGGCATGCCGGAATGCGCGGCCGGCTTCAGCGAACGCCGCGACAGGAAGAACGAGGTCGCCATGATGTCGAACTGCCAGCCGAGCTTGCGGGCAATCGCCAGCGTTTTCGGCACGTTGGGGGATTCCATGAATCCGAAACGCAAGGTCACCTTGGAGAAGGTCGCCGAGAGCTGCTCCATCCGCACCCGCTCGCTGTCGTCGATCCGCGGCGTCGGCGCGGTCTCGATGGTGAGGATGACGTTCTTCTCGTGCAGCACCTTGTAGTGCTTCAGGCTGTGCATCAGCGCCGTCGGCGCGCTGTCGGGGTCGGAGGTCAGGAATACGGCGGTGCCGGAAACCCGCTGCGGCGGACGCTTTTCCAGCATCGCCACCAGCTCGGCCAGCGGGAATTCCAGTTTGCGCGATTTTTCGAACAGCAGCCGGCTGCCGCGCCGCCACGTATACATCAGCAGCATCACGATGCCGCCGAGCGCCAGCGGCACCCAGCCGCCGTCGAACACCTTCAGCAGATTAGCCGCGAGGAAGGTGAGATCGAGAAACAGAAACGGCGCGATCAGGGCTGCGGCCGCGACGGGCGACCACTTCCAGACCTTCCAGATCACCACAAAGCCCATCATCGCCGTCACCACCATGGTGCCGGTCACCGAGATGCCGTAGGCGGAGGCCAGCGCGCTGGAGGAGCGAAACAGCAGCACCAGCAGCATTACCGCGACGAACAGCATCATGTTGATGCGCGGGATGAAGATCTGGCCGGAATGGGCTTCAGAGGTATGGCGAATTTCGAACCGCGGCATCAGGCCGAGCTGGATCGCCTGCCGCGTCAGCGAGTAAGCGCCGGTGATCACGGCCTGGCTCGCGATCACGGTCGCCATCGTCGCCAGCGCCACCATCGGGATCAGCGCCCAGTCCGGGAACATCAGGAAAAACGGGTTCTCGACCGCCTTGGGATCGGCGATCAACAGCGCGCCCTGCCCGAGATAATTCAGCGCCAGCGACGGCAGTACGATGAACAGCCAGGCGGTCTGGATCGGCCGCTTGCCGAAATGGCCCAAATCAGCATACAGCGCCTCGGCGCCGGTGACGGCGAGGAACACCGCGCCCAGCGTCACGAAACCGATCAGGCCGTGATGGAGCATGAAGGAAACGGCATAGAGCGGATTGAGCGCCAGCAGCACCTCGGGATGCCGCACGATCTGCGGCACCGCCGCGATCGCAATGACCGCGAACCAGACGCACATCACGGGTCCGAACAAGGCGGCGACGCGCGCGGTGCCGTGCGACTGCACCGCGAACAGCACCACCAGAATGACGATGGTCAGCGGCACCACATAAGGATCGAAAGTCGCGGTGACCAGCTTGATGCCCTCGATCGCCGACAGCACCGACAGCGCCGGGGTAATGACGGCGTCGCCGTAGAACAGCGCACCGGAGATGATGCCGAGCAGTACGATCGCCGCCCCGCCCTTGCTGACGGCGCGCTGCGCCAGCGCCATCAGCGCCAGCGTTCCACCCTCGCCGTGGTTGTCGGCGCGCAGCAGGATCAGGACGTATTTCAGCGTCACCACGACGAGCAGCGCCCACAGGATCAGTGAGAGCACACCGAGCACGGCTTGCGGCGTGGCGTCGACCGAGGCACTGCTGGCGGCCACCACCGCTTCGCGCAACGCGTAAAGCGGGCTGGTGCCGATATCGCCATAGACGACGCCGATGCTGCCGAGCATCAGGGCCTTGAAGCCCGCGGTGGAATGCGCTTCCCCATGGCCGTTGGCCGCAGGCGTTTCCGCCGCGGTGACTGCACTCTGGACTGACATGGGGTGGCCCTCAGCCGTTTTCGCACTGCACAATAGAACAGCGCAGCCGTATACTCCCGGCGGGAATGCATAGGTTAGGCTGAATTCAGGCCTCAGACATGCGTCTTACGCATGGATGGTCAAGCTATACGATCCAAAATTCTATCGATGAATCAGATTGTTACCTGGGTACCGACTTCCACCACCCGCCCTGTGGGGATCTGGAAGTAGTCGGTGGCGTCGTTGGCCGACCGGCTCATGGCGATGAACAGGTGGTCCTGCCATTGCGGCATGCCGGATTGGGCCGAGGGTTTCAGCGAGCGCCGCGACACGAAGAACGAGGTCGCCATGATGTCGAACTGCCAGCCGAGTTTGCGCGCGATCACCAGCGCCTTCGGCACGTTCGGCGATTCCATGAAGCCGAACCGCAGCCGCACGGTCGCGAACTTGTCGCTGATCGATTCCATCTTGACCCGGTCGGCGAGATCGACGCGTGGCGTCTGCGCGGTTTCGATGGTCAGGATCACGTTGTGCTCGTGCAGCACCTTGTTGTGCTTGAGATTGTGCATCAGCGCGGTCGGCACGAAACTCGGATCGGAGGTCAGGAACACCGCGGTGCCCTTGACGATATGCGGCGGACGCTTTTCGAGGCTGCGGATCAGGTCGGTCAGCGGCACCTCGATACGCCGGGTCTTGGCGACCAGGATCGCCGCACCCCGGCGCCAGGTCCAGATCATCACGGCCACCGCTACCCCGAACAACAGCGGCACCCAGGCGCCTTCGAGCAGCTTCAAGAGATTGGCGCTGAAGAAGGCCATGTCGACGACGACGAAAGGCAGTATCAGCGCCGCCGCGGTCGCCCCGCGCCAGTTCCACAATTTCCAGATCACGACAAAGCCCATGATACCGTCGGCAACCATGGTGGTGGAGACGGCGATGCCATAGGCCGAAGCGAGGCCGCTGGAGGTGCGGAACAGCAGCACCAGCAGGATCACGCCGAGCAGCAGCATCCGGTTGACCCGCGGCAGATAGATCTGGCCGGCGTGGGTCTCCGAGGTGTAGCGAACCTCGAACCGCGGCAACAGGCCGAGTTGCACCGCCTGCCGGATCAGCGAAAACGCGCCAGTTATCACGGCCTGGCTCGCGATTACGGTCGCCGCCGTCGCCAGCACCACCAGCGGCAACAGCAGGATCTCGGGAACCATGCGGTAGAACGAATTCTCGATCGTCGAGGGATCGGACAGCACCAGCGCGCCCTGCCCGAAATAATTGATCAGCAGCGACGGCAGCACGAAATAGAGCCAGCCGGCCTGGATCGGCTTGCGCCCGAAATGACCCAGATCGGCATAGAGCGCTTCGCCGCCGGTGACGGCCAGAAACACCAGACCCAGCGTCACCAGGCCGATGGTGCCGTGGGACAGCACGAACTCGATCGCATACAGCGGATTGATCGCCGCCAGCACGGTCGGATCGTCCTTGATGTGGATCAGGCCCATCACGGCCAGCACCGTAAACCAGACCACCATCACCGGCCCGAACGCCGAGGCGACGCGCGCGGTGCCGCTGCTCTGCACCGAGAACAGCAGGACGAGAATGAAGATCGTCAGCGGCACCACGTAATGGTCGAGCGCCGGCGTGACCAGCTTGAGACCTTCGACCGCCGACAACACCGAAATCGCCGGCGTGATCATGGAATCGCCGATGAACATCGAGGCGCCTACGACGCCGAGCGCCAGCAGCGGCAGACTGCGCCTTCCCAGCGCCCGCTGTCCCAGCGCCATCAGCGACAGCGTACCGCCCTCGCCGTTGTTGTCGGCGCGCAGCAGCAACAACACGTATTTGGCGGTCACGACGATGAAGAGCGCCCACAGGATCAGACTGAGCACGCCGAGCACGATCGCGCGCGATACCGCTTCGCCGTGCGCCGCGTGCGAGACGGCTTCGCGGAACGCGTAGAGCGGCGAGGTGCCGATATCGCCGAACACCACGCCGATGCCGCCCAGCGTCAGGGCCCAAAAGCCCGAAGTGGCCGGCGCCTCATGGGCTTCGGTGGAAGTGACGCTGACAGTCATGACGCGGGCAAACGCTCTTGCTGATAATTTGATCCGGGCGGCTATCGACGCTTCCGCGTTGCCTGTCAATCAAACATAGCACCGACGGCGATCCGGCGCGCATCCAAAGCGGATTTCCCACTGCGGCATTTTGTACGGTATTATAGTAATGCCGCCGGATTACGGCTTGAGATTGGGCGGCAACGGCGGCGCTTCGCGCATCAAGGTGATGGTCACGCGACGGTTGGCCGGCAGGGTTGGATCGTCGGGAAACAGCGGCTGGCCGTCGGCCTTGCCAGCGACCGCGAAGACGTGCGACGGCGGCAGCCCTTCCCGCTCGAGGATCTGGCGCACCACATTGGCACGGTCAGCCGAGAGATCGAATGCGCCGTAATCGCTGCGCCCCGGCACGAAGCCTGCCGAGGTGTGGCCGGCGATGTTGACCCGCAGCGGCGTCGCCTTGAGCGGACCGGCGAGCTTCTGGATCAGCCGGCGGGTGCGGTCGTACGGCACCTTGGAGCCGTCGGCGAACATCGAGCGGCCGTCCTGATCCACGATTTCGAGATTGAGGCCCTCTTTGGTCTCCTCGAACATGATGTGCTTGGAGATCTCGGTCATTTCCGGCATGTCCTGCAGCGCCTGGCGCAGCGACGCCGAGGCGAGCGAGAATTCGCGATCGACTGCCAGCTTGGCGCCGCTTTCCGCCGATTTGTCCTTATCGTCCGGGCTCGGGGTGGCGGACGATTCCTCGGGCGCAATATGTTCGTTGTTCTTCACCTTCGGCCGCGTTGGCAAGCCGTCGGACTCGACGATACCCGAATAGCGCGCGTCGCTTTGCACGCCGAACGCGTCCCGCATCGAGCCGGCGACGATCTTCAACTTCGCCGAATCCTGGGTGGAAAATGCGACCAGCATCACGAAAAAAGCCAACAGCAACGCCATCAGATCGGCAAACGTCACGAACCAGCCATGGCCGCCGTGTGCTTCTTCGCGTTTCTTCTTGGCCATCGCCTGTTTCCCGCGCCCGCAGTCAGCCGCGCCTTACGCCGGAACCGTTTCGGCTTCTTCGTGGCGATGTTTCTCGGGCAAATAGGCCAGCAGCATTTCCCGCACCAGCGCCGGGCTCTTGGAATCGCGAATCATGAGGATGCCGTCGATGATCAGCGTACGATTGGTTTCCTCGTCGAGCAGCTTGCCATGCAGCTTGTCGGCGATCGGCAGGCAGAGCAGGTTCGCGACCAGCGCGCCATAGAGCGTTGCCAGCAGGGCGGTCGCCATGAACGGGCCGAGCTTCGAGGGATCCGACATGTTCGAAAACATCTGCACCATGCCGATCAGGGTACCGATCATGCCGAACGCAGGCGCGCAGTCACCCATGGCGCGATAGATCTTGCTGCCTTCGTTGAGATGCATCAGGAAGTTGTCCCGGTCGCGCTCCATGTTGTCGCGGATGAATTCGAGATCGTAGCCGTCGGCGACGTAGCGAATGCCCTTGGCGAGAAACGGCTCCTCGGTTTCGACTTTTTCCAGTCCAACCGGCCCCTGCTTGCGGGCAATCTCGGCAATGCGGGCGAGTTCGTCGACCAGGTCGCGCGCCGACAGCCGGCTCATCGTGAACGCAAACTTCAGGCCCAGCGGCAGGCCGTGCAACATGACGCCCAGCGGAAACCGGATCATGGTCGCAGCGATCGTGCCGCCGAAGATGATGATGACAGCATGTTCGGAGATGAACATGTGCAGATCGCCGCCCAGGAGCACCATTGTCGCAATAACGGCCATGCCAGCCAAAAGCCCGGCCGTCGTCATGATATCCATGGAAGACTCCAACGCGTACGCGATACCCGGCCGTTCTGGACGGTGCGCGGCCCAATCGGACCCCGTGAAGCAACCCTACGGACGTGCCATTAAAGAGGCGTAAAGGTTAAGTGCGGCAATTGCGACGGCCTGCGCTTTGCCCGGATGCGGGCGCCAGACCCCAGCCTCATTTGCCGCGACCTCGTGCCGATCTCAACCATTCGCTAACCATAATCGGCCGGCGGCTGCCGGCGCCGGACCGAAACGCCGGCCGTCGCCGCGCTACCATCGCAACACGCGCCGGCCGGCGATGTAACCCGCCAGCACCACCGCGCCTATCGCGAGCGGATACCAGGTGACGACGAACAGCGGGCTGTCGTCGAAACAGTTGGTCGCATAGAAGACGGCCGCGATGGCGCTCGCGGCGAGCCCCGCGATCGCGCCGCTCAATCCGGGATCGGCCGACGCGCCGCGCTTCAATGCTGCGATGAAGATCACGAGCGGCCCGCTGGCGAGCAGCGGAATCAGCGTCATGCAATTCAGCGCGTTGGAGCCGATCAGGCGGGTCAGCCATTCCGAGCTCGGAATCGACAGCAGTTCCGCCGCCACGCCTGCGCACAGCAACAGCGCCGGAACCGGCAGCAGCCTTGCCCACCAGCCGGGCGTCGAGACCGGATCCGCGCTGCGAAACAGCGCGCCCAGCGTCACCAGCGCGAGCGGAACGACGATCACGAATTTGAACAGGAACCGGACTGTGCCGAGTGCTGCGTCGATATCGGTGCGAAAGCCGATCCTGGAGAAAAACAGGATCGCGGCGAAAGCGATCGCCGGCACCAGCGCCCACAGCAGCAGCATCCGGGGTTTTGGTCCGATGCGACGGTCGGCGGTCAACGCCCGAATCAGATCTTCCGTTGTCATCGCCGGATATCCTGCAAACCCCGCGCGCGGCTTTCGCGGTGCGGTGAGGCCCTGCCGTCAAGGCTTGCCTTCAAGGCTTGCCTTCAAGGCTTGCCTTGGGGCCTCACCTGTTAGTTCGCAGAAACCCGGCTATTGTTACGCGCGTGGGCGAAATTGCCGGCGAAGAAACTCACGATTTGATGGCGAGCGATTGCAGCGTTTTCCGGTCGAGATCGCGCTGCCGCCGCCGCTCGATCCATCCCTCGAGCGACAGCGCGCCGGGTCCGCCGAGCGCCAGTGCCGCCAGGCCCGCGAGGTAGAGCAGCAGAATTTCATAGCCCACCGACCCGAACTTGATGCCGGTTGCGGTGACTTCCGCGAACTTCACCGAGAAAAATCCATAGGGCAGATGCACCGTGACCAGCGCTGTCAGCAGAACCGCCGCCATCGGGATACTTGCCCAGGGAATCAGGACGCCGAGCATGACAGCGGCGCCACCGATCAGTTCGGTCAGCGTCGCGGCCCACGCAGCCAGCAACGGCTCGGGTACACCCAGGGTATGCAGGACGCCCGCAAAGTTCTCCGGGCCACGGGAAAGTTTGGCATAGCCGTGCGCCATGAAGCCATAGCCAACGGCGATCCGGATCGGCAAAGGCGCCCAGGCGGCCAGCGCCGGTGAGAACGATATCGAAGTCTTGTCAGAGGACGAGTTGAGGTTTTGCATCAGGCGATTCCGGTTGCGTGGAGGTTCGTCAGCGCAACAAGGCAGGCTACCTTAAGCCAGCCTTAAATGACGCCGACGCGCACGCGCCCCTCGCAAACACGTGACCGCTGCAATATCCTGTTCAGAGCACCACGACCCTGGCACCGAGCGGCACCCGTCCGTAGAGGTCGATGACGTCCTGGTTCATCATGCGGATGCAGCCGGAAGACACCGCCTTGCCGATGCTGTCGGGCTCGGTGGTGCCGTGGATGCGATAGCGCGTGTCCTGTCCGTTCTTGAACAGATAGAGCGCCCGCGCGCCGAGCGGGTTTGCGGCGCCGCCCTCCATGCCGGCCGCCCATTTCGCGTATCGCTTCGGATCGCGCGCGATCATTGCGGCCGTCGGCGTCCAGTGCGGCCATTCCCTCTTCTCCTGCACCGTTCCGGTACCGGCAAAGGCCAGTCCCTCGCGGCCGACACCGACACCGTAACGGATCGCCTTGCCGCCGCTCTGGACCAGGTACAGAAAGCGCCGGTGCGGGTCGACCACGACCGTGCCCGGCGGATGCGGCGAGCGATAGTCGACGACCTGCTTGAGGAATTGCGCATCGATCTGCGAGGGATCGACGGCCACGACCGGAAATTTCTCGGCCGGCCGTTCGGCATAATACACCGCTTGCGGCTGCAGCGCCGATCGTTCGACGCCGTGCAGCCCGTCGCCTGTGACGGAGCACCCGGCAAGGCCGAGTGAGAGCATCGACGCGGCGAACATACGCCGCGCGCGTTGAGAGAACAGATCGATCATGTCTTTGGGTTCCGGAGAGTTATGGTGGCCGTTTATTTCGTCTTCTTCGCGCGGGCACGCGCATCGGCCACGACCCTGACAAATCCGTCATAGTTGAGCGCCTGGTTCACCTTGTAGGCGCCGACCAGGAAGCCGGGCGTGCCCTGAAGCCCGATCGCTTCGGCGATGTTCAGGTTGCGCTTGACGAGACGCAGGATGTCCTCGGCATGTTCAGTCATATCGGCATCGAGCCGCGGCTGGTCGACGCTGGTTTTACGGACGGCATCAAGCATCTGTTCCTGCGATATGCCGTAGCCGGGAATGTCCATCAGCGCGTGGTGAACCGGCAGATACCGATCCTGATATTTGGCCCCCAGTGCCAGCCGCGCGCCGACGATCGAGGTTGGCGCGAGAATCGGCCAGTCCTTGTAGATCAGGCGAATGTTGCCGTCGGCCTTGACGATCTTTTCGAGGTCCTTGGCCGCCGCCTTGCAGTAGGGGCAGTTATAGTCGAAGAAATCGACGATGGTGAGATCGCCGTCGGGATTCCCGGACACCGGCGCATCGGGATCGTTCAGGATCATGTCGCGCGTGATTTCGTTGTCGCCGGCGCGCGCCAGTTTGGGGATGACCAGCAGTGAGGCGGACATCGCCGTCAAGCGCAGGAAATCGGCACGGGATATCGGATTCGGCATTGGTTTATCCTTCTGGAATTAAGCGCGTGAAGCTTTGGCAAGCCTGCCGAGGAAGCCACTGACCCCGATGTCGCCGACAACGCGGGCCTCCGTGATCTCGCTTCCATCGGGATTGAGGAACACGACGGTCGGCGGTCCGACCACCGCGAAGCGCTGCATCAGTTTCTTGCTCGATGTGTCGAAATGGGTGAGGTCGGCGCGGATCAGCAGCATGCCGCGAAGCTGCTGTCGCACCACGTCCTGGGCAAAGATGTTCCGCTCCATCAGCAGGCACTCGGTGCACCAGTCGGCGGAAAAATCGACCATGATGCTCTTGCCCTGCTGGCGGCCGAGTTCGATCGCCCGCTCGAGGTCGGGCTCCGTGGAAACCACCTGAAAGCCATCCGAGCCTCTTGCATCTGCTGAAGCGACCAGGCCGGCCGAGACCAAAGGCTGCAGCGGTCCGTAGTCGGAGAGCGCGGCGCCGATGACGAGAACGCAGCCGTAGAACAGCGCCAGCACGCCGGCGGCTCCCCGTGCGAGACTTGCCGACCGCCAGCGCGGCGTCTCAAGCAGAGACGGCACGTCGAGGTAAAGTCCGATGGCGATGAACATCACGCCCCACGCGATTGCCGTCAGCGCGACCGGGAACACCCGCGAGGCCATCCAGATCGCGAGCGCAACAAAGATGAAGCCGAAAATGTGCTTCACCAGCGCAAGCCAGGCGCCGGAGCGTGGCAGCACCTTCGCGCCGAGGACGCCGAAGGCGATCAGCGGTAGCCCCATGCCGAGGCCGAGCGAAAACAGCGCCAGCGAGCCGCGCGCGACTTCGCCGGTTTGCGCCACGAAGACCATGGCCGCCGCCAGCGGCGGCGTCACGCAGGGTCCGACGATCAGCGCCGAGCCGAAGCCGAGCAGCGCAGCACCGCCGACCGAGCCCTTGTTGCCCGCGGTCGCCGCCAGCTTCGCCGTCCAGGATTGCGGCAGTTGCAATTCGTAGAGCCCGAACATCGACAGCGCGAGCGCGACGAACACGGCGCTCATGGCCAGAACGGCCCACGGCGTCTGCAGCGCAGCCTGCAAATTTTCGCCCGACCAGGCCACGACAATTCCGAGCGTACCGTAGGCCGCAGCCATCGCCACCACATAGGACGCGGAAAGGACAAAGCTGCGCGCCAATGACAGCTGGTCACCGGCCCGCGTCAGCATGCCCGACAGAATCGGGATCATCGGGAATATGCAGGGGGTGAACGACAGCAGCAGACCGAAGCCGAGAAAGGCCAGCACGGTCGACACAAGACCGCCGCTGAACAGGCCCGCTTCGGTGGCTGTTCCGCCGGCCTGCGTCGGGCCCCAATTTGAAACCTCCGTCGAGGCTCCGGATTGCGGATCGCCGCTGCCGGGCGCTGCACTCGCGGTCCCGTTACCTGCCGGCGCGGCCGCGCCGCCTTCCGGCGCTTCCTCGACCAGCAAGGTCGCAACATCGACCGTCTTCGAGATCGGCGGATAGCAGATCGTGTTTTCGCCGCAGCCCTGATAGGTGACGACGATGCGGCCCTTCTCCGGCAACAGTTCCGCCGGAACCGTCGCCATGCCGGTGCCGTGATAGACCTCGACCATACCGAAGTTCGGATCGTCCTTCGGTTCGCCCTTTTCGGTCGCGGTCCGGATTCGCTGGCCGTCGAGCGTCACCACGATCCGGTCGCGATAGAGGTAGTAGCCGGGCGCAATGCTCCAGCTCAGTTCGATCCCCTCTTCCTCATCGAGCTGCGCGCGGAGCTGAAAGGCCTGGTCAGCCGGCAGCGGCGCCGACGCCGCGGGAACGGCGACCATCGCCAGCCGCAGCAGCAACGTAACAAAACCGAAAATCCGAACGTAGGGCATGGGGTACCTTCTGTGAGCGATCCGGCGGGCGGCCCATGTCGGGTTGCGACCTTAAGCCAGCCTTAAGCCTGGAGACGGACTGCGGAGGTAACAGGGAGCGGCTGTCATGCGGATTCTGGTGGTTGAGGATGACCCGGTGCTGTCGGACGGACTGAAGGTCGGGCTCGGGCTGTACGGCGCGACACTCGACATCGTCGCCAGTTGCGCTGACGGACACGCGGCGCTCGCAGCCGACGACTTCGACGCGCTGGTGCTCGACCTGATGCTGCCGGACGGATCCGGCCTCGAACTGCTGGCGGCGTTGCGCGCGCGCGGCGACCGCACGCCGGTGCTGCTGTTGACGGCGCTCGACGACGTCGCCGACCGCATCAGGGGACTGGACGCCGGCGCGGACGACTACCTCGGCAAACCCTTCGACCTCGAAGAACTCGCCGCCCGCGTCCGCGCCATCAGCCGGCGGCAGGAAGGCCGCGCCTCGCCGCAGGCCTCCTACAACGGCGTCACCTTGAACCCCGCGCGCCTCACCGTGACCGTCAACGGCACCGACATCAGCCTGTCCCGGCGCGAGTTCGCCGTGCTTGCCGCGCTGATGAACCGCCCCGGTACGGTTTTGTCGAAGGGCGATCTGGAAGCCAAGCTCTACGGCTGGCAGGAAGAGATCGAAAGCAACACCGTCGAAGTCCACGTCCACAAGCTGCGCATCAAGATCGGACGGACCAAGATCGAAACCTTGCGCGGCATCGGATACCGGATGAGGCCGGTCGCGTCATGAACTCGCTTAAAGGAAGACTGTTTCTGATCCTCGTTGCGGCCACCGGCCTGATCTGGCTTGCCGCCACCTGCTGGATCTATGTCGGCACGACGCGGGAAGTCGAAAGCGTGCTGGATGCGCGGCTGCAGGAAGCAGCAAGAATGGTGCTGTCGCTGGCGTCAGCCAAGGGCGTCGGCAACATCCCGAAAGACGGCGATGCCGGCGAGGCGCCGGAGCTCCTGAACTACGAGCGGCAACTGTCCTGCCAGATATGGTCGCTCGACGGGCGGCTGGTGGCGCGCTCCAGCGGCGCGCCGAACGAACGCCTGAGCGACAACGGCGCCGGCTTCTCCGACCGTCGTATCAATGGCGAGACCTGGCGCGTCTTTACCGCCGAAGACGCCGGCAAGGGTGTTCGGGTGCAGGTGGGTGACCGGGTGGGTCTGCGCGACCATTTCGTCGCCGAGATCATCAAGGGCGTTCTGGCGCCGCTGGCGCTGACGGTGCCCCTGCTCGGCTTCCTGATCTGGGCAAGCCTCAACAGGGGCTTGCGTCCGCTGCGCACGCTCGCCGAGGAGCTCTCGCGCCGCAATGCCGACGATATGAGCCCGGTCGAGACCGGAAGAATGCCGGACGAAATCCGCCCCGTGATCGGTTCGCTCAACGCTCTCTTCACCCGGGTCGAGGATGCCTTGCGGCACGAACGGGCCATCACGGCGTTTGCGGCCCACGAGTTGCGGACGCCGCTGGCGGGATTGCGGACGCAGGCCCAGGTCGCGATCGTGGCGCGCGACGAGACCACGCGCGACACTGCGTTGCGCCAGATTCTCGTCGGCGTCGATCGGACGACGCGCCTGGTTCGCCAGTTGCTCGCGATCGCGAAACTCGATTCCGCGCCGGAGGCGATGCCGGCCAACCAGATCAGCATCGGCGGCGTGATCCAGGAAGTCGTCGACGCGCTGCCGGCACCGGACCGCGCCGTCCCGGTCACGATCGATTCCGCGCTCGTGAGCACCATGGTCACGGCCAACCGCGAATTTCTCCTGCTCGCGGTTCGTAACCTGCACGAGAACGCCGCGCGGCACACGCCGCAGCCGGGCGCCATCCGCTGGTCGATGCAACAGGAATCCGGCAGCCTCGCAGTCTACGTCGACGACGACGGTCCGGGCATCCCGGAGGACGAGATTGCGCTGGTCACGAAACGCTTTTACCGCGGCCGCAACAAGAGCGCGCTCGGCAGCGGTCTCGGCCTGTCGATCGCCGACCTCGCTCTGCGCGCCAGCGGCGCCCGGCTGGTGCTGCGCAACCGGATCGGCGCAACCGGTTTGCGGGCCCAGATCGTGTGGACGATGGCGTGACGCGGTGCGGGCCGCAAGTCTACTGCGCCTGGGCGCCGATGCCGGCGTCCTTGATGATCGGCCACCATTTTGCGATTTCGGTCTTCTGGAACGCGGCGAGGCCTTCCGGCGTCTGCTGCGGGCGCGCGGCGACGTCGAGACCGAGTTCGGTGAAGCGTTTCTGAATTGCAGGATCGGCAAGGGCCTCGACCGTCGCCGCATTCAGTTTGGCGACGATCTCCTTTGGCGTTCCCTTCGGCGCCCAGAAGCCGAACCAGCCCGATATATAAAGTCCGGGCACGCCGGTCTCGTCTGCGGTCGGAATATCCGACATCGAGGCCGAACGCTGCGGCGACAGGTTGGCGAGCGCCTTGATCTTGCCGGCGCGGATTTGCGGCAGCGCCACCGCGCCCTGCACCACCAGCAGATCGACGGTCCCCGACATCAGGTCGGTCATCGCCGGCCCGGCGCCGCGATAGGGAATGAACTGCACCTTCTGCTTGGTCAGGTTCTCGAACAGCACCCCGGTGACATTGGCCGCCGCGTTCTGGTTGACGAAATTGATCTTGCCGGGATTCGCCTTCATCCAGGTCACTAGTTCGCCCAGCGTGTTGGCGGGAAGATCGTTCTTGGCGACCATCAATTGCGGATTGTTGGAGATCAGCGCGATCGGCTCAAAATCCTTTTCGAGGTCGTAGTCGAGCTTGTAGATGATGCTGCCGACATGGGTGTCCCACTGGCCGATGTCGAAGGTGTAGCCATCGGGAGCGGCACGCGCGACGCGCCCGACCCCGATGCTGCCGCCGGCGCCGCCGACATTTTCGATCACCACGGATTGCCCGAGCGGAATGCGCATCCGCTCGGCCATGATCCGGGCGGCGGCATCGGTCGAACCACCCGGCGGAAACGGAACGATCAGCGTGATCGGGCGCGAGGGATAGGTCTGCGCCTGCGCGCTCACCACGCCTGCGAGGATCAACAAGACAGCCGCGCCAAATCCTCGCATCGCGTATCCCCCTCGCCTGTTGAAATGCCCTGACTTTTTGTCAGTGGTTGGTCAGTGAATCCTGATCAGTGAATCTCCGCCGATTTCTTCAGCGCGGCTTTCAGCTTTTCCAGCGTGAAGTCGGGGCTGCGCGCGATATCGAGGATCGGGGTTTCGCGGCGGCCGCAGAGTTCGGCGGCGTCCGGAATCTTCGCGGCGATATCGATCGGGATCACGATCGCACCGTGCTGGTCGGCATGGATCAGGTCGTCGGAATGCACGGTCATCCCGGCGACGCGAACTTCGCCGCCAAAATGTTCCGCATGCACCCAGGCATGCGACGGTCCGATCGAGCCGGCCAGCGCCTGGAATCCCGGCGCCCATTGCGGGATGTCGCGGATCGAGCCGTCGGTGATGACGCCGAGGCAACCCAGCGCCTTGTGCACGTTGCTCTGCACCTCGCCCCAGAACGCGCCGTAGCCGACATCGGCGCCGTCGATATCCTGGATCACGGTGATGCGCGGGCCAAAACCCGTGCCGACATATTCGTAATATTCGATGCGGCGCTTGGCCTGTTCCTCGGCCGGCAGGGTCGACTTCAGCACCGAGCGGATCGACACGGTGCGGGCGTAGCCGACCATCGGCGGCAGATCGGGAAACGGGCAGACCAGCGGCTTGGTGGTGTAGCCGATCAGCCGGCGCTCAGGCGCCACGATCTCCATCGCGTTGCAGATCGTGGGCGTGTCGTAGCGCGCCAGCGCTTCAAGGACGGACGCGGGCAAGGGAGCGGTCATGGCTTTGTTCACGGCGTTTCTCCTGATTTTTGGGCCGGCTGTTTTTGGGAACGCCGTGCATCCTTAGCCGTATAGCCGAGATTGGACGCAAACCCAACTCAGGCAAAGCTCATGGCAGATACATTGGAGAGGGTCGCCGGGCTCAGTTCAGCCGCGTCGGACGCTCGTCCTCGGTATCGCTGGGAGCGGGCGCAAAGGCCGATGCCGCGGTCGTCGGTGCGGCATCGCCGGCCGGCGCCACCGCATTGGCAGCCGCCGCACGGCGCTCCTGGTCGCGATAGGACTTCCACCCCATCGGCAGGCTCATGAGGTACAGCACCGAGCCGAGCGACAGGATGTGCCAGGGATAGCCGATCAGCAGCGCGATGAAGAACACCACCGAGACGAATACCGGCAGCACCATTTCCGGCGGCACCCGCATCTTGACCGACTTGCCGGAAAATACCGGCAGCCGCGAAACCATCAGGAAGGCGACGCCGAGCGTGTAGATCGCGGTCAGCGTCGCCGGCGGCTTATCGGTGCCCAGAAACACCAGATAGATCGGCAGCAGCGCGAGGATCGCCCCGGCCGGCGCCGGCACGCCGGTAAAATAGTTGGCCGCAAAGGCGGGCTTGTCGGGATCGTCGATCGAGGCGTTGAAACGCGCCAGCCGCAGGCCGCCGGAGATCGCGAACACCATCGCCGCGATCCAGCCGCCATTGTTCAGTTCATGCAGCTGCCAGAAGTACAGGATCAGTCCGGGCGCGACGCCGAAATTGACGAAGTCGGCAAGGCTGTCGAGTTCGGCGCCGAATTTCGACTGGCCCTTGATCATGCGCGCGACGCGGCCGTCGACGCCGTCGAGAAAGGCTGCGAACACGATGGCATAGACCGCCAGATCCATCCGCCCTTCGGTCGACAGCCGGATCGCGGTCAGCCCGGCGCAGATCGCCAGCAAGGTGATGAAATTCGGCACCAGCATCCGCACCGGAATCGGGCGAAACCGGCGGCGGCGTAGTTCCGGGGATTTAGTATCAAATGGCGTCATGACAGCCATTATATAGCAAGCGCGGGCCTGCGGCGCTATCGGCCACCCAGGCGCCAAATCGATGGTTAATCAGCCCGAAACGTCCGGCCTGTCTCGCTGGAGCCGAAATCGGCTAAAATGGTTTCGCCAGCAACCGCCGTCTGGCCCTCGGAAACCAGCGCTTTCATGCCCTCGGGCAGATAGACGTCAAGGCGCGATCCGAACCGGATCAGTCCAAACCGCTCGCCGGCGCCGATCGACTGCCCTTCCCGCACGAACGAGACAATCCGCCGCGCCACCAGGCCGGCGATCTGAACCACGCCGATCCGTCCGTTCGCGTTGGAGATCACCAGCGAGTTGCGCTCGTTGTCTTCGCTGGCCTTGTCGAGTTCGGCATTGATGAAGGCGCCCGGGCGGTAGACGATGCGGTCGATCCGCCCCGCGACCGGGCTGCGGTTCACGTGGCAGTTGAACACGCTCATGAAGATCGAAATCCGCGGCAGCGGCCGGTCGCCGAGCCCGAGTTCGGCCGGCGGCAACACCTGCGCGATCATCGAGACCCGGCCGTCGGCCGGCGCCACCACGATGCCTTCGCGTACCGGCGTCACCCGAACCGGATCGCGGAAGAACAGCGCGCACCAGACCGTCAGCAGCGTGCCGATCCAGCCCAGCGGCGTCCAGATCCAGAACAGGACCAGGCTGGCCAGCGCAAAACCGCCGATGAAGGGATAGCCCTCCGGATGAATAGGCGGGATCTGCGCGCGGATGGAATTCGCAATCGACATTAGGACTCGCTGTTGTCTGTCACATTCCCGTGGCGGGGGCTGCGTCTACTTACGATTATTCTGCGGCGGTCGCTACGGGGTCTTTCGCCGGATCTTTCGAAGAATTCTGGAGCTGGTCGTCGACCGGAGGCGGGGCGCGGTTCGGCGCCTCGTTTTCGTCGTCGATCTGCGCGAGTTTCTCCCGGGCTTCCTGGGCCTCACGCTGCCGGTTCCACATACTGGCATAAAGCCCGCCGGAAGCCAAAAGCCGGCCATGGGTGCCGCGCTCGGCGATGCGGCCCTGATCCAGCACGATGATTTCATCGGCGCCGACGATGGTCGAGAGCCGGTGCGCGATCACCAGCGAGGTGCGGCCACGCGAGACGCGCTCCAGCGATTCCTGGATTTCGTGCTCGGTGTGGCTGTCGAGCGCCGAGGTCGCCTCGTCCAGCACCAGGATCGGCGGCGCCTTCAGCACCGTGCGCGCGATCGCGACGCGCTGCTTCTCGCCGCCCGACAATTTCAGGCCGCGTTCGCCGACCTGGGTTTCATACCCCTTCGGCGACATCTTGATGAAATTGTCGATTTGCGCCAGTTGCGCCGCCTCTTCCACTTCCACGTCGCTGGCGTCCCACCGGCCGTAGCGGATGTTGTAGCGGATGGTGTCGTTGAACAGCACGGTGTCCTGCGGCACCATGCCGATCGAAGCGCGCAACGAGTCCTGTGTGACGTTCCTGATATCCTGGCCGTCGATCAGGATCTTGCCGCCAGAAACGTCGTACAGACGGAACAGCAGCCGCGAGATCGTCGACTTGCCGGCACCGGAAGGACCGACGATCGCGACCGTCTTGCCGGCCGGGACATCGAAGCTGAGACCTTTGAGGATCGGCCGTTCGGCATCATAGGCAAAGCGCACGTCGTCGAACCGCACGCTGCCGGCGCTTACGACCAGCGGCACCGCGCCCGGGAGATCCTTGACCTCCGGATTACGCGACAGCACCTCGAACATCTTCTCGATGTCGATGATGGCCTGCTTGATCTCGCGATAGACCATGCCCATGAAATTCAGCGGCTGGTACAACTGGATCATCATGGCGTTGATCATGACGAAATCGCCGACCGTATGGGTGCCGTTGCGAATGCCGGAGATGCACATCAGCATGGTCATGGTAAGGCCGGCGGTGAAAATCACCGCCTGCCCGGTATTGAGCACCGCCAGCGAAGTATAGGTCTTCACACTGGCTTTTTCGAAACGTTCCATCGAGTGATCGTAACGCGTGGCTTCGCGCTGTTCGGCGCTGAAATATTTCACCGTCTCGTAGTTCAGCAGCGAGTCGATCGCCTTGGTGTTCGCCTCGGTATCGGAATCGTTCATCTTGCGGCGGATCTCGATCCGCCACTCGGTCGCGATGTAGGTAAAGTACATGAAGACGACGACGGTGGTCAGGACCGCCGCGACATAGCGCCAGTCGAACTGCCACAGCAGCACGCCGGCCAGCAGCGCCACCTCCACGACGGTCGGGATCAGTTGCAGGATCACCATCCGCACGATGACCTCGATGCCGGAGCGGCCGCGCTCCAGCACCCGCGTCAAGCCGCCGGTCTTGCGCTCGAGGTGAAAGCGCAGCGACAGTTCGTGCATGTGAACGAAAGTGATGTAAGCGAGCTTGCGCACCGCATGCATCGCGACCCGGGCGAAGATGCCGTCGCGCCACTGCGTCAGGATCGCCATCAGCACGCGCAGGCCGCCATAGCCGAGCGTCATCAATAGCGGCGAGGCGATCAGCCACAGCGTCCAGTTCGACGGCTCGACCGGCGCGCTACCGGTACCGCTGAGCGCGTCGATCGCCCATTTGAAGGTGAACGGCACCGCCAGCGTCGCTACCTTGGCGATCAGCAGCAGCAGCACCGACCAGGCCACGCGCATCTTCAGGTCGGCACGATCGCCGGGCCAGATAAACGGCCACAAATGCACCAGCGTCCCGATCAGGGTCGCCTTGTCGGAAGCGCTTGCGGCCGGGGCCTGCGTGTCGCCGGCGTGGGCGTGCGAATCGGGATGGGCCATCAGTTCGGCGTCCGCAGCAGGAGGGCGCACCGGTTCGCCGTCGGATGATTTCTCAGGGCTTGCATATGCCCGTCATATAAAGCGTTTGAATGCCGGATACAGCCTTGAAAGATAAAACTTTCCTGCTTTTGACAGCGTTTCCGTACGGTTTCCCCCGTAAATGCCCCGGCATCGCCGGACTTGAGCTTTTTACGCTGCAGTGCCACATAAATAGCATGAACCAAATCAAAACCGTCTGCGTCTATTGCGGCTCCGGCTCCGGGACCAATCCACGCTTTGTCGAAGCCGCGGTGGCGCTGGGCAAGGTGTTCGCCGAGAACAATATCCGGCTGGTCTATGGCGGCGGATCCGTTGGCCTGATGGGAGCGGTCGCAAAATCCGTGCTCGACCACGGCGGCTCCGTCACCGGGATCATTCCGGAGTTTCTCAGGGCCAAGGAAAACGCGCTTGCAAAGGTGCAGGAGATGGTGATCACGCCTGACATGCATGAGCGCAAGCGGCTGATGTTCGAACGCTCGGACGCGTTCGTCGCCCTGCCCGGCGGGATCGGCACGCTGGAGGAACTGGTCGAGCAAATGACCTGGCAGCAGCTCGGCCGCCACACCAAGCCGGTGCTGCTGGCCAACATCGACAATTTCTGGGAACCGCTGCTGGCGCTGCTGACGCATATGCGCGCCAGCGAATTCATCCGGCCCGGGTTGAGCATCGACGTTCTCAAGGCCGAACGCGTTGAAGACATCCTGCCGCGCCTGCGCGCCGCCGCCGCACGTGCGCCTGCCGGCACGCAGGAAATGGTTCCGGAAGTGGCAAGACGGCTTTAGGCGTTCTCGCCTTTACTCGCTCGGAAACGTCACCGCCTCGATGCGGTTGCCGTCGGGATCGATGACGAAGGCCGCGTAATAGCGCACGCGGTCGTGCGGACGCAGGCCCGGCGCGCCGTCGGATAGGCCGCCTGTGCTCAGCGCCGCCTCATGAAACGCATCGACATCGCCGGTTGTCCTGGCGCGAAGACAGATGTGGGCGCCGCTTTCGGGCGCCACTGCTGACATGCCGGCGCGCAGGTTGATCCAGAACTCCGGATAGTTCTTGCCGAAGCCGATGGTGGCGGGACGGGTGACGAGACGCGACAGGCCCAGGGCCGCGAGGGTCGCCTCGTAGAAGTGCGCGGCGCGGTCGAGGTCAGCGACGCCGACGGAGATGTGGTCGATCATAAGCTGCGCCTCTCAGTCTCCGTCATTCCGGGATGGTCCGAAGGACCAGACCTCAGATGCGCAATTGGGGTTCGATGCTTCGCATCGCCCCGGAATGACAAACTCACCTCACGCCGGCGCGTTCGACTTCACCAGTTTGTAGATCACCGAATCCATCAGCGCCTGGAACGAGGCGTCGATGATGTTCGGGGAGACGCCGACCGTGGTCCAGCTTTCGCCGGCCTCGTCCTCGCTCTCGATCAGCACCCGCGTCACCGCCTCGGTGCCGCCATTGAGGATACGCACGCGGTAGTCGATCAGCTTCAGGCCTTCGATGTATTTCTGGTACTTGCCGAGGTCT
>JBBRSX010000098.1:0-23727 GCA_038244925.1 Hyphomicrobiales bacterium | reverse complement strand
GTTCTTCTCCTGGACGCTGCATGCCATCGTCTATTTCTGGCTGATCCCGACCTACATCGCCTATTACACCATCTTCCCGCGCGCGATCGGCGGCCGGCTCTACAGCGACGCCATGGCGCGGATTTCCTTCATCCTGTTCGTGGTGGTGGCGATGCCGATCGGCGTGCATCATCTGTTCGCCGATCCGCAAGTCGGCGCCGGATTCAAGTTCATGCATTCGGTGTTCACCGGCCTTGTTGCGCTGCCGACGCTGCTCACCGTGTTTACGATCTGTGCCTCGGCGGAGATTGCGAGCCGCCTGCGCGGCGGCCGCGGCACGTTCGGATGGGTGAGGGCGCTGCCCTGGCAAAACCCGATCATGCTGGCGACCGCGCTGTCGCTGGTCATGCTCGGTTTCGGCGGCGCCGGCGGGCTGATCAACATGAGCTATCAGCTCGATGCCAGCATCCACAACACGCAGTGGATCACCGGGCATTTCCACCTGATCTTCGGCGGCGCCATAGTCATCATGTATTTCGCGATCGCCTATGACCTGTGGCCGCATCTGACCGGTCGCGCGCTGGAAAGTTTTGCGCTGATGCGGACCCAGCTCTGGCTCTGGTTCATCGGCATGATCGTCACCACGTTCCCGTGGCACTATGTCGGCATTCTCGGCATGCCGCGGCGCATGGCGTTCTACGACTACGCCAACCCCGCGATTTCGCCGCAGGCGTTTTCGGTGGTGATGTCGGCCGTCGGCGGATTCATTCTCCTGATCTCCGGCATCCTGTTCCTCACCGTGCTGGTCCGCGGCCAGTGGGCGGCGAATAGCGAGGCGGGCGCCTACCGCTTCGCCGTGCCCCTGCACATGCCGGCACGAATCCCGGCGGCGCTGAACAGTTTTGGGCTGTGGCTCGCGCTGATGATCGGATTGACCGTCGTCAATTACGGCTATCCGATCGCGCAATTGATGGTGCTGAAGGAAACCAACGTGCCCGCGGTCTATGTCGGAGCCGGCCGATGAGCGAGCAGCCGCTGTTCTCGTTCCGCAATAACTGGTTCGCCACCAGCGTCGGCGTCACCGCCGCCATCGCTGTGCTGGCCGCGCTCGCCGGCCTGATCTGGCTGCCGCTGGCGCAGCCGGATTTGAAACTGAGCGGGATCTGGGACGCGATCTGCAGCGCCGCCGGCGTGCCGCGGGTGTCGTCGCAGGGCAACGCCGTCCAGCCCGACTTCAAGACCTCGAACGTGGTGATGACCTCGGAGATGCTGACGAAACCCAATCAGGTTTCGATCGGCCGCGGCGCGACGCTGGCGCAGCGCTGCGCGATCTGCCACGGACCGCAGGGCGTCAGCGACGCCAATTCGCCAAACCTCGCCGGCCAGTTCGCCGCGGTGACCTACAAGGAACTGAACGACTTCAAGACCGGCGCGCGGGTCAACGTCGTCATGAGTCCGTTCGCGGCCACCATGAGCAACCAGGACATGCTCGACGTCGCGGCCTACTACGCTTATTTGCCGCGGGTGCCGTCGAACAATCTGGACCCGAAGCTGGCAGCACCGCAGATCGTTACGGTTGGCGCGCCGATGCGCAATGTTCCGCCCTGCGGTGCCTGCCATGGCGACATCGACAACAAGGCCGGCAGCCCCTGGCTCGGCGGCCAGTCCGCGGTCTATATCAATGCGCAACTGCATGCGTTTGCGTCCGGGACCCGGCGTAACGACATCAGCCAGCAGATGCGCAATATCGCCCGCCAGATGACGGCGGAAGAGATCGACCAGGCCGCCCGCTATTACGAGGCGCAACCCTGAAAACTGAAGTCATTGATGGAGAACGACGATGAGCGACACTTGGTTGCCGTCCCTGATAACGGCTACGCCGCAAGCGGGATTTGACCTGGCCGTGAAAATGTCGCGCGTCGGGGTCAAGGTCACGCAACCCTCGGACCAAGTGCGCTCGCATCTGCGGGCCGCCTACGAGCAGGACGCGGCGCAGCTGATCGCTGCGTCGCATGTCATCGCGGTCAATTTCCAGACCGTCGCGGCCGCCAACAACTGGTGGCGGTAGCGCTGCGGTGTCGGCGTCGGACGCTGTTGCCGGCGTTAACTCCCCATTAACCATAACTGCCTCAGAGTGATCCCGGCCTGAGCGATCGGGAGCTCGCGCTGGCCAAAGAGGGGTCGTTTCGCGGGGAGCGGGGCACCAGGCACATGTCGGTCGACACATTTAACGCCACGGCTGCGGCAGGTGTTGATCCCACGCGCGCGAAAATCGCGGGCTCGATCAAGCAGGCCGCCTCGACCACGGGCGCCAGCTTCGAATACCTGCTCACCACCGCGAAGATGGAATCCAATTTCAATCCGAAGGCGTCTGCCTCGACCTCGTCGGCGCGTGGGCTGTTTCAGTTCATCGACCAGACCTGGCTCGGGACGGTGAAAGAGGCGGGCAGCCAGCTCGGCTACGGCAAATATGCCGACGTCATCACCAAAAATCCTTCCGGCAGTTATTCGGTCAGCGATCCCGGGGATCGGGCGGCGGTCATGAAGCTGCGCGATGATCCCGATGCGGCCTCGTCGATGGCGGGGGTACTGACCCAGTCGAACAGCTTCAAGCTGACCGGCAAGATCGGCCGCCGTCCGACCGATGCTGAATTGTATATGGCGCATTTCATGGGCGTCGGCGGCGCCAGCAAACTGATCCAGAGCGCCGAGGATAGTCCGCAAGCCAGCGCCGCGCGGATGTTTCCGAACGCGGCCGAGGCCAACCGTTCGATCTTCTATGACCGCTCCGGCAGTGCGCGCAGTGTTTCCGATGTCTATTCGGTGCTGACCTCGCGCTATGCCGGCGCGGCCAATTCACAGGCAACGCGGACCGCGATGGCTTCGGTCGGCGGCGACATTTCACGGCCGGTCGCAGTCGCGAGCGCGACGCCTGTGGCGTCGAGGGACACCGCCGCCTATCTTTCCAGTTTTCCGGATTCGCGCGCGGTGACGCCGGTGAGCGCGACATCGCAGACGGAATTGAAAACCGCTTCGGCGCCGCCGCAACCGGTGTTCCGCTCGCTGTTCCAGGCAGGCGAGCGGTCGGAACCGATCTCGCCGGTGGTGCGGGAGTTGTGGGGTAGCGGCACGTCGCTGACCTCGGTTGCGCCGGCTGCCTCAGCGTCGATGGCATCGAACACCGCGGCGGCACCGTTGTCGGGACAAACCCCCGAGGTCCGCGCGCCGGGCCGGCTCGATCTGTTCAGCGACCGCAGCGGCACGTTCAGCTAGCTGACGCGTTCTCGTGTCCCGGACGCGGCGCCGCGCGTAGCGGTGCACCGCAGAGCCGGGACCTATGGAATCCGCACGATGGACCTTGGATCAGCAGCGCAACGCGTGCGCGTTGCGCAGCATCCGGGGAAATCGGAGCACCCTTAACAAAACGTCAACAAAACCAGCCGTTTATGGTGAACCCTTTGTTAAGCGTCATGGTTTATTTTCTATGACAGTGGCGCCACGTCATGGTGCCTTTCAGGTTGCGTAAGCCGGCAGGAACATGATCGTTCGGCAGTTCATCAGTTGGATACGTACCGCTCCGGCAGGCGAGCGGGCAGAGGCGACGCGGGCGTTGGCGCGGGCCTGGTTGATTTCAGATCTTTCCGAGGACGATCGCATCGCCGCCGAGGGTGCGCTGCTGATGCTGCTCGACGATCCGTCGCCGCTGGTTCGCCTGGCGATGGCGGAAGTGTTTGCGCGCAGCTCGGACGCACCGGCCGCCATCGTGCAGGCGCTCTCGCTCGACCAGGCCTCGATCGCGCTGCCGGTTCTCGAACATTCACCGCTGTTGATCGACGCTGATCTGGTCGACATCGTCGCGACCGGCAATGGCGAGATGCAATGCGCCATCGCCCGCCGCAACAATCTGCCGCCGTCGGTGTCGGCTGCGATTGCCGAAGTCGGCTCGCCGGCTGCGGCGCTCGAACTGATCGAAAACGCCTACGCCGAACTGGCGCCGTTTTCCTGGGACCGCATCGTCGAGCGTCACGGCCATCTCGCCGCGATCCGGGAATCGATGCTGGTGCTGGAGGGCCTGCCTGCCGCCACGCGGCTGGCGCTGGTCGCAAAACTCTCCGAAACGCTGGCGCAGTTCGTCGTCGCGCGTAACTGGCTGAGCGCGGACCGGGCCGGGCGGATGGCGAACGACGCGCGCGAGCGCTCGACCGTCAACATCGCGGCGCGTTCGCGCGGCGAGGACATGCAGGGGCTGGTGCAGCATCTGCGCGCCACCGGGCAACTGACCGCGGGCCTGATCCTGCGCGCGCTGTTGTCGGGCAATCTCGAACTGTTCGACGCCGCGCTGGCCGAATTGTCAGGCCTGCCGCTGGCGAGGGTGTCCGCGCTGCTGCACGACCGCGGCGGCGCCAGCCTGCAAGCGCTGCTGATCCGCGCTGGCTTTCCGGAATCGACCTTCGCCGCCTTCCGGGTGGCGCTCGAGGTCTGCCACGAGACCGGATTTGTCGACACAATCGGCGGCGCGGCGCGGTTGCGCCGGAGCATGGTCGAGCGTGTGCTGACCCATTGCGCGACCGACCGCGAGGCCGCCGAACCGCTGTTAATCTTGCTGCGGCGTTTTGCAACCGAGTCGGCGCGCGAGGAAGCCCGGATGTTCTGCGACGAACTGGTCGCCGAGGACGCGCTCGGGCCGTTTGACGATCTGATCGCGGCGTAGGCGCTCGTTCAATACATTAGCCGTCGTCCCCGCGAAGGCAGAGACGCATAACCACATTGCTTGTGATTATGCGAAGGCCGTCCAACAGCATTTCTTAATCGAGAGGCCGCGGCGTATGGGTCCCCGCCTTCGCGGAGACGACCCGTTGAAGGAGCGAGGGCTCACTCCGCCGGAATGATACTCGGCGCCAGGATGGCCTCGAGATGTTCGGGGCGGTCGCGGTTGGCGTGAGCCAGGAATTCGTCGGCGATGCCGCGCAACTGCCGGCTCAGCGCCGGCGCCATGACGTTGGTGTCGAGCTTGGTGCGCTCGCGCACGATCGCCTGAATGGCGTTGATGTGATGGGCGATCAGGTTCGACGGCACCTTGTCGAGGTCGGGGGCGTGCTCGATGATCCGGCAGAGGCTCTCGGCGGTAACGCCGGCCGCCGGGAAGCCGAAGGTGGCCGCGTCGCCCTTGATGTCATGGGCGGCACGAAACAGTTCCTCGCGGTTGTCGTCGGTAAAACCGTCGCGCAGGATCATGGCGTGGGCGGCGGAAAGCCGGTCGGCCTCGATCGTCATCCAGTTCTTGAATTCACCCGACAACCCGGCCAGCGCCTTTTCCGCGCGGCCGACGGGATCGTCGAGATCGGATTCGGGAACGCGCAGCAAGACCTTGCGCAGCGGATTGGGCTGCGTGATCACGTGGTGATCGGCAAAGGACTTGACCTCCAGCTTGCCGGGCTTTTCTTTCGCCATGATATTTTCCTCAAACCTGCGCTAGACGCTGGACCGTGCCTTGTCGAGCAGCGAGGGCTGCTGCATGACTTCCACCTCGCCGCCAACGCGCCGCTCGGGACCGATATAGGCGTTGTTGATGTTGCGGCGGCGGTCCGGGCCGAAATAGGTCTTGGTCTTGATGAACGGGCGCGGGTTGGCGACCACGTTGAGGATGCGCTGATAAAGCCCCTTGGCCGAGATCGGCTTGGCCAGAAACTCGGTGACCCCGGCGTCGCGCGCCACCGTGACGCGGCGTTTTTCGGAATGGCCGGTCAGCATGATGATCGGCGCGTAGGGGTTACCCTTGGACTCCGGCTGCCGGATCATCTGCGCCAGTTCTAGGCCGTCGAAGATCGGCATCGCCCAGTCGGTGATGACGATGTCGGGAACGTAGTGGCTGTACATTTCGAGCGCGGTGGCGCCGTCCTCGGCTTCATAGGCCTCGCGCGCGCCGAACGAATGCAGCAGCGTGCGCAGGATGCGGCGCATGTGCGGGTTGTCGTCGCAGATCAGAAATCGCAGCTTGTTGAAGTCGATGCGATACATGGTTCGGCCCTAAGCGCATACCGTGGCCAAAACGGTATACCTGGCGTTAACCATATCGCGCCGCCGGTTAACGAATGGTTGCGAAACCGGGGCCTGGGGTGGGGAGGGCGGGGATTGTTGCTGCTTTCCCGACGGTCGTCCCGCCGGCTAATGCCCGAACTGCTCCCGCAGGATGCGTTCTTCGAGGCTGTGGCCGGGGTCGAACAGCATCCGCATCGAGATCGTCCTGTCGGACAGCACCTCGACGCGGCGGACGTCGCGGACTTCGTCATGGTCGGCCACCGCGGCGACCGGGCGCTTGTCGCCCTCGAGCACCTCGATCACCACGAAGGCGGTGTTGGGAAGCAGCGCACCGCGCCAGCGTCGCGGCCGGAACGCGCTGATCGGGGTCAGCGCCAGCAATGCCGCGTTGATCGGCAGGATCGGTCCCTGCGCCGAGAGATTGTAGGCGGTGGAGCCGGCCGGCGTCGCCACCAGGATGCCGTCGGCGATCAACTCGGGCATGCGTTCGTGCTCGTCGATCAGGATGCGCAGGCGCGCCGCCTGATAGGTCTGGCGAAACATCGCGACTTCGTTGATGGCGTGATGCAGATGAACCTCGCCATTGACGTCGGTGGCGCGCATCAGCAGCGGGTTGATCAAGGATTCGCGCGACGCCGCCAGCCGGGTGTGCAGGTCGTGCGTGGTGAATTCGTTCATCAGGAAGCCGACGGTGCCGCGATGCATGCCGTAGATCGGCTTGTTCGAGCGCATGTGGGCGTGCAGCGTCTGCAGCATCAGACCGTCGCCGCCGAGCGCCACCACGACATCGGCATCGCCGGCATCGTGATTGCCGTAGATATGGGTCAACTGCTCCAGCGCCGCCTGCGCCTCGACGCTTGCGCTAGCCACGAACGCAATCCGGTCATATCGCTTGGGGCTGGGCATGGGAACGCGTACTCGGGGCTTCGGTGCAGCTTCGATATAGCATCCGCCGGTGAAACGAAACCGGGCCTGGCTGTCTTAAACCGAGGTCTAGTTAACCGAAAAAGGGCCCTGGTCCCGCGCTTGCCGCGACCTGTTGCGGCAGTGGCCGGAATTTCTATTTTTCCTGCAGGGTGCGGATCGGGTCCCAATCCGCCCCCGGCGCCTGGGCGGAGAGCGCCTGTGCACGCTCGCGGAAGATCGCGGCGGGCCTGTCGGTATCGGCCGACCGGCCGAAACAGGTATCCGCCAGGGCAAATTCACCGGCGCGCCAGTGCGCCAGTCCCTTGGCATAATCGGCGAGCATTACCGCTTGCGGCGGTGCCAGTTGCCCCGACAGGGCCACCAGATCGTAGATCTTGAGCGCCTGGTTGCGTCCCTTGACCCTGATGGTGTCGAGTTCGCGCCAGGCGAAGGCGTCGCCGGCGAGGGCGACCGTGGTCTCCGAGGCGATGATCGAGGTGCCGTAGAACTTGTTGGTACCCTCCAGCCGCGACGCCAGGTTCACCGCGTCGCTCATGACCGAGTAGTTGAAACGCTTTCTCGAGCCGAAATTGCCGACCAGCGCTTCGCCGGAATTGATCCCGATGCGTTGCGCCAGCTTGCAGTCCTTGAACGCCGTGGAATCGCGGTTGAGCTCGGCCAGGCGCGCGCTGCAGTCGAGCGCGGCACGCGCCGCATTCGCGGCATGGTTGGGGTCATCGGCCGGCGCGCCGAACAGCGCGACGATGGAGTCGCCGATATATTTGTCGACATAGCCGCCGTGGCGCTCGATGATATCGGTCATCTCGGACAGATATTCGTTCATCAGATGCATCAGGTCGTGCGCGGGCATTTTTTCGGCGATCCGCGAAAAGCCTTCGATGTCGGAAAAGAAGATCGTCACGTTGCGGATCTCGCCGCCGAGTTCCGGCAGCTTGTTCGATCTCAGCATCCGGTCGATCACGTCGGGGGCAAGGTAAAGCGCAAAACTGTTCGCCAGCAATCGCCGGTCCTTGTCGGAAATCACGAAGCGATAGGCGACCATCGCCCCGAGTGCCACAAGTCCGGCCAGGAAGGGCTCGGCCACGGGAATGACCAGCGCGTGGTTGAACGCGACGGCGGCGCCCGCGACGCCAAGCGCGGCAAACCCGGCGTAGATGAAGGCCGCGCCGATCGGCTTGACCAGCCGAGCGCTGGTCGCCGCAAACGCCGCCACCAGGGCTGCGATCAGAAATATCGGCAACCGCCCGAGCTCAACGGCGGCGTTTTGCCGGATCAGGTTGTTGACGGCCGTGGCATGGATGTAGACGCCCGCGATTGAACTGCGCCGGAAGGAGGTGGTCACCGGCCGGGTCTCGGTCGTGCAGCGCGACACACGCTCGCCTTCGCGTCCCGTTGCAAACCGTTTCGACGTCAATTTGCGGTCTTCGGAATCGCGAACGCTGCCGAAGATGACGACTTTGCCGTCGAACCAGCGCCTGAAATAGTCCTTGTCGTTGCCGGTGGCGCAGAAGCGCAGGTCGGCGAAGGAGAAGGTCGGAATGTCGTCGGCGCCGCCTTCGAAATTGAGGGTCATGGTATTCGCCACTTCGCCCGGAATACGGTAGCCGGCGAGGGTCGTCGTCCTGTCAGTCGCGAATTCGGGGGCAGTCTTGAGCGCCCGGGACGCGAGTTCGAGCGCCATCCCCGGCAACGGCGCGCCGCCGCTGGCGGGGAACGTCAGCGGCACGCGGCGAAAGGTATCGTCGGTGTCGATGTAGACGTTGAGCGGTCGGATATTCTGCTGCTGGCGGACCGCAATGCGCTGTCCCTGTGAGGGGCGGACCGGCTGGTCGCCGCGCAGAACCTCGCCCAGGACCACTTTGCCGGCGCCACTAGCGGAGGCGAGGGCGCGCAGGAAATCGCGGTCGAAGCCGCGAACCTTCTCGCCGAGGACGCCGTCGCCGAACGGGATTTCGGATTGCTCGAGCGAGGTCGGCATCACGATATCAAATCCGACGACCTTCGCCCCGCCGTCGACAATGGCGCCGAGCACGCGGCCGATTTCACTGGTCCAGGTCAGCATCGGCGAATCCTTGAAGGGCGCGGCGCGATAGCTCTCCTCGTCGATCGCGACGACGACGGCAGGGGAGGTGGCCGGGTCGTATCGCTTGCCGAACATCTCCCAGCGCAGTGCCGTCAGGACGTCGATCGACCAGCCGTGGACGGCTTTGAGAGGGGGAGAAATGGAGATCGCGGCGCAGATCAGCGCGATGGCGGCGATCACCGCCGCATCGCGGCTGCTGCGCGCGATATTCAAGATCGCGGGTCCGGCACGTCCTAATCCATCCGCACCAGGCGACCGACGATCGGCGTCGTTCCCGCCCTCGCATGCGCGTCAACCTGGAAGATGATGTGGGACGACTTGAATTTCGCGGAATAGATGCCGCCGGGGCTCAGCGCCTTGTTGGCGGTGGCAAAATCGTAGAACTTTCCTTTGGCCTGCTTGCCATCGAGATTGATCTGCTGGCGTTCGCCGGCGACATCGAGCCGCTCGATGACGAGGGTGCCGGATCCGGTGGCCTGCACCAGCGGCGATGCCCCGTAGAGGGTAAGCTGTGGCTTGATCGCGGTGTCATTCCTGGCGACGCTCCGCACGACGGTGGCGGCGACTTCGCTGGTTTCACGGCCGGTCGCGTGCGCATGGCTGGCGTCGCACTCGGTTTTTTCGTCCTTGACGGAGGCGAGGTGCACCAGGCTCTCGTCGGTTCCGATAATGACCGTGCCGATGCCATCGATCTTTTCGCGCCGGCACGACTTCAGATAGCTGATGACGACCGAGCTGTTCGCCCCGAGCTTGATGACCGTCCTGGGCGTCAGATAGTCCATGAACTCCGCGCCGGTGACCTTGCCCTGCACCTCTTCGACGATCGCGACAGGCGACTCCGCCGCCGCAGGCGCTGCCGGAGCCAGAAGGCCGACACAAACCGCAATTGCTCGCTTCATTGCACTATCCCCTATCGGGTCGATGATTCCCAAACGGCGCAGCCGTCGGCGAATCCACTACCTTGTTATGGACCTCAGGATCAAATACGCGGCTAGCCGCCGAAGTTGTGTGACAAACATCACTTCGTCAGCCTTCACCGTACAAGCCATCACCCCTTGGATGTTGTCGCGGCGCATGACGAAATTGTTCGATTTCTCAATACTTTGTGAACGATGCCGCCCGGCTGTTCTGTCGGTTACAGTGCGGCAACCAGGGAGAGACGACACAGATGGCTACTGGATTCGCGCCAATGCGCCACGCGCGCAAGATGGTTCTGTTTGTTGTTCTTTGCGTGGTGGCTGGCGCCCGGGCCGAGGAGGCGCAGGAAGCGCCGCCACCGTCACAGCAGCAGCCCGCCGCGACGACGCCAGCACCGCCGGCTGCCGGGCAAAAGGGCGGAGGCCGCCGCGGCGGTGATGCCGCCACAAGCCCGCCTGCCGCCGAACAACACCGCCTGCCGCCGGATTCGACGACCAAACAGACGCTGGCGCTGCCCGGGCGGACGCTGAATTTCAGCGCGACCGCGGGCTCGATCCGGATTTTCGACGACAAAGGCGAGCCGCAGGCCGATATCGCCTACAATTCCTACCAGCTCGATGGCGCCGATCGCGCCAGCCGGCCGGTGACGTTCCTGTTCAACGGCGGGCCGGGCGCATCCTCGGCCTGGCTGCAATTCGGCGATGCCGGGCCATGGCGGTTGTCGATCACCGGCGACGGCGCGGTATCGTCGGCTTCGCCCGAGCTGTTGCCCAACGCCGAGACCTGGCTCGACTTCACCGATCTCGTCTTCATCGATCCGGTCGGTACCGGTTACAGCCGCTTCGTCGCCTCCGGCGAGGACGTCCGCAAGCGGTTCTTCTCGGTCGACGGCGACGTCAATTCGATCGCGCTGGTGATCCGGCGGTGGCTGGAGAAATACGATCGCCTGCCGTCGCCGAAATTCGTTGCCGGCGAAAGCTATGGCGGTATTCGTGGACCCAAAATCGTACGTAATCTGCAGACCCAGCAGGGCGTCGGTGTGCGCGGCCTGATCCTGGTTTCGCCGGTACTGGATTTTCGCGACTATTCCGGCTCGAGCCTGCTGCAATTCATGAACAGCCTGCCGACCATGGCGGCGGTGGCGCGGGAGGCCAAAGACTCGGCGAAGCGGCCGCTGACCCGTGCAGACCTCGCCGATGTCGAAAAATATGCGCAAGGTGAGTTTCTGCTCGATCTCATCAAGGGGCAGGCCGATGCCGAGGCGACGGCGCGGCTTTCCGACAAGGTGGCTCAGCTCACCGGAATCGATCAGGCGGTCAGCCGAAGGCTCGCCGGGCGTTTTGATGTCAGCGAATTCCGCCGGGAATTCGACCGCCGCAACGGGCGGGTGACGGGGCGCTACGACGCCTCGGTCTCGGGCTTCGATCCCTCTCCGGATTCGAGCTTCTACCATTTCGGCGATCCCTCCGGCGACCCCTTGATGGCGCCGCTGACGAGTGCTGCGGTCGACCTCACCACGCGAAAACTCAATTGGCGGCCAGATGGTTCGTACCAACTGCTCAGTGACAGCGTGAACAAGGCCTGGGACTTCGGCCGCGGGCCGGCCGAGTCGGTGTCGCAGCTGCGGCAGATCCTCGCGTTCGATCCGAAACTGAGATTGCTGGTTGGGCACGGGCTGTTCGATCTCGCCACGCCCTATTTCGCCTCAAAGGTCCTGCTCGACCAGTTGCCGGCCTATGGCAGTCCGAGCCGGGTGAAGCTCTTGGTCTATGCCGGCGGCCACATGTTCTATTCGCGCGATGGCGCGCGTCAGGCGTTTCGGGCGGAAGTGCAGGGGCTGATGAAGTGAACTGATCTTTGTTTTAGCGCGCTTTCTTCGAACGCCAGGGACAATAAAAAAGCCGGCGCAGCTTCATGCTGCGCCGGCTCTTTGGTCTGACGTGTGCCTCAGTAAACCAGTCCGGTGCCCGGCAGCTTCTGCATCGCGTCGGCGAGCGAGCGGTATTCCTCGCTTGTCGTGCCGGTGAGCTGGGCAATCTTGTTCAGGTGATACTGCGCCTGATCGCGGTTGCCCTGTTCGACCTGCCACAGGCCGTAATACTGCCAGGTCTTGACATGGTCCGGATCGGCCTGGAGCGCGCGCTCGTACCAGATCTGCGACACCTTGTAGTCGCCGAGCTTGCGGTAGGAGTAGCCGATCAGGTTGGCGACCGCGGCGCTGTCGTCTCGGCCGAGCGCTTTCAACTGCGGAATCGCCGCAGCGTAGTCGTGGCGGTCGTAGATGGTGGCATAGGCGGCGCGATAGCCGTCGGCGAACGCGGTTTGCTCGATGGCCGGACGCGCTTCGGATTTCTTCTTCTTGCTCTTGTCGGGCGGCGGCGGGTCGTTGTCGGGGGCGGCGTAAACCACGGTGACGACGGGAGCCGCCGCAAGCGTGAGCGACAATACGGCGAGCGTCAAAAGCCTGATCGCGAGTTTGTTCATGCATCTCTCCTGATGGCCGGTTCGATGATCGTACACCGAAGCTCGCTGGTTTGAACCCCCGGTGGTTGCGAACATTCCCGGCCACCCGCCTTGATTTTCGCAAATTTTGCGCTGGCTGCAGCGCTGCGGAAGTCGCTGAACATGACGAACATGTCATGCAGATGAATGATGTCCGTCAGTTCGCTTCAGGATGGGTTCAGCGCGCGGTCACTAAGGTCGTCTCCATGATCAGCGAGCCCGGCCAATCGACCGGTGAGCCCCGCGATCCCCTGAAAGAGGAGACAACCATGCTCAAGACCATTTCCGCAGCGCTTGTTGCCGTTTCCGTTCTCGCCGCGCCCGCGCTCGCCGCTGCTCCCGGCAAGACCACCCAGGCTCCGGCTATCAAGGCCCCGGTGACCAGGACCGTGCAGGCTCCGGTGATCAAGGCCGACGCGTCGAAGTCGAAGTTCCTGAACGCCAATGCCCATATGGGCCGCCATCACCACCAGCACGTCCGCCATCACCGTCACCACAAGCACATGGGTGTGCTGAAGACCCACGCCGCGCCGAAATTCGCGGTCAAGCACGTGACGCCGGCGCCCAAGCGCGGCTGAAACTGACCCGCCGGCGCGTTTCGATCGCCCCCATTGCCCCGCCGCGCCCGCGGGTACCGACCCAGCCCACGCCGCCATGCCCCCATGGCCGTGGGCTGGTGTCGTTTGTTTGGCCGAGCTGGTGCCTAGCCAAGTGAAAAGACCTGTTAAATGAGCAGCTTCGGACCTTAGCTTGATAACCAAGATGCGAATTCCAATTCGCCGCCGGGCGGTCTAAGAGAGCCTCCGGGGCAGATCAAAGAGTTTGGCGTGGGGACATCAGCAAAGTTTGCGGCGATCCTGCTGTTGCCGATCGCGCTTTCGGCTTGCGCCGGCAGCGACGACGGCAAGTCGATCACCTATACCGACGATCGTGGTGTCTCCGACCAGCCATTTCCCAAGAACTACCGCGCGGAAGTGCTGGCGTTCATGAGGGCCTATCTCAACAATCCGGCCGGCGTTCATGACGCTGCCACGGCTGAACCGGTCCAGCGCATCGTCGGTGGGCGGCTGCGCTATGTCGTCTGCCTGCGTTTTGCGCCGAAGGAATCTGACGGCGGTTATCGGGAGCCGCGCGAACGGGCGATCCTGTTTGTCGACGGCCGGCTCGACCGTCTGGTCGAAAACGCCGGCGAGTCCTGCGCCGGCGCGGTTTACGCGGCGTTCCCCGAAATGGAGAAGTTGACCCGGTAGGGCCGTCTGGTTTCAGGCCCGCCCGGTGGGCCCGATTCCGAGATCCGTTTCGGGTCGAAAAGGTGAACGAAATTCGATCACTTTTCGGCGAGGCTTGAACCTTGCCTTAGTTATTCCAGACATCAACAAAGCGGGAAACCGCGGGATTAACGCAGGAAAAAACCTTACATGCGAGGGAACTAAATCGCTTTGTTGCCACGCCGTCACAGTTGCGGACCATCGGTGCGCCGGCTTTGCCCCAAAGCAACCTAATTGAGGTCACGTTGTTTGGTTTGATATCGCAACGGACGTAACGGGGATTGAAGATGAAGAAGTTTCTGCTCGGCGCGGCCGCGCTGGCCGCCATATCGGTACCTTTGGCAGCGGCTCCTGCTCTGGCGGCTGACATGCCGGCCCGAACCTATTCCAAGGCGCCGGTCTATACCGCGCCGGCGCTGGTCTACAACTGGACCGGCTTCTATATCGGCGGCCATCTCGGCGGCGCCTTTGCAGGCAACAATTCCCTGCAAGGCAGCGACGCCCGCTTCCTCGGTGGCGTGCAGGCCGGTTTCGACTATCAGTTCGCGCCGAACTGGGTGATGGGCATCGAGGCCCAGTACAGCTGGCTCCCCAACAGCAACAATAACGGGCTGCTGTTCCCGGGCGGCACGCTGGTGACTTCCAATGCCAACCAGCTCGGTTCGGTGACCGGCCGGGTCGGCTATACTTGGGGTCCGGCGCTGCTCTACGCCAAGGGCGGTTACGCCTGGCGTGACGGCAACAATATCGGCGTGACCGCCGCCGGCGTGCCGCAGGCCTTTACCACCAATGGAAACCACAAGGACGGCTATACCGTCGGTGGTGGCCTCGAATACATGTTCGCGCCGAACTGGTCGGCCAAGGCCGAGTACCAGTACTACAATTTCGGCAATACCAACTTCACGACCGGCCCCGCCGACATCGCCGGCCGCTCGTTCCGCAACGACGAGCACACCGTCAAGGTCGGGGTGAACTACCGGTTCGGGTGGGGCGGCCCGGTCGCCGCCAAATACTGATCGCCCACTGCTGGCGAGACGCGAAAAGGCCGGCTTCCCGCCGGCCTTTTTGTTTGGCCGATGGCGGCGGCGGGGAAAACTTCAGTTTCTTGCCGCCCGAAAATAATTTTTGCGACGCACGAAACTTTCTTGTCATGTTGAGTTATTATGGTGCGGCCGGCTGGTTGGACAACACACATGCGTGCTTTTGCGTTAGGGCTGATTTTTTCCGCTGCGGCGTTGCCGTGCTTTGCTCAAACCGTCCTCAAATCCGCACCGCTGATCCTGGCGCCCTATGAAATCGCCTTTGTGCAGGATTCGTCCTGCGCATCCGGCAAGGTGCTCAAGGTAACCGGCGCGATCAGGGGACTGCACCGGCGCAAGGCTTGCGTCTCGCTGGCTTCGGAACAGGCGTCGTTGGCGACCGCGACGCCGTAGAGCGCGACTTTCATTGTAGTCATTCCCGGGCGATGCGAAGCATCGAACCTCAGGGGTGCCATTGCACCCCGGGGAATCTCGAGGTTCCCCGATGTGCAATGGCACATCTGAGGTTCCCTTCGCGCCCCGGAACGACGGTCATCTCGTCCTACGAAGCCAACTGTATTTCCGTCAGGGCGTCGCGATCGGCTTCGGCCTTGTTTCGCGCGGGGTCTTCATGCGGGTCGGGCTGGCAGGGCCGGATCTCGTAATCATTGTCCAGCACCGGGCGTGGCGCCACCTCGGCGTCCTCGGAGACAACGTCGACCACGAGGCCGCTGTTCTCTGCCACCTTCCAGACGTCGGCCTCGCTCGGATAGGTCTTGCTGAGCTTGGCGTCGTTACAGAACAGCGCGTAGGGCATGGTTGGCTCCGGTAAAAAGCGTCAACGCGGAAGCCGCATCCGGGTTGCAGGCTGGCTGGTATGCCGGCCGGTATTAGTGACTCAAATGGGATAAAATTCGCCCGTTTCGGTCCATTTTTGGGGAGTGCTTGAGTCCTTAACGAGGGGTAAATCCGGCAAAAAAGAATCCCCGAGACTCCCCGGCCAGAATCGCCGGATGTTTCCGGCCATGCGAACGATCCTCCAGACCTCCTGCGAGCGTGTCCAACTGACGCTTACCGTCGTACTGCTGGTCGCCTGCGCGGCCAACGTGGCGCTGGTTTGCGCCTGGCTGTGAAATAGCGTTTTCGAGCCAAGCCACGCGATTGACGCCACCGCCAATCCACCCATCATGCAAAAATTAAAAGCGGGCTGCGGTTGCAGCCGAACCAAGGGGCAGGGCGGAAATGATCGAAACGCTGCAACAGCGGGTCAACGGCGACGAGGGTCTGGTCCGGCGCGGCCGGTATCTGACGACCACGTTTCTGCTCGAAGTCGGGCAGACCCCCTGGTTGATCCAGATATTCGAAGGCCGCATCGTGGCGGTCACGCGCGGCCCGTTCGTGATGCCGTCCTCGTCCTTTGCGCTTCGGGCGCCCGAGGAGGAGTGGAAAAAGTTCTGGAGTGTGCGGCCGCCGCCGGGCTCCAACGACCTGCTGGCGCTGATCAAGCGCCGCGTGTTGAAGGCCGAGGGCAACCTACAGATATTCATGTCGCATCTGCGCTACTTCAAGGAAGCACTGGCCAAGCTGCGCGCGCAGGGAGCGGCGGCATGAGCGCGCGGTTCGAGCCGATCACCGGCCGCTACATGCATCTCGATCTGTTCGGCCGGCCGCACCGCGTCTATGTCGAGGAAGCGGGCGAGGGCACGCCGCTGTTGTGCCTGCACACCGCGGGTTCCGACGGGCGGCAATATCGCGGCCTGATGAACGACGCCCGCGTCACCGCAAGACATCGCGTCATCGCCTTCGACATGCCCTGGCACGGCAAGTCGTCGCCGCCGGCCGGCTGGCATGAGGAGGAGTATCAACTCACCTCGGCGCAATACACGAAGATGATTTTGGAGATCGCAGCAGCGCTCGAACTCGACAGGCCGATCGTGATGGGCTGTTCGATCGGCGGCCGGATCGCGCTGCATCTGGCGCTCGAACATCCCGAACGTTTCCGCGCCATCATCGGCCTGCAGGCCGGCGCCCATGTCGATCCCTATTACGATCTCAATTTCCTGCACCGGCCGGACGTACATGGCGGCGAGGTCTGCGGCGCCATCGTCTCCGGGCTGGTCGGCCCCGACGCGCCGGACAAGGAGCGCTGGGAGACGCTGTGGCACTACATGCAGGGCGGCCCCGGCATCTTCAAAGGCGATCTGTACTTCTACAAGCTCGACGGCGATATCCGCGACCGGGTGGCGCAGATCGACACCCGACGCTGCCCGCTGTTTCTGCTGTCCGGCGAATACGACTATTCCTGCACGCCGGAGGAGACGCTGGCCGTAGCCAAAAGTATCCCGGGCTCCGAAGTCACGATCATGAAGGGCCTGGGGCACTTTCCGATGAGCGAAGACCCGCAGGCGTTTCTGACGCACCTTCTTCCGGTGCTGGAGAAGATCGGGCGAAGCTGAATTTTGCCTTGTGTCCCGGACGTTGCGCGGTGCGCCGCGTTTGCGGCGTGGTGCGCTCACACGCCGGCCGGCGCTATTTCTCCAGCCGCGATGATCCGGTGCGGTCGCGAAGCGCGGCGTGGACCTTGGCCATGGTGGCGCTGCAATAGTCCTCGCGCTCGCGGTTGAACCGCTCCTGATGGGCGCGGAAATTGGCGACCCGCGCCTTGATCTCTGAAATCTCCGACTGGAAGCCGCTGCGCAGGTCGGCCCGCGCGATCGTCTGCACCGGTCTCAACGCTTCCGTTCGCGCTTCTCTTGACGGTTCGATGGCGACGGTCTCGGACAGCAAGGCCTCGACGTCAGGCATCGGCGCTGACGTCACTGTTGTCTCCGACGTCCGGACCGAGAGAAAGTCGACCGACATCGCAACCGTCTGATCGGCCTCCGGCTTCTTGCCGGTCACCGATTGAACGAACGCCATCGTCTGCGCGATCAGGAGATCGCGTTCCCGCATCCATTTCATGAGACACCTCAGCCGAGGTAACTCCATCAAACGGCAAATATCTAAGCAAGGGCGCCCGGTGAATTGGAAGTGGACAGCTTCAAGTTTGTCCGCAAGGTGACAAAATTGTGACTCTTAGTGACCGATGACGTGCACATGGCGCGTCCGATAGGGCAGAGTTCCGCGGGCCTCGCAGCAGGGACGGGAAGTTAGCGTTCGCGCGGATTGGTGTTCGGCATGAACGGAGTACCGACGACGCGAACCGTGGGCTGGTCGGTAACGTAGACGACCGGCTTATCGACCGCAGGCTGATCGGCGCGCGTTGTTCGCTCAGCGAACTGAAGCGGCTCCTTGCCGTTCGGCGTCACCAGGCTGGCGCTCGCCGCAATCACCACGGTGAACACCGTGACGAAGGCGAGCAGGAACATGTTGCAGTTCTCTTCACGTATTTTCATGCGGAGAGAACCGAAACGCGGCCGTTCTGTTCCGCCGCGAGCGCTTTTTTCCTGCCCCAGCCTTCTTCCAGCCCCGACCGTCACCGAACTGTAATAGAACGCGGCAACACAGGCGCGCTGGCACACCATCGGGGCAAACATGGAATATTTCAGACGCTTCAACTTTCTGTTCGCGATGCCCTCCTTTGATGCCGATGATCTTGAGGGAGTTCGCCTCAACGAGATCGTCACCGAAATCGAGCGCTCCGGCTTCGCGGTGGTCAAGGCGCGCAAACTGGAGGACGCCGAGATCGCGGTGCAGACCGATGCCGCCATCGGCTGCATGGTGGTCGACTGGGGCAAGAAGGGCCTCGAAGGCAAGACCTCGGCGCTGATCAACCTGATGCGCCGCCGCGGGCTGGATTTCCCGATCATCCTCCTGATCCGCCGCAAGCGGTTCGAGGACCTGCCTGTGGAAGTGCTCGACTTCATCGACGGCTATGTCTTCCTGTCGGAGGAGACGCCGCCGTTCATCGCCAAGAACCTGATCAGCCGGCTGAAGCAGTATGCCGAAACGCTGAAGACGCCGTTTTTCGGCGCACTGGTCGACTATGCCGAGGAAGGCAACCAGCTCTGGACCTGTCCCGGCCATAATGGCGGGGTGTTCTACAGCCGCAGCCCGATCGGCCGGGTGTTCATGGAGCATCTCGGCGAGGCCGTGTTCCGCGACGACCTCGACAATTCCGTGCTCGATCTTGGCGACCTCCTGACCCATGAAGGTCCGGCGCTGCAGGCGCAGAAGGAGGCCGCGCAGATCTTCGGCGCGGAAAAGACCTACTTCGTGCTCAACGGCACCTCGACCTCCAACAAGGTGGCGCTGGCAGCCCTGGTCACCGACGGCGACCTCGTGCTGTTCGACCGCAACAACCACAAGGCCGCCCACCACGGCGCCTTGCTGATCTCCGGCGGCATCCCCGTTTATATTCCAACCGTCCGCAACGCCTGGGGCCTGATCGGCCCGATGCGCTACGACGCCTTCGACGAAACCGCGCTGCGCGAGCGCATCCGCACCCATCCGCTGGTAAAAGACCCGGAAGCCTGGCAGAAGCCGCGGCCATTTCGTGTGGCCGTGGTCGAACAATGCACCTATGACGGCACCATTCATTCCGCCGAGATGATCCTGGAGCGCATCGGGCACCTCTGCGACTACATCCTGTTCGACGAGGCCTGGGCCGGCTTCATGAAGTTCCATCCGCTTTATGCCGGACGGTTTGCCATGGGTCTTTCCGCGTTGGGCCCGGACTCACCCGGCATCATCGCCACCCAGTCGACCCACAAGCAGCTCGCGAGCTTTTCGCAGGCGTCGCAAATCCACATCAAGGACCGCCATATCCGCGGCCAGAAGCGCCGGGTCGAACACCGGCGCTTCAACGAAAGCTTTATGCAGTACGCCTCGACTTCGCCGTTCTATCCGCTGTTCGCCTCGCTCGACGTCGGCGCGCAGATGATGAAGGGGCGTTCGGGCGAGGTGCTGTGGGACGACACCGTCCGGCTCGGCATCGAGCTGCGCAAGAAGATCCGCGCCGTGCGCCGCGAGTTCGAGGAAAAGGAAACCCGGCCCGAGCGCCGCTGGTTTTTCGAGCCGTTCGTGCCGGACCGCGTCAGTATTCCCGACGTCTCCCGCGAAGGCGCCGTGCACGACGTCGCCTGGGAACTGGTCGGCACCGACCAGCTCGCCACCAATCCGGTCTATTGGCAGCTCGAGCCCGGTCACGCCTGGCATGGTTTTGCCGGCATGGAGGCCGGCTTCGCCATGACCGATCCCAACAAGCTGACGCTGCTGACGCCGGGCTTCGACCGCTTGACCGGCAGCTATGCCGAACACGGCATTCCGGCGCCGGTGGTGGCGCAGTATCTGCGCGAGAACCGCATCGTCGCCGAAAAGAACGACCTCAACTCGCTGCTGTTCCTGCTGACTCCGGGCGTGGAGGCCAGCAAGGCCGGCACGCTGATCAGCGGCCTGGTCGCGTTCAAGAAGCTGCACGACGACAACGCGCTGCTGGAAGAGGTGATCCCGGAATTCGCAAAACGAAGACTGGCGCGCTATGGCGGCGTGCGCCTGCGCGAACTCTGCGGCGAGATGCACCGCTTTTTCCGGGAGGCCGACGTCAGCACCCTGCAGGCCAGACAGTTCTCGCCGGAGCATCTGCCCGAGATTGTGATGTCGCCGCACGATGCGGCACGCGCCCTGGTGCGCAACGACGTCGACTATCTGCCGATCGACGCCATTTCGGGACGCATCGCGACCACGCCATTTGTCGTCTATCCGCCAGGGATCGCCACCATCGTGCCCGGCGAGCGGCTCACCGAACGCGCGCAGCCGATGATCGACTATCTCAGAATGTTCGAGACTTGCTTCAATACATTCCCCGGTTTCGACGTCGAAATCCAGGGCGTGTACCGCGAGGTGGACGCGTCCGGCCGCGTCCGTCTGCACACCTACGTCGTTTCCGAGTAGGAGGTCGTTAGCGAAACAAGCCGATGGATAACGAGCAACCGGTCCTGATCCGCCCCTCACGCGATACCGACGTCGAGGCGATGCTGGCGATCTATCGCCGCCACATCCGCCACGGCGTCGAAGCCGGCGTCGATGACGGCGACACGCCCGAACCCGACGATCTCAAAGACCGCCGCAAGAATCTGCGCCATCGCCGTTTCCCGCATCTGGTGGCGACCTGTGGCGGCGAGGTGATCGGCTACGCTTATGTCGTTTTGTTCCGCAAACGGCCGGCCTATCGATACACCGTAAAGCACTCGATCTATGTCCACCACGAACATCTCGCCCGCGGCATCGGCCGGCTGTTGTTGCAGGCGCTGATCGACGCCTGCGCCGCGTCCGGCTTTCGCCAGATGATCGGCTATGTCGATGCCGACAACACCGCCTCCCTGGCGCTGCACGAAAAGTTCGGCTTTGCCCGCGTGGCGATGCTGCCCGGCGTTGCGTGGCGCTACGGCCGCTGGGCCGACAGCGTCATGGTGCAGCGCTCGCTCGGGGCGGGGGGCGACGACGGCGCCGGCGGTGTCCTCCGGCGTCGGACGGTGGACTAAATCCCCACGCGCATTGCTACGTTGCCCAACGGGTTTTGGAGAAAGATGCTTTCGGTCGAAAGGGCAGAGAGTGGACCCCCCAATTTCGGTCGAGCCGGGGCCGCGACTACAGAGCGGTCATCGGCGGGCGCATCACCACTGCCTGCGCGCTTCTTGGTATTGCAGCCTTTGCGGATCCCAGAACCAGCGAGGAAAAAGCGCTAGGTAGGCCGGAGCCGCGGCCTTCAAAGAGGCAGTGGCGCAACGCAGAGCGCAAAAATGTCCCCGAGATCGAAAAATTGAAGGCAAAACGCCGGGAACGGCTGGTGGCAATTTCAGCCGCGCCCATACCGGCCACTGGTCCGTTGGCCATCAAAAGCGCCGTTTCGAGCCGGCCTCCCATGAGCGACTGGAAACGCAACCAGCGCATGAATTTGGTCATTCAGCTGGCGGATGAAATCGGGATCGATGCCCAGGGCATTGGCGGAGCCAACGGCGAAATCGAGCTCATAACGCCCGACGGACCGGTGGTTTTCGATGGCGAGACGTTCACGCTCGCCGATAGTGCCGGGCCCCTGCAGGCGAAACTAGTCGTAATTCTGGCGAAACAGCTTGGCTGGCCGGCCCTCGTGGTCGAAGGAAATTCAAAGTCGGCCGACGAAATCATCCTCGCCGGGATCTCCCTTGGAATCATTCCGATCAATACCTGCGCCAGTGATCACGCGCTTTCGCTGATCAAGAAAAAGTATGGTCACTGGTTTGCAGCGGTAATTGATCCGCTCGATCCTCTTTCCGTTGTCGACGCCGCATCCCTCGTCGAAGCGGCTTCTACCTCGTACCCTGTTTCTACTTTGGATTTTTCCATTCCGGAGACAGAGACGATTGTCGACACGGCGCCCTCAATTGTGGTTTGGGATGTCGAGGATTTCCCCGAGGCGCCAAAACCTTCAGCAGCAGACGAAGAACAAAGACGAGCGGAATCTGCCGAGCTTGCGGCTAGGTATTTCGCCCGCCAGGAGGAGGGTATTAAGCGCTATCGCTTGCGCGAGATGCGCGACAACGGTGGACCGCCTGAGGAAAATAAACCGCCATGAAGTGATATTTCGAATTTTGTTCGACAGTTTCTCATGGAAGCAGAAATCGCCGTGCGGGGAGACGTCCACCATTCTGGATACATTGCTGTGAATACTGATCGAACTTTGACCCCTCAATCGTCGCACGAGCGGATCTAGAGTCTTGATATTATTGATGTAGGTACGGTGACCCCGGCGCCGAGCGGCGTCCAACCCCCACGCCGAAACACATACTATTCATCCTCAAGGCCAAGATACAGTGATGAGCACGAGTCTGCCAGCGGGCTTTCAAGCCGTTGCGACAAAGTACGGCGATACGTTTTATTGCGCTGCATGCAATCGGGTAGCACGCGACCGAATCAAATAAAGGCCCGCTAGGCTGTGCGGCCTTACTGCGGGCGCTCGATATGTTTCGCTGGGCGCAGCTCGCCAATGAGAAGCCTAGCAGTCTGCTGAAAAACCCTTGAAATGGAGAGTTTTATTGTTCTTTCCGGTCGTTGTTGGGGTGGCGCGGTAAAGTTGGATGCAATTTTCTATTCTGGTGTTGGATGTACCCCGACGCGGGGTGGCTAAGCGGCAAGCAGTTTGGGAATGCGGATCAGGTTATAAGCGATCAGATTGAGCAGGAAGTCGGTGGCGACGCGAGCGATGCCCCGGTGTTTTGTCTTGCGCATGGTGCCGTGCTGCTTGCCCCATCCGAAAATGCACTCGACCATCGCCCGGCGTGATTGCGACATGCCATATCCCGGATGCCGCGTGGTTCGTTCGTCGATGGCGCTATTGCGGGTCTTGCCGGTTTTGGTGACGGCCTGGTTCTGCGTTACATGCGGCGTCACGCCGATGGCACGAAGATTGGCGACATGGTCGGCGGTATCGTACGCCTTGTCCTCACCGGCCGTGATGCGGCGGCCTGCGGCTTTGCGTCTCGCCTTCAGCATGGTCTCCGAAGCCTGGCGTTCGGCGGTGCCATTGGCATGCGTGACCCTGCCGGCCACCGCCAGCCCATGCCGGTTCTCCATGGTGGCGTGGCCCATATAACAAAGCTTGGCCTCCCGTCCGGCCGCCTTGCGATAAAGCCTGCTATCCGGGTCGCTGGTACTCGCATGGGTGTCGTTCTTGCGCTTCTGGCCGTGGAAGTTGGCGCCGTCATCATCGTCGCCGCTGCCGTCCCTGGGGCGAAAGCTCTTCTGTGAAGCCCAGGCTTCGATCAGCGTTCCATCCACCGAGAAGTGCTCGTCCGACAGCAACGGCTTGACCTGCGGATGGTTCAGAAGCCTGGTCATGAACTTCGTGAACACATCGCCGTTCTGCAGCCGCTCCCGGTTCTTGGTGAAGGTGGTCGGATCCCAGACCGGATCGTCCGGCGACAGTCCCACGAACCAGCGATACAAAAGATTGTAGTCCAGTTGCTCCATCAACTGGCGTTCCGAGCGGATGCCGTAGAACACCTGCAGCAGC
>JBBRSX010000097.1:0-23924 GCA_038244925.1 Hyphomicrobiales bacterium | reverse complement strand
GACGCCAGCACCGGGGCGTCGGACCCTCACGACTTCGCCGTACGCTGCAGCCCGTTCGTCTGGCGTGCTGCTGCGTCCACCGCGACCTGCCCCACGTCCGCGACGATGGCCAACGCCCCTCATGGTGGGACAGGATGGCGAGAGTCATAAAGATGATTTGCCCGACGAGACAGGGCAAGTAGTACCTCGACGAGGCGAGCGAAATTTTGCCCGTCGGGTTAATTTGTCGCACCACCCGTCATTCCGGGGCACGCGTAGCGTGAGCCCGGAATCCATAACCACGATCATGAATATGGATTCCGGGCCTGTGCCAAGTGGCGCATCCCGGAATGACGAAAGAGTAGCACGCGTCGGATGGGTCGCGCGTTACCGCACCATCGCCCCATACGCGATGTCCTGCACCTGCTCGCGATAATATTTTCGCAGTTCGCCCGGCGCAGCGGTTCCGACCACCACCACGAGGCGCTCCTTGGGATCGACGAAGAACTGCGTGCCGTAGGCACCGTTCCAGGTGAACTCACCGGGATTGCCGGGCACCGACGACAGGCCTTCGCCGGTGCGGACCGCCACGCCGAGGCCGAAACCGAAGCCGGCGCGATGCGGCTCGATGTTGGCGACGTTGTTCTTGATCTCCGGCCCGAGGTGGTTGGAGATCATGTGATGCACCGTCTTCGGCCCGAGGATACGCTTGCCGTCTAGTTCGCCGCCGTTGAGCAGCATCTGCCCCAAGCGGATGTAATCGCCGACGGTGGCGAACGCGCAGGCGCCGCCGCAGTCGAACTTGGTCGGCGCATCCAGCAGCTTGATCGCCTGCGGCTTGCCGGTCAGCGGATCGTTCGGGAACGGGCGGGCAAGGCGCGTACGCTGCGCGTCCGACGGATGGAACGTGGCGTCGGTCATGCCGAGCGGCTGCCAGACATTCGCCAGCAGATATTCGCCTAGCCGCTGCTCGCTGACTTTTTCGACGACCGCGCCGAGCACGTCGATCGAAAACCCATATTCGAATTCCGTCGACGGCTGGTGCGCCAGCGGCAGCTTGGTGATGCGATCGATGAAGGCTTGGGTGTCGCCCTCCAGCGCCGGCGCCGTGCCGTCCGGATACAGCCGCGCCACCGCGCTCGAACTGTCGGGCCGCCCGCCATACATCAGGCCCGAGGTGTGGCGATAGAGGTCGTGGATATGGATCGGCGACGCCTGCGGATCGGTCTTGAGCGAACCGTCGGCCTGCGTGCTCCCAACCATCATGTCGGCAAACGCCGGATAGTAGTTCGCGAGTTTGGCCTGCAGCGGCAGGCGGCCCTGCTCCATCAGCGTCAGCCCCGCGACCGCCGCCATCGGCTTGGTCATCGAGGCCAGCGCGAAGATGGCATCGAGCGGCATCGGCGTGCCCCGGGTGGCATCGAGCTGGCCGTAGGCCTTGTAATGCACCAGCTTGCCGTCGCGGGCGATCGCGACCACCGCACCCGGCACACGCTTGGCCGCGATCTCGCGGGCGAAGAAATCGTCCATCCGGGCCAGGCCCGCTTGCGAGAACCCGACCTCGTCCGGTTTGGCTTCAGGCAGCGGCCCGGCATGGGCCACATCGAAAGTGAGGCCGAGAGCAAGGCCGGCGGCCACGGCCGCGGCAAACAGCGTTTTCATGAGATCCTCCCGGGAGCGCGGATCAAGCGCGCGCCCCGGAGGGCGCGGATCAGGCCCGCGCGATTGTTATTATAGGATTTATGCGCCCGCTGACTTTATGCTTAAATGGCTTTGCGTCAAAGGTCTTGCGGTCAACGGAGTCCAAAATGAACATGCGAGCCAGGCTTGCGACGATCACATTCATCACGTTGGCGATGCTGGCGCCTCTCGGAACGCGTGCACATGCCGCGCAATGCGGCAACAGTTCCGGCGGCTTCGAAGCCTGGAAAGGCGAATTCAGCCGCGAGGCCGGCGGCAAAGGCATCGGCGCCACCGCGATCTCCGCTTTGATGCAGACCAACTATGCCAGCGCCACCATCGGTGCCGACCGCAGCCAGCACAGTTTCAAGCTGTCGCTCGATCAGTTCCTCGCCAAGCGCGGCGCTGCGGCCATCGTCGCGCGCGGCCGTTCGCTGAAGCAATCGCAAGGCGCGCTGTTCGCCTCGATCCAGGCGCGCTACGGCGTTCCGGCAGGCCCGCTGATTGCGATCTGGGGCATGGAGAGCGCGTTCGGCAGCCAGCGCGGCAACCAGAACATGCTGTCGTCGATCGCGACGCTGGCCTACGACTGCCGCCGCCCCGAATTCTTCACCGACCAGCTCTACGCCGCGCTGAAACTGATCGATCGCGGCACGCTGTCGGGCGCCACCCGCGGCTCCATGCACGGCGAAGTCGGCCAGACCCAGTTCATGCCGAAAAACATCCTGGCCTACGGCACCGGCAACCTCGACGTCGCCGCCAACGCGCTGAACTCGACGGCGAACTTTTTGCGCGCCCACGGCTGGCGCGCCGGCGCCGGCTACCAGCCGGGCGAACCGAACTTTGCCGCGATCGAAGCATGGAACGCGGCCGGGGTTTACCAGAAGGCGATCGCGTTGATGGGGCGGCAGATTGATGGTGGTGGCTGAGCGACGGATCGGAGGCACTGGCGCCGTCATTGCGGTTGAATGCGGGTGTGTATCCCACGACGCAAAAAAACCCCGGACAATGCCGGGGTTTTTGAATTCGGAAGGTTGGGCCGATCAGTATCTCGCGACGATCGGGCGGCCCCCCACCGACCAAAGGCTGGCCACGACCATCGCTATTCGCCGCATGATTAGCCCCCAACGCGTAACACGCGATTTAAGGCGCTTGCGCAGGCACAACCGCTATGCGTGAGGATGTCGTATCCACCTTGGATGCGCTGGCGTCAAACTTCGCGTCATTCGCCGCCTGAACGTACCGTTCATCTAGACGACCATTTATTACGTCCCAAATCTGACGAAGCCGCCGGACGTGTAAATCGTCACGAATATATGCTACGATCGCCTGCAGTTCGTCGGCTTCGTTAAGCGCTATTTCACTGCCCTTTGGTGCGAACTGCAACGGCGGTTCGAGGAAGCCCGATACTTGCTCCCCATCACTGTTCAAGAGGATCCGAAATAGACGCTGACGCAACACTGGATTTCTCACGCAAAGTTCCAGGTCAAAAATCGTTCGAATGTTCATCTCTCGCAGCTTGAGCGTCCGCACTGGACCCACGGCCAGAATTAACTGCGCCTGCGCGACCCAATCAATTACTTCATAAAGTCCGTACGGCGTCTCTACAAAGATTTGAATCGGGTTGATCGTAGCCAGATTCTGGACATCCTCGATCTCGAATTCACCGAGTCGAAGTTTCATGAACGGGTCTATTCCAAGTATCATGTCTAACGGCAATTCCTCCTGAAGCGCCTTACTCGCGTTGCTTACGCGACGAAGGCGAATCCAGGGAAACTTCGCGATCAAAACACTCAGGAACAGATCCGGGAAAAATCCAATAATGAAGGCTATTCCCACCTGAGCGCTTGGCCCCAGATAAGTAAAAATGCCGCTGTGCCAAACCGCTGCGGTGACAAATACTGCTAACAGAATATGCAAGAACGAATGAAAAAAAGAAATGGGAGATAGATCGAAGTTTGAAATCCTCCTGATGAGATATGTGATGGTCCAGATGTAGCTACTGATGAATGCGTAGGTGATCACTCCATCTGCGGTTCCACCAGGCGTCCAGAAGTTTGAAATGAAGCCGTTTGGCACGTTGGGCGAATGGGGTGCAACGCCCATTTTGAACGCAAATTCAAAACAAAGAAATGCCAGTGTCACGTACATGGCGACCGGAAAAATGTAATAGCGGAACGAGTTCGCATCCGGATCAAGGGCACTGCGATCTGGATTCGCTTCCGGATCATATTTGTATTTGACTAATTCGAATGAAGGCAGGATGAGCGGGCGCCCCTCCACTTTGGCGAATTGGAAAAGCCTCTCGAGATCACGCACTATTTCGCGACGACTGGCCCGAACGTTCATGCGGCCGACATAAACGGCAATGGGTACGAGAATGCTGAACAGGGCGATTGCCACCCAGCGCAGCACAAGGCTCAAATCGAACGGCATGACGAACCCTCCTACTCGCTAAATTATAAACCAGTTAAATTTCTACAATTTATAATTGAAACGACGACTGCGAGTTTGGTCAAGCCCATATCTCCGGCGCAATCCTTTGATTTTTCGGGGCTTCGGTCTCCGAATACCGCGGTTCGTGACGACCGTGCTACGGTCAGGTGGAGCCTTCGAACTTGGTAACAGCCCCGTCGTCGCCCTGCCGGCACGCTTCGGCTGCGGAAGCATGGCTGCGCCATGCAGTGTCGCAGGCGAAGCGTGGTGCCCAGGGGCGGGATCGAACCACCGACACTGCGATTTTCAGTCGCATGCTCTACCAACTGAGCTACCTGGGCATACCCGGGGGCCTGAGGCCTGCCGAGCGGGCGGTTTATAGTTGGGCTGAGGGGCCGTGTCCACCCGCCTTCGCCTGCGGCTTCGGCGTGGCAAGCCCGCCTTCGGGGCTCGATTTCGTCAGGGGCGGCCTCGCTGCGCGGCCTCGGCCAAATACCTCCAAAATCACGACTATTCCGCGTCTTCCGCGTCGGTCTCCTTGCCAGGGATGACGTAGGAGCCGGAGAGCCAGCGGTTCAGGTCGACGTCGCGGCAGCGGGGGGAACAGAATGGAAGGGTGGCGGGGTTGGCGGGCTTGCCGCATTCCGGGCAGGGTTTCGCGGGTTTGGGAGCTTCATTCTGCATGACGGCGCCAGTTTACACGAGGTGGGGGGATAAGTGGCGGTCGCAGTGCTCCCTCTCCCGCTCTTGCGATACGACCTCCCCCGCAAGCGGGAGAGGTGACACTCATTAGCTGGCATTCAACCAGCCGAAGCGAATCGGAAAACCCTCCCCGCCGAGCAGCGTGATCGATTCGTAGAGCGGCAGGCCGACGATGTTGGTGTAGCTGCCGACCATCTTGACCACGAACGATCCGGCGATGCCCTGCACCGCGTAGCCGCCGGCTTTGCCGCGCCATTCGCCGGAGGCAATATAGGCCTGGATGTCGTCCTCGCTGAGCCGTTTGAAGCGGACGCGGGTCTCGATCAGGCGCTGGCGAAACGCTTCCCTCGGGGTCACCAGGCACACCGCGGTGTAGACGCGGTGGTTGCGCCCGGACAACAGCCGCAGGCACTGCGCGGCTTCGTCGACCAGATTGGCCTTGGGGAGAATGCGGCGGCCGACCGCGACCACGGTGTCGGCCGCAAGAATGAACGCGCCGCGCAATTCGTCGTCGAGCTGGACGGATTTCAACGCCGCATCGGCTTTGGCTCGTGCGAGCCGGTTGGCGCACGCGCGCGGCAGTTCGCCCCGCTTCGGGGTTTCGTCGACGTCGGCGGGACGCAGCGCGTCGGGCTCGATGCCGGCCTGGTTGAGCAGGCTGAGCCGTCGCGGCGAACCGGAAGCGAGAACGAGTTTGGGACGGCCAAGCATGCGGGGTTTGTCAGGGATTTCGGGATTCGGGGCGAACGCGCGCGGAACCTATCGGAAGGGGCTCAATTCCACAACCGGGGAACAAGTGGTTGAGGGCGCTGCGAATCTTTCGTCGTCCCTGCGGACGCAGGGACCCATAACCACCGGCCAGTGTCATTGGAATGACAATGGCGACTGGCACTTCCTCAAATTGCTCCGCCGCAGCGTATGGGTCCCTGCGTTCGCAGGGACGACGGCGTGTTTGTGGCCCCGCTTGCCATCACTCGCTCGCGGCGCCGACCCTGGAAAACCGCTTGCGGATGCGCAGCAACAGGCCGTCGCAGACGTCGCGATAGGCTTCGAGCTTCTGCTCGCGGCTGCCTTCCATCGCCGTCGGGTCCGGCGTCGGCCAGTATTCGACATCGGCGGCCAGCGTGTGGGTCAGCTCCAGCGCCTTGTGGTGGGCTTCGGGCGACAGCGTGATGATGAGATCGAAATTGAGCCCTTCCCAATCCTCGAGCTCGGCGAAGGTCATCGGCTTGTGGCTGGAAATGTCCTGGCCGAGTTCCGCCATCACGGCGACCGCGAACGGATCCAGCTCGCCCTTGCGGACGCCGGCGGACTTCACATAGAGCGCGTGGGGAAACATCTGCTTCAGCAGGCTTTCGGCCATCGGCGAACGCACGCTGTTGAAGCCGCATGCGAACAGCACGGCTTGCGGATTGCGCGCGCTGGGCAGCGCGACCATGCGATTACACTTCTCTTGCCTGGAGCGTCGGCCGCTCCAACATCACGCGTCTTGCCCCTTCCAGTGCAAAACGCAGATCAGCGTGAACAGCCGCCGGGCGGTTTCGAAATCGATCCGCACCTTGCCGTTCAGCCGTTCCTGCAGCGTGCGCGAGCCTTCGTCATGGATGCCGCGGCGGCCCATGTCGATGGCCTCGATCTTGTCGGTCGTCGCGGTCCGGATCGCCTGGTAGTAGCTGTCGCAGATCATGAAGTAGTCCTTCACAATCCGCCGGAACGGCGTCAGCGACAACAGATGCGCCACCACAGGCGTGCCGTCCTGCCGGCGAATGTCGAACGCCAGCCGGTTGCCGGTGATCGCCAGATGCAGCGTAAACGGCCCGCCGGTAGCCCCCTCCGGCGCGAACAGATTCTGCTCGATCAGGTCGTAGATCGCGATCGCACGCTCATGCTCGATATCGGGGCCGGAACGCCCGATCGATTCCTCATCGAGCGTCACCGCGACGATGCGATTTTCGGAGTCCTCGTCTGGTGGCGGCCTGGTCATGACAGGTTGAGACGCAATCCAACGGAGCGTGAATGGGCATCGAGACCCTCGGCCTTGCCGAGCGTCATCGCGGCGGGCCCCAGCGCGCGCAACGCCTCCGGCCCGCATTTGAGAATCGAGGTGCGCTTCATGAAGTCTAGCACGCCGAGGCCGGACGAGAACCGTGCCGAACGCGCCGTCGGCAAAACGTGGTTGGAGCCGCCGACATAGTCGCCGATCGCCTCCGGCGTATGGGGCCCGAGGAAGATCGCGCCGGCGTTGCGGACTTTTGCGGACAGGCCTTCGGCGTCCGCGGTCATTATCTCCAAGTGTTCGGCGGCGATGGCGTTGGCGAGAGCGACCGCCTCGTCGAGCGTTTTCACCAGGATGATGGCGCCAAAGTCGTTCCACGAGGTTTTCGCGATTTCCGCACGCGGCAGCGTCGCGAGCTGCGATTCCACGGCGCGTTCAACGTCGGCGGCGAGCACCGCGCTGTCGGTGATCAGGATCGACTGCGCGCTGGTGTCGTGCTCGGCCTGCGCCAGCAGATCAGCCGCAATCCAGCCGGCATTGCCGGTATCGTCGGCAATGACAAGCACCTCGGAGGGGCCGGCGATCATGTCGATGCCGACCTTGCCGAACACCTGCCGCTTGGCGGCGGCGACATAGGCGTTGCCGGGGCCGACGATTTTGGCGACGGGGGCAATGGTCGCGGTGCCGTAGGCCAGTGCGGCCACGGCCTGCGCGCCGCCGACGCGGTAGATTTCGGAGACGCCGCCGAGTTGCGCTGCCGCCAGCACCAGCGGATTGAGCTTGCCGTCCGGCGACGGCACCACCATCACCACACGCGGCACGCCGGCCACTTTCGCCGGCACCGCGTTCATCAGCACCGAGGACGGATAGGCCGCGGTGCCGCCGGGCACATAAAGCCCGACCGCATCGATCGCGCTCCAGCGCCAGCCGAGTTCGACGCCGAGCGCGTCGGTGAAGCGCTCGTCCTTTGGCAGTTGCTTGCGGTGGAACAGCTCGATCCGGTCGCGCGCGAATTTCAGCGCATCCAGCGTCGGGGCATCACAAGCCTTTACCGCCGCGTCGACTTCGGCCGCGGTCACACGCAGGCCAGAAGCTGCGATCTCGAGCCGGTCGAACTTGCGCGTCGCCTCGATCAGGGCGACGTCGCCGCGGGCGGCGACGTCGTCAACGATGGCGCGGGTCGCCCGCTCGACGTCGGCGGAGACTTCACGCTTGGCGGCGAGAAATCTCGCAAACCGCCCATCGAAATCGGCGCTGCTTCTGTCGAGACGAACGGGCATGGCGGCTTTCTGACGGGAACTACAGGTCTATGCTCAATGGCGCGGCGGCTTGGGGTCGTCAACCCTCCACGGCCGTCATTCCGGGGCGGCCCGCAGGACCGAACCCGGAATCTCGAGATTCCCCGGGGTGCAATTGCACCCCTGAGGTTCGATGCTTCGCATCGCCCCGGAATGACGCTACCTTCCTAAGCCCCCAGCCCGGACGATTCCGCATCCAGATCGTTGGTGCCGAGGTCGTCGCCGCCGAGGTCGGTCAGCTCGCATTCCAGGCACTCGACGTCGAGCCGCAGCGCCCCGCCGTGGTTGAACAGCAGAATCGCACTGCCGCCGGGGGCCTCGGTGGGGTGAAATTCGATCCCGACCAGTTCCAGCACGGCGTCCAACTGCTCCAGATCGATGTTGCGGGATTTGCAGGCCAGCACCCGGTCGAAGCGCAGCGCCGCCAGCAGCCGGCGCGGAGCGGTTCCACCCGACAGGGTCTGCTCCCAGTCGAGCCGGTTGAGGCCGACCACCAGGCGCTTTTCGTCCTGCCGCCAGACGATGTCGGCGGCCTGCACCCGGGCATCCTGGACATGCGCCGAGATCACCGAAAGATCCTCGGCGTCGAGCGCGACCAGTCTGAGCTGTTCCGGCGCCGGCATCGTCAAACCCCTTTGCTGGCGTCGATCATGCGAATGCGGTCCATCGCGCGCCACGCTACAGGACGCGGGCGGCCAAGGCAAAAGCCGCGGTATGGCGCTTTTGATATGGTGGAACCGCAGCCATCGCCGTCATTCCGGGGCGCGCGCAGCGCGAGCCCGGAATGACGATGGGGCTAGATGTTATTGATATCCTCGCTCTCGAGGATCCGCTTCGGATAGCCATCGCGCGCCACCTTGATCATGGCGCGGCCGAGCTTTTCGCTTGTGGTCATGAACTGCGGCTTGGTCCGCGCCAGATACGACCACAGCGGTGCTGCGACGACATAGATCGCCTGCACCCAGGCGGTCTTCGAGCGCACGCCGTGCAGCGGCTGGATGCCGGCGGGGCGGAACATGTAGGCCGCCTTGAACGGCAGCTTGAGCAGGTCGTTCTCGGTCTTGCCTTTGACCCGCGCCCAGCGCTGCGGGCCCCGTTCGGTGGAGTCGGTGCTGCGGCCGGTGACGTAGGTGAACACCATGTTCGGGTTGAGCCGCGACAACGTCTTCGCCGCCGCCATGGTGACGTCGTAGGTCAAATGCCTGTAGCGCTCCGCCTCCATGCCGACGGAGGAAACGCCGAGGCAGAAGAAGCAGGCGTCGTAGCCTGCAAGCCGGGATTCGATCGCGGAAAAATCCGTGAAATCATCGTGCATGAGTTCATGCAGCTTGGCGTGCTGCTGCCCGGTCGGGCTGCGCCCGACCGAAAGCACGCTCTCGACGCCGGCATCGAGCAGGCATTCGCGCAGCACGCCCTGCCCCACCATGCCGGTGGCGCCGAACAAAATCACCTTCATGATTTGATGAACGCGAGCAGGTCGGCGTTGATCGTCGCGGCTTCGGTGGTCGGCATGCCGTGCGGAAAACCCTTGTAGGTTTTCAGCGTGCCGTTCTTCAACAGTTTTGCCGACAGCGGCGCGGAGTCCGCGTAAGGCACGATCTGGTCGTCGTCGCCATGCATCACCAGAACCGGCACCGTGATCTTCTTGAGGTCTTCGGTGAAATCGGTCTGCGAGAAGGCGACGATGCCGTCGTAATGCGCTTTCGCGCCGCCCATCATGCCCTGCCGCCACCAGTTCTGGATCACGGCCTCCGACGGCTTGGCGCCGGGACGGTTGTAGCCATAGAACGGGCCGGAGGGCAGGTCGCGATAAAACTGCGTGCGGCTGGCCGCGAGCGCTTCCATAAGGCCGTCGAACACCGACTTCGGAAGACCGCCGGGATTGGCCGGGGTCTGCAGCATCAGCGGCGGCACGGCACTCAGGATCGCGGCCTTCGCCACCCGGCTCTCGCCGTGGCGCGCGATGTAATGCACGACTTCGCCGCCGCCGGTGGAATGCCCGACGTGGACCGCATTCTTCAAATCGAGATGCGCGGTCAACGCCGCCAGATCGTCGGCGTAGTGATCCATGTCGTGACCGTCGCCGGTCTGGGTGGAGCGGCCGTGGCCGCGGCGGTCATGGGCGATGACGCGAAAACCGTGGTTCTGGAAGAACAGCATCTGCGTGTCCCAGTCATCCGCCGAAAGCGGCCAGCCGTGGCTGAACACGATGGGCTGACCGGAGCCCCAGTCGTTGTAATAGATCTCGAGGCCGTCCTTGGTTTTGACTGTGGGCATGGGAAGACTCCTTATGTTACGCCGTCATTCCGGGGCGACGCGAAGCGTCGAACCCGGAATCTGGAGATGACAATCTCGAACTTCCGGGTTCGCGCTTTCGCGCGCCCCGGAATGACAGTAAGTTTCAAGCTGGCCGAAAACGCCTGACGGCGCCGATGATCATCAGCACGAAGAACACCAGCACGACGCCCTGCGCCACCGCGAACACCGGTCCCGCCGGCGGGTTGCCCGGCGCCAGCGCCGTCAACGCCGGGATTTTCAGGAAGCTCTGAATCACCAGCACGAACACGTTGAAGTACAGCGCCAGCAGCGCCGTCACCGCGTAGATCCAGCGCCAGGCGCCGGACAGCTTCATGGCATAGAGCGCGATGCAGGCGATCAGCAGCAGCACCAGCGACAAAGCGCCGATGATGTGCGACGGCAGCAACTTGTCCGACACCAGCGGCGGAATCAGAAACCCGGTCGCATTGGTCAGGATCGTGAGCAGCAAAAAGAGCGCGGTCAGGCCGCCCGGCCGCGTCGATTTCAGCATGCCGAACATCACGATAACGCCCGCGACGATCGCGATCAGGCTGATGATCACATGAACCAGAACGAACGTCGCCAAACTCATACCAAGGATCACGATGCGCCCCTTTTTCTAGAACCTCTTCAAGGTTACGACGGCGCGCGGAAGATTTCCACACGCTTCCCTTGCGGCTTCGGCAGTGCAGGCATGTCATCGACAAAGTGATGACCTGCCCGAATCTTTTGCATCGTTGTCACAAATCGCGGCAGAGCAGATTCTAGCGATTGAGAAATTCGACCAGTTTCGGGATCACCCGATCCGGCGCCTCTTCCATCAGCCAGTGCCCGCGTCCCTTCACCAGCACGCCTTCGACATTGGTTGCGACCATTTTGCCCTGCTCGATCAAAAAAGGGCCGCCGGCTTTTTCACCGGACAGCACCAGCATCGGCATAGACAGTTTGGTCCTGGCCAGATCAGCGAAATCCTCAGCGTCTTTCGGAAACGCGCGGAAAACTTCCATGCCGGCTTTCATGTGCCCGGGCCTGGCATATTCATTGGCGTAGAATTTCCGGTCGGCCTCGGACACCGATTTGGTGGCATCGGCGGCGAAATCGTTCCAGAAATGTTCGAGATAGATCCGCTCGCGCCCCGTGACCAGCGCCAGCGGCGTCTTGCCGAAAAAGTGGAAGTGCCAGAGATCGCGCAGCAGAAACACGTTATTCCACTCGCCGACGCCGGGCAGGAACGCTTCCATCAGCACCACGCGGTCGACCTCAGCGGGATATTGCGCCGCATAGGCGTAGGCCACCATCAATCCGATATCGTGGCCGACCAGACGGATGCGATCGTATTTGAGGCTTTTCACCAGCGCGTGGATGTCCTGCGCCATCGCCTTCTTGGTATAGCCGTCGTCCGGTGTCGCCGACTGGCCGAAGCCGCGCAAATCGGGCGCGATCACGGTGTGCTTGTCGGAGAGTTTGGCGATCAGCGGCAGCCACATGTGGCTGGTCTCGGCAAAACCGTGCAGCAGCACGATCGGATCGCCCTTGCCCGCGACGAGGTAATGCAGCTTGACGCCGTTGACGTCGGCGAACTTGCTCTGCGGCGCCTGCGCGAACGCGCCACTCGAAGGAACTAACGCGACCGAAACGGCCATCGACAAAACGGAAACGATGGCACGAAGCGTGCCCGGTACGCGCAACATTCAAACTTCCTCAGTTCTTCGTTAAAAGAGGAATTAGTAGTAGCGCGGTATCTTGCCGTTGTGTGGAGTTTTTCGCTTCGACAGGTCGAACATTACTTCGTCGACATAGCACCAGCCCCAGCCTTCCGGCGGATCGAAGCCTTCGATCACGGGATGGCTGGTGGCGTGAAAATGCGCTGACGCGTGTTTGTTCGGGGAATCGTCGCAGCAGCCGACGTGGCCGCAAGTGCGGCAGATCCGCAAATGCAGCCACGGGCTTCCGCTTTTGAGACATTCTTCGCAGCCCAACGCGCTCGGCGTGACGTCCTGGATGCCGGCGACGTGCGTGCAGCCCTTGGACGTCATCGCGTCACACCTCGGTGGTTTCGCTGAAGTGGAGGTCGGCGCCGCCGGTTGCGAATTTCGGTACGTCAGCCGCGGTGGCCTTGCCCTCGGGGCTTGCGAAGGCAGCACCAATCGCCGCCATGCTGTCGAAGGTGAGTATCGCGATCAGATGCAACGGTGATGGCCCGCCCGGCGTCGCGACCGGTCCCTTGGTGACGGTGTATTTCCGCAGGCCCGGAAGTTTCTTGGCCAGCGGAATGTGGGTCTCGGCATAATATTTGTCGAAAGCTGCGGGGTCGGTAGGGGTCTTGTAGAGCACAACGACGTCGGCCAAGGCACTTCTCCCTTTTGTTATAGCTTCAGATTTGGCACTGGAGCATTTGGCACTATAGCGCCGGTTTCATGGCATCGGCCAGATAGCCGTGCAGCGCCGCCACCACCTGCGCGCCCTCGCCGATCGCGCCGCCGACCCGCTTGACCGAACCCGAGCGGACGTCGCCGACCGCGAACACGCCGGGCACCGAGGTTTCCAGCGCCGGTACCGGGCGGCCCTGATTCTGCTCGGATTGCGCGCCCGTGACCACGAAGCCGCCGCGGTCGAGCGTGACGCCGCAGCCAGAGAGCCAGCCGGTGGCCGGATCGGCGCCGACGAACAGGAACATGTTGCGGATGTCGAAGGAGTGCACCTCGGGCGCAAAGCGGCTGCGCCAGCGCACGCACTCGAGCGAACCGTCGCCGCCCTCGACCGCCACCACTTCGGTGTTGAACATCAGTTCGATATTCGGCGCCGCCTCGATGCGGTCGATCAGATAGCGCGACATGCTGGCGCCGAGCCCGCCGCCGCGGATGACGAGGTAGACCTTTCGCGCGTGCCCGGACAGGAACACCGCGGCCTGCCCCGCTGAATTGCCGCCACCGACCAGCACCACGTCCTGATCGGCGCACAACCGCGCCTCGATCGGCGAGGCCCAGTACCAGACGCCGCGGCCTTCGAAGGCGGCGAGATTTTCGATCTCGGGCCGGCGGTAGCGCGCCCCGCTCGCCACCACGATCGAACGCGCGCGCAGTTCCTGTCCGCATTCGGTCGCCAGCGCAAAGGCGCCGTTGCGGTGCGCGCAGTCGAGCGACGTGACCGAAATCGGGATCAGCATCTCGGCGCCGAATTTTTGCGCCTGGCTGAAGGCGCGGCCGGCCAGCGCCTGGCCGGAAATGCCGGTCGGGAATCCCAGGTAGTTTTCGATCCGGGCGCTGGCGCCGGCCTGGCCGCCATAGGACCGCGCATCGAACACGGCGACCGACAAGCCTTCGGAGGCCGCATAAACCGCGGTGGCAAGGCCGGCCGGGCCGCTGCCGACCACGGCGACGTCGTAGAGCTTGTTCTGGGCATGGTTGCCGATCATTCCCATCGCGTGCGCGAGCTCGGTCTCGGACGGATTGCGCAACACGGTGCCATCGGGGCACACCACCAGCGGCAGATCGTTGCGCGAGGGCGCGTAGCGCGCGACGAGGTCGGCGGCGTCCTTGTCGGTTGCGGGATCGACCAGATGATGCGGCTGTCCGTTGCGGGCCAGAAAATTCTCCAGCCGCGCCATGTCACCGAGCGACGAAGGCCCGATCAGCACCGGGCCGCCGACGCCGCCCTGAATCAGGTTGACCCGGCGCAGGATCAGCGCCCGCATGATGCGCTCGCCGAGATCGGCTTCGGCCACCAGCAGCGCGCGCAGTTTCTCAGGCGCAATCAGCAGCGTTTCGACATCGCCCTCGGCATGGCCGTCAACCAGCGCGACGCGGTCAGAGAGCTGGCCGATCTCGGCCAGAAATTGCCCCGGCCCCTGGTCGATGACCGGCGTGACACGGCCGAGACCATCGCGCTGGGTGATCGTGACATGGCCGGACAGCACCACGAACATGCCGGGCCCGGGCTTGCCGGTTTCGAACAGCGCTTCGCCATGCGTGTAACTGCGCAACTCGCCGAACCGGCGCATGCGCTCGATTTCGGGCAGCGTCAGCGTCGGAAAGGTCTGCTCGTGACGCGGAAACACAAAGGAAGTTGCGCCGGTCGCCGGACCGGCCGTGATGTCGGCACTCATTTCTCGCCACCCAAAAAGAAAACAAACCAAACAGAGCAAAACCCAAGCAGGGAACGTGCCGCGAGCCACCCGGCGAGCACACGGGAACTTGCCAGAGGCTACTGGCCCGGCTTTTCTCCGCCTGCGTCATCTAGGGAGGCGTCGCCGTCTTCGGAAGATGCGGCGAGATCGTCGCGGCCGCGGGCCTGCGACTTTCGCCGCTTGAGATTTTCGCGCAGCGCCAGTTTCAAGCGGTCCCGTCGTGAATCCTTCACATGGGGGCCAGCTTTTCCGTCCTGTTTGGGTCGATCGTCCGTCATACGGGCCCGTTGGATACGCTGTGGCTCAAACCTCATCAGCCGGACGTCTCGCCGGCCGGCGTTGTACCGGCGTGAAGATAATGCGTTTCGCCGTCCCGCGCAGCCGTCAGCGGCCCTCAAAATGAAGCGATGCGCGTCCATGATTCGGGCACTCCCGGCGGCCATAAGCGCTGGCCGCGGGGATCGGGAACCGGATCGAACGCGCTATCGGCGGCCAGCGCCGATTTTTGCTCATTTTGGGCCATTCCGGGCCCCGGCGCGCGCTTGCGCGGGATGGGTCCTTGTGGCAAGAACCGCCCGCCTGTGGGGGCCCTTTGGGGCCGATTCCCTCGATACCGGGCATGCTGCCGTAGCTCAGTGGTAGAGCACTCCATTGGTAATGGAGAGGTCGACAGTTCAATCCTGTCTGGCAGCACCACTCTAAAGCCCGCCAATGGCGGGCTTTTTGCATTTTAGGGGTTTTGCCAACTCGGCAGAATTCTACACTTTTGTACGCATTTTGACCCTCCAAAACGTACAAAATCCGTACAGAGAAACACCCGTCTCTTTCAAAAACCGTCGAAACCACCGCCAAATTGGGCGGCAGAGCAACTGTGACCACATGACAGAAACGACCGGCCAGGATGTCAACGATATGCTCGGCACTTCTCCAAGAACAAAGTCACCGAGATCAACCAGAAGGAAATTGCCAAGTTCTTCGACTGGCGGCGGCAGAACTCGGTCAAGAAGGCACCGAAAGAAGCGACGATCATCCATGAGATGAGTCAGCTCGGGACCTTCCTAAATTGGTGCCACAAGCGCGGACACATCGACAAGAAGGTCGAATTTGAACGACCCAAGCACGATGGGCAGCGTCGTCCACATTTTGATACCAAAGACTGGGCGAAGCTCACGCGCTTCCTTCGTGAATGGGTGAAGCAGGGTGAGCACAAGTCAGGTCCAATCGTCCGTGATCGCACAATGCTCACCAACTACGTCCTGATCCTAGCCAACACCGGCATCAGGATTGGCGAGGCTCGTGGTCTACGCTGGCGGGATATAGATACCGAGCCGACCGAGAAGCCCGACGAGTTCAATATCATCCTGCATGTGCGAGGAAAGACTGGAGCACGAGAGGTTGTGGCTCGGACACCTGAAATCCAGACATACTTCCAGCGCATCTGGGAATTGCGAACTGAAGAGATCGGCAACAAGCCCACCAAGGACGATTATGTGTTCTGCCACAAGGATGGCACGCAAATTCAGACGTTCAAGAAAGGCTTCGCTGAGCTAGCCGAGATGGATGGCTCGGGGTTCAAAAATTCGCGAACCTTGAAAGAAGCGCTTGCCTTTGATGCTGCAGTGCAGCATAAGGGCGCATCTTTCATTCAAAGGAACTCGAAAATGACCAACGCAGTTGAGCAAATTCAGCAGGCTACCAAAGAGCAAGGTAATGCAGCCATGGCATCAGTCCAAACCCTTGCAACTTCCGTTCAGACAATTGCAACCGCCCATGCCGACTACGCCAAGAAGGCGATGCAGGATAGCTCTGAGTTTTTTACCAAGCTGACCAGCATTAAAGAGCCAGCCAAGGTGATGGAGCTTCACAGCGAATACATGAAAAGCGCATATGAAACGTTCGTCGCCGAAGCGAAGAAAATCTCCGAACTCTATACCGACTTCTTCAAGCAGTCGGCGAAGCCGCTCGAGGCTTTGATTGCGAAGAATAAAGCGGCTTGATTGAAGCATAGCGGGGGAGCGGCTTAGCGGTCGCTCTCCTTTTGGTTCAATAAGCCTGCGGCGACCCACAAATCGGCATCGCTCGGGTTTTAGGTCCGTCTCTGAAAGCATATACCACGTTCAGCGCCCTAGTGTTGCGGTGCGGGCTTGCTGATTGTCTTCTTGATTTCAGCGCCGCAGTCGGAGCACTCGTAGGTGAAGTCGATCTTCGCCATGCTCCAATGCGGGTCGACGCTGCTGACATACATAGGGAGCCGTGTGCAGTTGGGGCAGGCAACGATGGCTAATTCAACTTCGTTATGGTGAACGTAGGCTGGCATGTCGGCGTTCCTTCACAGCGGAAGCACTCACCTTTAGCCCTCGACCCGAATCAACTTTTGCGCCGAGTATGGGGAGCAAAGATGGAAGGTGATTGGTAAAAATTGTGTTAATTCGCCGTGGATCGCCCCCTACTTTCAAAGCTTTGGAGATTTCTCGCCATCTGCTCCGATAGTGGAAGGTTGCGAGCATAACGCCCTCACCGAAATTCAAAGACCATCTGAGATTATCGCCAGTGTCGTTAGACGATCCCGTGAGGATCAACCCTGTCCGACATATCTAGCCATACCGGCTGCCCTCTCCCTTTCAGCCAGCACCGCGCGCCGGAAATTCCAACAAAATCAATAATTTCCGGCGGAATCTAGTATTAAAATCATATTACATAGCCAGTTTTTAAACTAATGTGTTGATATTAAACGATAATCTATTATACCATTTATTGGTAATGGAGAGGTCGACAGTTCAATCCTGTCTGGCAGCACCATCAACCTACTGAAATTATAGCATATTCCACGTTCGACTTTGATGCCCCGGCTCGCGAGAGCGGGAAGGAACGAGCGCGTAACCACACCGTGCTATTTCACGCTCTCAAAGCAGATTTTTGACAGCTCTGTTCTGGATCGGGCGAGCCGCCAGCGCGGAGAGAACCGCAACAATGAAACTCAAACTGTCAGCCATCGCGCTGCTCGCGATGATCGCGCCGGCGCACACCGCAACGCTTACCGATGCCGAGGCGGCGTTCGTCGACCAACTAGTCACCGCAGCCGCGGTGCTCGAACAACGATGCACCGGATACGAGGTCGATGGTATCGGCGGTGTCCGACTCGGCGCCAGGCTTCTCGGCAGCCCCGATGCCGCAATGGCAATGATCGGTGCCTTTGACGCGGCCATAAAGGCCCACGATGGCAATGCTTACGACTCGAATAAATTTCGTCCTGAGGTGTCCGAGGCGGCCAGCAAGATGTTTAGCCGGGTCCGGGCGGACCTGATCAAAAACCCGAAAGCAGCCTGTGCCGACTATGGCGATACCAGCGTGGAGCGCGGCCTGCTACGGCGGTTTTAGACTGTCGTTGCGCTCAGCCCACGAACTGGTGCGCCATTCGCGGCGGCATCCGAATGCACGTTCTACTGCGCGAAAGAGTGGGTTAGATTCGCGATTGCGGCACCAAGGGGCCCATCCAGGGCCAGTGCGCCACTGGCGCTGAGTTTGTCGGCATCGCCATTGTAAGGCATGCCGTCTCTGGTTCGAAAGCCCCCCATAACATGAAGACCCGCGACATTCAACTTACCGCCCTTCCGAATAAAATAAGCGCCGCCGGAATCGCCCGCCACGGCATCGCAATCATTCGTAAACGCAGTCTGGTCCTTACCCGCGGGCGGCAGACTGTCACGAACGCCACATCTGCGTCCTATCAGTTTCGTGCCATCAAGCCTTTCGGCGTTGTTCACGGCTGTGACCAGAACAAGCGAATCTCCTACAACAGGAGCGGAATAGCTGAACGCCAATTTTTGTTTTGTCTGGATGGGTTTTGCCAAGCGAGCAATCGCCCAATCATTGGTCCCATTGCCCTTGACGTGGGGCTCTCGCGTTCCCAGCGTTACGGCGTTCGTCGCAACCCGGATGGGCGGCCCGGCCTGGCGCTTCAATGCGAAAGTACAATTTGAAGAAACATGACCATCGTGAATCATGGCATGAGCATTCGTCACAATGTATCGTCCTTCGACCAATATGGCCGTTGCCGCGGCGCCGCGCTTGTCGAAATAGCAGGATATCTGCCCGATATTCGCGTACAGCATTTCGACTTCATCCGGCTCAAGCGCTGAGAACTTTTCAATCTCCGCCCTGTCATCAGGTCCGATAATATTGACCTGCTGCAAAGCTGTGCCCGACATGGTCAAGCCGGACACTCCGATTGCAAAAAGGGAAGAGGCCATGCTCATTCGGGGCTCTCGTAAAACTAACGCTTTGAAACGACGGTCACACCGGCGGCGCTACCAGATCCTGCCATCCGCGCATTATTTTGCCTCAACCCGTCAGCGCCACGTTCTTGAACGCCTTCACCAGCGAGCCTTCCAGCTTGCCGCCCATGTCGCACAGGATCTGGTAGGCGGTGTGCCGGGGCGTCGGCGCCCGATAGGGCCTCGCCTCGATCAGGGCGGCGAAGATGTCCGAGATCGTCAACAACCGCACCAGATCGGAAATTTGCGAAGCCGTCAGTCCGTCCGGATAACCGGAGCCGTCGAGATATTCGTGGTGGTGCCTGACGCCATCGAGGATCTCCGGCGTCATGCCGGAAACATCCTTCAGCAGGTCATATCCGATCTCGGCGTGACGCCGCATGATCGCATCTTCGGCTGGATCGAGACGTCCCGGCTTGTCCAGGATCGACAACGGAATGCGGGCCTTGCCGATATCGTGGAGGGTGGCGGCAATCCCGAGCCGCGCCACGTCCGCGCTGTTGAATCCGATCTCGAGCCCGAAGCCCGCGGCAACTCCCGTGACCAGCAGGCAATGCTGAAAGGTGCCTTCGTGATAGCGGCGCACCTCATCGAGCCACGTTACTAGCCCGTCCCGCTTGACGCGATCGACGATTTGCGCAGTGGCATGTTCGGCATCCAGGATGTTGATCGGCCTGCCGTTCCGCACGGCCGAAAACATCGAAGCGAAAGCCGCCGAGGGGCTGCTGGTCCCGGGCGGCGGCATCTCGGCATCGAGCAGCGCCGCTTTTTCCACGTCTTCGATCTGCGCCAGCTTGACCACGGCTTCCTTGGCACGTGAAATCACGAGGGTCGCCCCGAGCGCGTAGGCTTGCGCAACCATCGAGCGGACCTGATTATGAACGACAAACAGCTTTTCGGGATTGCTGCTAAGCTGGTGCAATTCGAGCTTGAGCTGCTCCACACGAGCCATCTGGCGCAAGTCCACGTCCACCATCAGCACGCCGCGCGCACCCGCCTGAGTGCCGTCGTCTCCGAGCACACGGGGGACGACGTCAAACCGCGGCTCGAGCATGGCGCGGACAGCCGGCAACTTCGACGGTTCGTCCGTGATGAAATAGACGAGCATATCAATATTCCGACGCACGTTCGAAGTGGCGGCCCCTTGAGACCAAAGCCCTAATCAAGCGCCCCCGCGCACGGAAGGGTCAGCAACAAGCCAAAATCCAAGCTCAAGACCGAGGCCGGGGCGAAATTGCCTCGGCATTGCAGTCGTTTGCGGAACAGAAGGTTCAATTCTACGCTTCAAGACTACTTTCCCGTTAAATTCCGGGTCCGTACAACTACGACCCAGGCGCCCGCGCGCTTGCGCTCCCGCCGGTCCCGCGGGCGGAACGGCCTGCACCGGAAGACACGGGAATTTCAGTTGAACGGGGATCGGCAGGTCCGCAACAATGCCGCCAACGGGAGACAGCGATGCGCGTAAAATTCTCGCACCGGCCTTTGGCAAACCTTGCGAATTTGCCCCGCGGCGGATCGACGCCGCGCCTGTGCCTGATCACCTGCCTGCTTGCGTCGGTCCCGGCGTTCGCCCAGGACGATCTCGCCGGCGCGCCGCCAAAACTCGCCTTGCAGGTGACGACCGCGTCGCTCGGCGAGACCTGCCGCCGTGTCGAAACAACCGATCCGGCAGCGCTGACCTCGGTTTCGCTGCGTCGGACCTTTCACGACGATTTCGACACCCATCCGCTTGCGAATGACAGATGGGCGTCGCACTACGCCGGCGGCGCCTCATGGCCGGAAGCGCGATACTGGGGCGGCGAAGGCTCCGACTTCAGGCGCAAGGACAGCTGGAACGGCGAGCAGCAGATCTATGTCGACCCGCGCTACGGAGGACGCGAAACCACGCCGCTGGGACTGGACCCGTTCCGGGTGCGCGACGGCGTACTCTCGATCACGGCAAGCCGCACGCCGGCCGCGCTCAAGCCGGTGCTGTTCAACAACGAATACGTCTCGGGCATCCTGACCACCCAGAGCCGCTTCTCGCAGAAATACGGCTATTTCGAAATCCGCTCGAAGATACCGGTCGGGATCGGGGTGTGGCCGGCATTCTGGATGCTCGCCGACGACGGCGGCTGGCCGCCGGAGATCGACGTGCTGGAAGGCCGCGGACCAAAGCGCGACAACCTGGTGATGACGACGCATTGGCGGATACCGGCCACGCAACGCGTGGAGTCCTGTGGCTTCGACTTCGCGGTCACGGACACGACGAGCGCCTTCCATAATTACGGTGTGCTGTGGCAGCCGGATCGCATCACCTATTTCATCGACCGCCGGCCGGCGTCGGAGATCAAGGTCCCGGTCGGGTTCGACGATCCGATGTACATGATCGTGAACCTGGCGATGGGGTCAAATCATTTTCCGGGCGTGGGATTCGTCGACGCCCAATCGCCTGTTATGGTCGAATTCCAGATCGACAGGATTTCCGCCTATCAGATCGAAGCACGCTGACGGGGGCACGATGTCCAGAAAATTTTCGCGCCGCCAGTTTGCGAAGCTTGCAGGCCTGTCCGCGCTCGGCGTGGCGGCGGCGCCAGCCGACAGCGCGCCAGCACCTGCGGCCGACCGGCACGCGCAGGCAAGTTTCCCGAAGGATTTTCTGTGGGGCACCGCCACCTCGGCCTATCAGATCGAGGGCGCCGTCAACGAGGACGGCCGCGGCCGCTCGATCTGGGACACGTTTGCGCACACGCCCGGCAAAATCGAGGATCACACCACCGCCGATCGCGCCAACGATCACTATCACCGCTACAAGGAAGACGTCGGGCTGATCAAATCGCTCGGCGTCAAAGCCTACCGGTTTTCGATCGCCTGGCCGCGGGTATTCCCTGATGGCACCGGCGCGCCGAACCCCAAAGGCCTCGACTTCTACAACCGCCTCGTCGACGAACTGCTCGCCAAGGGTATCGAACCCTATGCCACGCTGTATCACTGGGACCTGCCGCAGGCGCTGGAGGACCGGGTCGGCGGCTGGCGGTCCAGCGACACCTCGAAGGCGTTCGCGGATTACGCGGGCTATGTCGCCGAGCGCCTGAGCGACCGCGTCAGGAATATCTTCACCCTCAACGAGGCCGGACGTTTCCTGAACTTCGGCTATGGCTGGGGCATAGACGCCCCCGGCCTGAAACTGCCCGCGGCGGAATTGAACCAGGCGCGGCATCACGTCGTGCTGGCGCACGGGCTCGCGGTGCAGGCGATCCGCGCTCACGCGCGCGCCGGCACCAAGGTCGGTCCCGCCGAAAACATTGCAGCCTGCGTGCCGGCCTTCGACACGCCGGACAACGTCCGCGCCGCCGAAATGGCGACGCGCGAACTGAATGCGGGGCTGCTCGGCGTCATGCTGGAGGGCAAATACACCGACGGCTTTCTCGAATATTCAGGCAAGGACGCCCCGAAATTCACCGCCGAGGACTTGAAGATCATCGGCGCCAAGAACGATTTCGTCGGCCTCAACATCTATGCGCCGCAATTCTACATCGCCGCCTCCGACCAGAAACCGGGCTGGAAGGTGCTGCCGTTCCCCGCCTCGTTTCCGCACATGAATTCGGAGTGGCTGAGAATAGGCCCGGAAGTGATCTACTGGGCGCCGCGGCTGGCAGCAAAAGTCTGGAACATCGACACGATTTACATCAGCGAGAACGGCACCTCGTCGGAAGACAAGATCGCCGCCGACGGCCAGGTCTACGATCTCGATCGCGTCAGTTTTCTGCGGAATTATCTCAGGCAATTGCAGCGCGCGACCGCCGAGGGCGCGCCGGTCCGCGGCTATTTCCTGTGGAGCCTGATGGACAACTTCGAATGGATCTTCGGCTTCGAAAAGCGTTTTGGGGTCTATCACGTCGACTTCGAGACCCAGGTCCGGACCGCGAAGCTGAGCGCCGCTTTCTACCGCGACGTTGTGGCGCAAAATGCGATCGGCGCCTGAGCGGAAGTCAAAATCTCAATCGTTGGCCGCGACGTGACGCACCGGCATCGAGACCTGCGCGATGGAGCGCGTTTTCATGTCTGTTGCCACAGTCGTGGCGGGATCGTGCGCCAGCTTCCGGGATGATTCGTGACTGACCAATATCCCTGCCGCCGAGACCATCAGCATCACATAAAGAGCGAGCATGCCGCCGACCCGTCTCCAGTAGATCTGGCGGTCGTCGGGAGTAAGGCTTTCGATTAACCGGCGCATGGTTGCCTCCTCGGGAAACGAATGCATTGCGTATAGCCCGCTCCCCGGGCGGAGTGTGTGACGCGCTTCACAGAGACCTTTTGAAACGGAGAACCCGTGACCGGCCCGGAACTGAAGAAACTTCGCGAGCACCTTGGTGAGGCCATCGGCCGGAAGCTGACGGTCGCCGACATGGCCAAACTCTGCGGGCTGCCGGCCGAGGGCGGCGCCAACACCCTCCGCAAATGGGAGGTCACGGGGCCGACTGGGCCAGTGGCCGAGTTGCTTCGGATCCTGGCGATGGCCAGCGACCATTATCCGATCCTCGACATGTTCAACGTGTTCGACAGCCATGACGTCGCGGTGAAGGACCGCCCGGCGCGCCGGCAGGCCTTCCGCGAACAGATGCGCGGCGACGTGCGGCGGCGCATTGGTTAAGCAAAGCTTGCGGGCGGGCCCCGCGGAAAGCTGAAATTAACCGTTCCTTTTAGGCCTCCGTTAAGTACAAAAAACGTTTATATGCCAATGGGTTGGGTTGCCACCCGCTGTGTCCGGCAAGTGACAGCATTTTAGATAAAAGCAGTCTATCTCCGGGGCATGGACGGCGCCCGCACGCGGCGTCTCCGATCGATTTTTCGGGAGACCAAGACCATGAAGAAGTTCCTGCTCGCCACCGTAGCCCTCGCAGCGTTCGGCGCAGCCGCCCCCGCTTTCGGCGCCGATCTCGGCGCCCGCCCCTATTACAACAAAGCGCCGGCCTATGCCGCGCCGCTCTACAACTGGACCGGCTTCTACATCGGCGGCCACGTCGGCGGTGCCTTCGCCGGCAGCAACAATTTCAACGGTCTGGTGCTGAGCGACTACAGCGCCCGCCTGCTTGGCGGCGTACAGGCCGGCGCCGACTGGCAGTTCGCCCCCACCTGGGTGCTCGGCGTCGAAG
>JBBRSX010000096.1:0-24057 GCA_038244925.1 Hyphomicrobiales bacterium | reverse complement strand
CGGCCTCCACACGCTGCGCAAAATCTTCGTCGCAGCAAGTCCCGCTCAAATAATCGCCTTCCTCGTCCAACTCCTATCCCCAAAACTCCCCGTCAAACCCTTGCTGTCTTTGGCTTTTCGATAGCGAGTCGAGTACGATGGATCTCGGCAGTCGCTGTTGGGTCAGCGATGAGTTCATCATAGGCCGGCATCGCGATAGCGTTGCAGAGAAGACGCCAGTTGGTCGTCCGGCACGTGACAGAAGAACGGCGTAACCGCCTTTGCCAGTTCTTCTACGCTGTTAGTATAGTGCCAATTTTCCATCTTAGCGAGTGCGCGTGTCTGCTCCGCGTTAAGCCTCTTCTTCGGCATGACCAAGCTCCTTTCTAAGACCATTTCTCACAATGGTTGGTCTAAAAACGCGAAGTCAGGACAATGGCTTGAAGGTTCATTTAAAGCCGTACTCCATTTCAAAATTGGTGTGGTGAACACGGGTTCACGTAATGGCGAGTTACGGAATATCGGTGTCAGACTACAATGAGGGCGGCTCATCACCGCAAGGCAGTTCTAGGGGGTGCCGTCAGGATAGGTTTGGCAGTTCCACGAGTTCGATCAGGACGTTGCCCGTTGATTTTGGATCGATGAATGCAATGCGTGAATTTGCGTGGCCAATCCGCGGCTGCTCGTCAATTAGTTTGACGCCTTTTCGTTTCAGTTCGTCCAAAGCATCCTCGATGTTTTCTACCTCAAGGCAAATGTGAAACAGGCCCTCTCCATGTTCTGCAATCCAGCGCGCCGTGTCGGTGTTGTCTCCATCGGACTCCAATAGCTCTATATAAGTCTGCCCGACTGGATACATCGCCAACCGCGTCTTGTATTGTGGCAGGTATTCTTCGTATTCGAGGCTCAAGCCAATCGTTGTTTCGAATATTTCTCGGGATTGTGCCATGCTTTTGACGGCAATCGCGATGTGCTCGATACGCTTGATTTTCATAGGATGCCTCACAGTTGGTTTTGTTCACGTGTTGCTGTGAAAAATTCAACGATTACAAAATTGAGCCTTTGATCTGTTGCCGGTTTGACGGACGCCCGATTAAGATAACATCAAATTCGTTCATGACCAGCGCGTCGCATACGTCATGCAAATAGCTCGCATTGATGAGCATGATATCGGATATGGTCGGATTATCGTTTATGCTGACAAAGTAAGGTTATGAAATGACCGTTCTCACCTGCGGTTGCACAGGCGGCTACGTGGTGTTGTGGGCAGGAGACGTTGCCCGTTGACAGATTTCAAACGATTTCCCGATTGGGCGCAATTATCTGCGCGCGATAAATTCACGGCGGCAACAACCGCAGGCGCGAGGGCGGCGCGATTCGAACTGCTGTTGCGCGCGTTCGTTGAAATTGAGCGTCCGGATGGCGAGCCGTCAAAAGAGGGCTCACTTAAATTCATCCCGTACGCAGCCAAAGACTTGTTTGTTGCACCAAAACATCGGCCATTAGGCGGATTAGCGGATGTCTTGGATTTCGGTTTGAACGGCAATGCCGATGTTTTGCGGGCGCTTGATGCTGCTGGCGCGTGTCGGGTCGGCTTCACGGCAATGACCGAGCTTGCCTACGAACCGTCCGGCTACAATGCCGTTTCCGCTTATCCACGAAATCCCTGGAATCTCGATTTTGTCACGGGCGGATCTTCTTCCGGTTCGGCCGTGGCGGTCGCCAGTGGCGCAGCGGTGATTGCGCTCGGCTCGGATACTGGCGGCTCGATACGGATTCCTTCGCATTGCACAGGGGTCACCGGATGGAAGCCAAGCTGGGGTGCGGTCAGCGCCACCGGGGCATTGCCGCTTGCGCCGTTCCTTGATTGCGTCGGCCTGCTGGCGCGCAGCGCCGCCGACCTTGCGCCGGCGGCCAGGGTGCTGGCGTTAGATCGCTCATCGCGGCGTGCAATCGAGCGTGTGGTCGTGTTGGCCGATACGCTTGCGCGGGCCGATCCCTCGGTTCGCAACTGTTGCCAGCAGGCGATTGACGCCATCGAGGCCTGCGGCGTCGCCATATCGCGAGCCGACGGACTGCCGGCGATAAAGGCAATCGACGCGCACGCCATGGTCGTCATGCAGGGCGAGGCGGCGCGGTTCCATGCGGACAGGCTCGATCATCCGGCGATCAGCCAGGTGCTGCGCCGCCGGCTTGCCAAGGGCCTGACCATCGACGACGCGGCGCTCATATCGAGCCGCGCGGCGCGGCCGCAGCTTGCCAAGGAATTTGAGGCCCAGATTTTAGGCAATGCCGATGCGGTGATTTTGCCGGTGATGGCGATTCGCACACCGCCATTGGCGGAAGCCGATCCGTCTTCGCCGTCGTTCAGCGCGCGCCAGCTTTACGAACTGAGCAGTTATACGCGTTTCGTAAATATGCTGGGCTTTCCGGCACTAGCCATTCCGGCAGGCTTCGACGATCGCGGTTTGCCGGTCGCGTTGCAGATCGTCGGGCGCGCCGGCAGCGATTTCGATCTCATTGCGCTCGCCATCCAGCTGCAGGATAAAACCGATTGGCACGGACGCGTTCCGGCGGCCATTCGCGGTCTTATTGACGAAGGATTGTTGGCATGACTGGTCCAGCCGGTTCACCAGCGCTGTCGAATTTGCGTGTGCTTGACCTAACGCGGGTTCGTGCGGGACCGACCTGTTGCCGCATTTTGGCGGATTTCGGCGCCGACGTTCTCAAGATTGAGGCCCCGCCGGGCGTCGATCCGAACGAGGGAATGAGCGGCGCGCGCGACGGATATGACATGATCAACCTGCACCGCAACAAGCGGTCGCTGACACTCAATCTCAAGGAGAAAGAAGGCCGCGACATATTTCTGCGCTTGGCCAAGGACGCCGACGTGGTGGTGGAGAATTTCCGTCCCGACGTGAAGGAGCGGCTTGGCATTGGCTATGAGGCGCTGCGCGCCGTTAATCCACGCATCATTCTCGCCTCGATTTCCGGCTTCGGCCAGACGGGGCCATACAGTCTGCGCGCCGGCTTCGACCAGATCGCCCAAGGCATGGGCGGTTTGATGTGGGTGACCGGATTCCCGGGCGAGGGGCCAATGCGCGCTGGCATGGCCGTTGCCGATTCCGCGTCCGGCGTTTATGCGGCGACGGGAATTCTCATTGCGCTTGCCGAACGCGAGCGCTCGGGCCTGGGGCAGTGGGTGCAAACCTCGCTTCTGGAAGCGCAGATCGCGCTGATGGATTTCCAAGCGGCGCGTTATCTGGTCGACGGTGAGGTGCCGGGGCAGGCCGGCAACGAGCATCCTTATTCGACGCCGATGGGGGTGATGAAGACGGCAGATGGCTACATCAATATCGGCGTCGGCGGCGACGGCCAGTGGCGCGCGTTGTGCAAGGTGCTAGATCGTTCCGATCTCGCCGCCAGTCCGGACTATGCGACGCTGGCCGACCGGTTCCGTAACCGGCCGAAGCTGATGCAACTGCTCGACCCGATTTTCCTGACGAGAACCTCGGCCGAATGGCTCGACGGCCTGGAGGCGGCCGGCGTGCCGGCGGGGCCTATCTACAAGATGAACGAGGTTTTCGCCGACCCGCAGGTGCGGCACCTCGGCATCGCCGCTGCCTATCACCACGACACGCGCGGCGATATCGCCGTCGTCGGCCAGCCGGTCACCTTGTCACGAACGCCGCCGAGTATCCGGACCATGATTCCGCAAGCCGGCGAACATACCGAGCAAGTCCTGCGCGCGCTCGACTATGGCGACGCCGATATCCAGCGGCTGCGCGCCGCCAACATCGTGTGACGAGGACGCCATGACCAATGTCTTGGTAACCGGCGCCAGCGGATTTCTGGGCGAAGCCGTCATGGCGCGGCTGGCCGGCCACAACAATATCGGTCTCGATCCGGCGCCGTCGCCCGGCTCGGGCGGCCGCCATGTAATCGACGATCTGTCTGACCGAAAGCGGCTCGTCGATCTGCTTGGCGCGGAAAAGATCAGCCACGTCATTCATTGCGGCGGCGTGTCGGGCCCAATGGTGCTCGCCGACGATCCGGCGCGTGTCATCGCGATTAACGTTTCTGGCAGCGTCAATCTGTTGCAGGCCGCGCTCGAATCCGGCGTGAAAACCTTCATTTATTGCTCGTCGGTGTCGGCGGTCGGCGATTTCTACGAAGCCGGCCCGATCGATGTCGATTATCCGCTCAATCCGGCGAGCACCTATGGCGCGTCGAAAGCGGCGATGGACATGGTGTTGCGCGGTCTGTGGCGGCACGTGCCGCTTGATCTGTGTTCGCTGCGTTTCACCAGCATCTATGGACCCGGCCGGCGCACGCGCTTTGTCGTCGACGATATAGTGACGGCGGCGGCCCGTGGCGCCCCGGCCTCGGTCGAGCCAACGAGCGATTGGCCCTATATCTATGTTGACGATGCCGCCGACGCCGCCGTCGCCGCCTGCTTCGCCACAGAGCGCCGCCAACTGTTTTATTTCATCGCTTATCCCGAACAAGTGACGCTGGAGGATTTAGCGCAAGCCGCGGCGCAGGCCGGCAAGCCGGTGCAACTGATGATTGACCACACGAAGCCGCGCGCGCAACGCGGCCCGCTCGACATCGGCCCGGCGCAACGCGATTTCGGTTTCGCGCCGAAGGTCGATCATCGCCAGGGCATTGCCCGGATGCTGGCGGCCCATCGCGCCACGCCGGCGTGAACCGCACTTGTGCCGGTCCGCGGCGGCCGTCATAGTTCGACAACCGACATTTCCCACTTGCGTCATGGATAACACCGATGAATCTCAACTTCGCTGGCAAGACCGCGCTGATTACCGGCGCCTCCAAGGGGATCGGCCGCGCCGCCGCCGAATCGTTGGCGCTGGAGGGCTGCAACGTCATTCTGGTGTCGCGCACCGCCGCCGATCTTGCAGCTGCCAAGGAGGCGATTGCGAAGCATTCCAAGGTCCGGATTGATGTCGTTGCCGCCGATCTGTCGGACAGTTCCAACGTCGATCGTCTGGCTAGGGAATTCCCGCACATCGACATTCTGGTGAACAATGCCGGCGCCATTCCCGGCGGCAAGTTGCTCGACATCGACGAGAATACCTGGCGCAAGGCCTGGGACCTGAAAGTGTTCGGTTACATCAACATGTCCCGCGCTTTCTATGCGCTGATGAAAGCCCGCGGCGCCGGCGTCATCATCAACGTCACCGGCAATGCGGCGCAGACCCACGATCCGGAATATATCTGCGGCGTCGCCGGCAACGCGGCCTTGACCGCCTTCAGCCAGTCGCTGGGCAGCGTCAGCGCCCAGGACGGCGTGCGCGTCATTTCGGTCAATCCCGGCCCGGTCGAAACGGATAGGCTGGTCGGGCTGATGAAAAAGAAAGCACTGGACCGCACCGGCGATGCCGAGAAGTGGCGCGATTTGTTCAAGCCGCTGCCGTTCGGCCGCGCCTGCTCGCCGCAGGAAGTCGGCGAGATGATAGCCTTCCTGGCCTCCGACCATTGCAGCTATAACAGCGGCTCGGTCGTCGTCATCGACGCCGGCGTCTCGGCGCGCAGCTTCAACTTCTGACTTTCAAAACAAGAGGGCCCCATGCCGCATCTGACAACCGACGACGGGATCAAGCTGTTTTACGACGAAGTCGGCAGCGGCATCCCGGTCGTCTTCGTCCACGAATTCGCCGGCGATATGCGCTCGCACGAATTGCAGATGCGCTATTTCGGCCAGCGCTATCGTTGCATCGCCTACAACGCGCGCGGCTATCCGCCGTCCGATGTGCCGGATGATGGCGAGCGCTACTCGCAGGAGCGGGCGCGCGACGATATCCGTTCGGTGCTTGACGCGCTCAAGATCGACAAGGCGCACATCGTCGGCCTGTCGATGGGCGGCTTCGCCACGCTGCATTTCGGCTTTACCTACCCGGAGCGCGCTCGCTCGCTGGTGGTCGCCGGCTGTGGCTATGGCGCAACGCCCGACAAGCGCGGCCAGTTCGCCGCGGAGGCGGAAGCCGCCGCCAGTAATTTCGAAAAATTGACCATGACCAAGGCCGCCGAAGGCTACGCGCTCGGGCCGACCCGCGTCCAATTCCAGAACAAGGACCCGCGCGGCTGGCGCGAATTCGCCGATCAGCTCGCCGAGAATTCGACCGAAGGCGCGGCCCGCACCATGCGCGGCGTGCAGAAGCGGCGGCCGTCTTTGTTCGATCTGGTCGACAAGATGAAGACCATTTCGGCACCGACGCTGATCATGACCGGCGACGAGGACTGGCCCTGTCTGGAGCCCGCCATCCTGATGAAACGGACGATCCCGACCGCGGCCCTGGTGGTCATGCCAAATGCCGGCCACACCATCAATCTGGAAGAGCCGGCGGCGTTTAATCAACACATCTCGGATTTCTTCCACACCGTCGATGTCGGCGCCTGGCGCAAGCGCGATCCGCGCGCCACCGTGTCGGCGATACTGGGCCGCTAACTTCAAGCAGTGGTGTAGCCGCCGTCGACCAGCATGTCGGCGCCGGTCATGAAGCTCGCCGCGTCGCTGGCGAGAAACAGTGCCGCTTGCGCGATCTCTTCCGGCTGGCCGAGGCGATTGAGCAAATGTTTTGGGCCGGAGAGCCGGCGCGCGGTTTCCATGTCGCCGAAGCGCAGCACCAGCCGCTGTGTCTCGACCGCGCCCGGCGACAGCGAATTAACGCGGATATTCTGCGCCGCGTGGTCAACCGCCATGGCCTTGGCCAGTTGAATGATGGCGCCCTTCGAAGAGCAGTAGGCCGCCCGCGCAGGCGCGCCCACCCGGCCCAATTGCGAGGCGATATGGATGATATTGCCGCCGCCGGCCGCGATCATGCCCGGAAGCACCGCCCGGCTCATCAGATAGGCGCCCATGACGTTGACTGCGAAGACTCGCGTCCACACCGCCGGCTCGGTATCGATCACGTTCCCGTTCGGATCGTCGGTGGCCGCGGCATTGACCAGAATATGCACCGGGCCGAAGGCTGCTTGCGCAGCCGCGGCGGCGGCGACCGCGTCGGCCTCAAGGCTAACGTCGCAGGTTTGCGCCTGTGCTCGTCCGCCCGCTTGGTTGATTGATTGCGTCGTCGCTTCCGCCGAAGCTTGATTGATATCGGCGCACAGCACGGCGGCGCTGGAGGCGGCAAACAAGGTGGCAATGGCGCGGCCGATTCCGTTGCCGGCGCCGGTGACGATCGCGGTTTTGCCGGCGAGGGTGGGAGCGCTCATGGTGACACCGTCATGCCGGGCGCGGCGCGGCCGAGATAGGCCTGCTGGACGCGCTCATCCTGCTTCAGGGCGCTGCATGCGCCGGAGGCGATGATCGAGCCGGTCTGCAGCACATAGCCGCGGCTTGCCGTCTCTAGCGCGTAGCGCGCGTTCTGCTCGACCAGCAGCACGCTGGTGCCAGCTGCGTTGATTGATCGGATGGTGCGGAAAATATCCTGGACGACCATCGGCGCCAGCCCGAGCGACGGCTCGTCCAGGCACAACAGCCGCGGCTCCGACATCATGGCGCGGCCGAGCACCAGCATCTGCTGCTCGCCGCCGCTCAAGGTGCCGGCGTTTTGCGACGCCCGTGCCCTCAGGCGTGGAAACATGGCAAACGTCTTTTCGATGAGCGCGCGCACTTTGGCGCCTTCCTTGCGAAATTTGAAGCCGCCGAGTTCGAGATTTTCCCGTACCGTCAAGAATGGAAAGACGTGACGGCCTTCCGGCACCAGTGCGATGCCGAGATAAGTACGCTCGTCCGCGCGCATGCGGGTGATGTCGCGGCCATCGAAACGGATCGTGCCCGCGCGCGGCATCAGCGCGCCGGCGACCGCTTTCAAGGTCGTCGACTTGCCCGCGCCATTGGCGCCGACCAGCGTGACGACCTCGCCCTCGTCGACGTGAAATGTGATGTCGCGGCAGGCCGGCACCTGGCCATAGGCGAGTTCAAGACCTTCGGCTTGGAGGAGCGAGGTCATTGCACTTCGGCCCCCAAATAGGCGGCGATCACGCCCGCGTGGCCTTGCACCTCGGCCGGCGTGCCTTCGAACAGATACTGGCCGTAGTCCATGACGATGATGCGGTCGGCGATTTTCATCACCATGTCCATGTTGTGTTCGACCATCACCACGGTGATGCCGCGCGCACGCAAGCTCGCAATCCGCATCAACAGCGCATCGACCTCGACCGCGTTGAGTCCGGCAGCAGGCTCGTCGACCATCAACAGCCGCGGTGCGGTCGCCAGCGCTCGGGCGATTTCAAGCATGCGCTGCTCGCCATAGGACAACGACCCCGCGGTGACATGCGCACGCGCACTCAAGCCGACGAAAGTCAAAAGCTCAATCGCCTCGTCGCGGCAACGTCTGTGGTCGCGTCGAAACGCCGCGCCATGCAGGATATATTGCCAGGCCGGGATATCGTGCCTGGTATGAAAGCCGGCGATGACGTTCTCCAGCACCGACAGCTGCTTGAACAGCCGGATTTTCTGAAACGTTCGCGCCAGTCCGTGCCGCACGCGCCGCTGTGCGGCCATGCCCACGAGATCAATTCCGCCAAATGACATTGTGCCGGCATCGGGCTGGTACAGGCCGCTCATCAGATTGAGTAGCGTCGATTTTCCCGCGCCGTTCGGTCCGATGATGGAAAACACGACGCCGGCAGGAATGGATAGCGAAATGTCGCGCACCGCCTGCACGCCACCGAAGCTTTTGTGCAGGCCCTGGGCCTGGAACAGCACGGCGCCGTCCGTCATGTTCGGCCTCCGGAAGCCCGCCGCACCCACGCCGCGATGCGCTGTCCGGCCTGCACCATGCCGCCCGGCATGAACAGGACGACCAGCGTCACCAGCACGCCGTATACGATCAGCCGCCAATCGCCGATGCCGCGCAGCAGCTCAGGCAGTACGGTCAGCAGAATCGCGCCGAGTACCGGCCCGATCAGCGTGCCCATGCCGCCGACAATGACCATCGACAGGATGGTGAAGGACTCTGTGATAAAGAAGGCGTCCGGCACCAGCGTGCCGACGAAGCTCGCATAGAAGCAGCCGCCGGCGCCGGCGACTGCGGAACTGATGGCGAAGGCCAGCACTTTCCACTTCTGGCAATTGATGCCGAGCGACGCAGCGGAAACTTCGTCCTCGCGGATCGCGGTCAAGGTTTCGCCGACCGGCGAGCGCACCAGTTGATCGAGAAATATGTAGGTCAGCAGCGCAAAGCCCGCGGTCAGATAGAACATATTGGCGAGGTTGCTGAATTCGATCGTCGGCAGACCCGGAATTCGCCATGCCGGCGGCGGCGGAATGGCATATATGCCGAGCGGACCCTGCGTCAGGCTGATCCAGTTGAGCAGGATCTGATAGGTAATAACGGCAAAGCCGAGCGACGCGATCGCAAGATAATGTCCGCGCAGGCGGACGGCGAAGATCGACAGCAACATGCCGGCGATGCCCGACAGCAGCACGCCGCAGATGAAGGCGAGCCAGAACGGCGTGCCGAGCTTCAGAATCAGCAGCGTCGAGACATAGGCGCCGATGCCGTAAAATGCCGATTGGCCGAGATTGAGCTGGCCGGCGTAACCCAGAACGAAATCCAGGCCGACCGCCAGCAATACGTTGATGGCGCAGACGATCAGATTGGTTCGCCAGTAGGAATCGGTGAAGACCAGCGGCAGCAGGCCGATAACGATGGCCGCCAGCACAAACCAGAACCGCCGCGACGCCAGGATGGTGCCGAGCATGCCGTCGGGCGGCGCTGCGGCGGCGGGGCTAGACATTTTCTTCCCGCTTTTCGGCGATCAATCCGGTCGGCCGCACCGCGAGTGTTAGCAGGAGCAGGGCGAATACCACAATGTCGATCAGGCCTGGATCGAGGAATTGCGTGGTGTAGCTCTCGATCAGCCCGACAATCAGGCCGGCGATGATAGTACCCTCGACATTGCCGAAGCCGCCGATGATGACGATGGCAAAGGCCTTGACGATGACGGTGGTGCCGGCAAAGGGCGTCAGCACTAGCACGGGGCCGAGCATCGCGCCGCTCATGCCGGCCAGCGCCGAAGCGATGACAAAAGTCAGCATGATGAGATGATTGGGGTTGATGCCCATCAGCGCCGCGGTTTCGCGGTCCTGCGACACGGCGCGCAGCGCCTTGCCGAGAAAGGTGAAACGCATGAAGGCATAAAGCAAGCCGATGGCAATCGTCGACATGACGATAATCAGCACGCTCTGCACCGTTATGAATATGCCGCTGAAACGGATCACATTATTGCTGTAGGGCGTATCGAAGGCGTACGGGATGGGGCCAAGCAGGGCCAGCATGCCGTTTTGCAGGGTGATGGAGACCCCGATGGTCGCAATCAGCGGCAACAGCTCGCTGCCGCGCTCGCGCAGCGGCGCGAAAATAGTGGCGTTCACCAGCCACCCCAGAACTCCCCCGACGATCAGCGCGACCGCGATGCCGGCAAAATAATTGCCGCTGAACAGGTGAGTGACGAAATACGCGGTGAACGCCCCTATCGTGACGATATCGGCGTGGGCGAAGTTGATCTGCACCAGCACGCCATAAATGAGGGTAAGCCCCAACGCGACCAGCACGTAGAGGCTCCCCACAATGACGCCGTTGATCCCCTGCTGGAGGATGACGGTCAGCATATCCGCAAGGCTGGTTTACTTGACCGCCTTCCAGGACAGGTCGGGCTGCGTCTCCATGTAGTGGATCGTATCCATTTTGTTGTTCTGGGTGGTCTTGTCGAATTCGACGCTGCCGGTCACGCCGGAGAAGCCCTTGGTCGCGGCCAGACCGTCACGGATCGACTGCGCGTCTTTGGCCCCGCGTTTCACCACGTCGGCGATCAGCATGACCTGGTCGTAGGCGTGGGCGTTGAGGTGGGTCGGATCCGCGTTGTATTTGGCCTTGAATGCCGCGATGAACTTCTTGACGACATCGCGCTGGTCGGTCGGATCGAACTGGACGATGCGGATATAGCCTACCGCCGCCTTGCCGGCCTTTTTCTCGAAGCCGAACGGCAGCCAGATAGTGCCGAGTTGGATGGCCTGGCCGCCGCCGCCCTTGACGACGCCGGCTTGCGCCAGAGCTTGCGTGATCTTCAGGCCCTGGCCTTCCAGCGTGTAAGTCGGGATGACGTCGATCTTGCCGAGACCTGCGACGCGGGTCGCGATCGCGGTGAAGTCGTTGACGTCGCGGCCAAAGCCGATATCGGCGAGGATTTTGCCGCCCAGCTTGGTGAAGGTCTCGGCAAAGACGTTGGCATTGCCGATACCGGCATTGGTGTTTTCATGCAGCAGCACGGCGGTGCGCGCGTTGAATTGCTTGTAGGCCCGCGTCGCGATATCGACACCCTGCATCACTTCGTTCGGCATGATGCGGAAGGTCCAGGGATTGCCGGGGTCGGTGATCTTGATCGCGGAAGAGCCGGCGTTGAGCAGCGGCACCTTGGCCTGCTCCATCAGCGGCATGACTGCGAGCGTCGCGTCCGAACATTCCTCGCCGATCACGACATCGGGCTTAAACTGGTCGAGCAGGCGTTTGGCGGCTTGCGTTGCCGGCAGCGGGCTGCAGGATGAATCTTCGTACTGAACTTCGAATTTGTATCCGTTGACGCCGGCCTTGTTGAGCTGCTCGAGGGCCAGTTCAACGCCCTGCTTGTCTTGTGCGCCGAAATAGGATCCCGGGCCCGACATCGGAAACAGCCCGCCGATCTTGATGACTTTGTCGGCCGCTAAAAGCGAGGTCGCCGAGCCGGCCAGAATGCCGCCGACGAGACCGGCCGATATCAGTAGTGTGTGAACTGTCCGCTTCGTCATTGCTATCCTCCATATGACGTAGCATTAGAACCATATATTTAAGCTGCCGCAAGGTCGTGAGGTCGCGCCCCGGTTGCTAGATTTGCGAACCGGCACCGACAGTATCGCCTCATTTCTCGCGGTTTATCGCAACACCGGCGTCAGCAGGCGCATCAAATTGTCGCGGTCTATTGCCGCGCGGGTTGCGGGGGCGAGCCTAAGATCGTCGAGCGCGCGTACGGTTTCGCGAACCAGGTAGGCGCCGCCCTCGGCATCAAAGGGGAAGTCACTGGCGAAAACCACCTGGCGCTCGCCAAAGTAGTCGAGCCCGCAGCGTGTCGCCAACGCCGAGCCGGACAGAGCCGTGTCGGCGTAGAACATCTTGAAATAATCGGAGGGCCGCTTGATGAGTGGCTTCGGCAGTAGCCTTGCATCGGCGGGCGGCGTGCGTGTCCCCATCTCCAGATCCCAGCCCTGTTCGATACGGCCAGCGAAATAGGGGATCATCACGCCCATATGGTGCGTGACGATTCGCAAGTGCGGGTGCCGGTCGAACAGACCGGAGAACACCAGATGTGACATGGCAGCGGACGATTCGTACGGCCAGCCGAAGCACCACCAGATTTCGAAATGCGATTTGTCGAACGTCGGATAATCCGGCACCGGCCCTCGCACCGGATGCAGCCAGATAGCCACGCCCTTTTCGGCGATGGCGTCGAAGATTGGCTGAAAGCTTGGATCGTCCAGCGGCTTGCCGCGTACATGGGTGCATATCTGGAAACCGCGGGCGCCAAGCGCGATGGCGCGGGACACCTCGCGTACCGCGGCGTCGGCATCAAGAAACGACAGCGCGCCGATGAAGGCCGGAAACGGCTCCGGGTGCCGCTCAACCAATTCAGCCAGGCCGTCGTTCATCAGTTTGGCGAGATCGGCTGAGGCTGCGGCGTCGCCCAGTTCCTCGACCGGCGGCATCGACGGCGTCAGCAACTGCCTGTAGCCGGCAAAACTGTCCATGATTCGGAAGCGCACATCGAGATCGTAGAGCGAACGCAGATTGATCCAGCGTTTCAACGAGCCGGTTGCCGTGGCGACGCTCTGCAGTTTGGCGAAATACGCCGGTGGAAAAATATGAGTCCAGGCGTCGATCCTTTCCGGCATGTCGATTATTCCCGACTTGCGTCCGTGAGTGTGCGCTGCGCGGGCTCATTCCGATGGTGCGCATTCCCATAGCGGATTTGCCGCGGATTGCCACGATTGACGAAGCGGCTCGGCTGTCGTTTAATAATGCAAAGAAAATTCGCAATCCGAAAAAATGGAAACGCCCGCGGCGATGCGATCGGCCCGGCCCACCAGTGCGAGCGTGAGCGGCGGCGCGGCCACGCGCGCCCTTGCCGCCGCCAAGGCTCGGAAAATCGTTGCCGCGGACACGGACGGCAATTCGCGCAACGTCGTGAATTCGCTGGCCAAGGGCTTTCGCGTGCTGGAAGCCTTTTCGGCGGAGCGGTCCGAATTGACGCTCACCGAGGTCGGCGCGCTGGCGGGTCTCAACCCAGGCACGGCCTTTCGCATGCTCAACACGCTTGTCATGCTCGGCTATGTCAGCCGCGTCCCTGACAGCCGGCGATTCCGCCTGACCCTTAAAGTCACCGATCTCGGCCTGCACGCCATTGGCCGCGCCGATCTGCGCGAGACCGCACGGCCCATCCTTCGCTCCATGGTAGGCGAACTGAACGAGGCGGCGAGCCTCGGCGTACTCGACGGAGCCGACATTCTTTATGTCGAGCGGGTGCGCGCTGGATTGACCCGCATCGGCGTCGACATCCGGATCGGCACCACGATCCCGGCATTTTGGAGCACGATCGGCGAAGCCATGCTGGCTTATCTGCCGGAGGACGAACTGTCGCGCGTGCTTGCGATCAAGCCGCGACCGGGCGGATTTCCGCACAAGCCGATGAATCGCGATGAGATCAAGCGCAACCTCGAGAATGTTCGCGAGCACGGCTATGCATTGCGCGATTCTTATTTTGGCAGCGGCCTGCGCGTGTTGGCCGCGCCGGTTCTCGACGTCGACGATTATCCGTTGGCCGCCGTTAGCGTCGTGGTGCCGCAGATGCAGCTCTCTATGGAGGAGTTTCGGCAGCAGGCGCTCGACGCGGTGCTAAGCGCCGCAAGGGAAATCGCGCGCGCGGTCCAGGCTAGCGGCACAATTTCGACGGCAACCTGAAAATTAAATGAGACTTAAAAACGAAAAAGGGAGGATGCAATGCGAAACATAAAGACGATTGCTCTCGTCGCGACCGCCGCTTTGCTGGCGGTTTCCGGCAGCGTTACAGCGGCCGATATCGTGCGTATCGGCTCGATGCCGGTCGGCTCCGGCTGGTATGTCGCCGCGGCGGCGATGGAGCAGGTATTCAAGCCAGCGCTCGGCGGTCGTAACGTCGAAGTCATCGCGCGCGGCGGCGGCGTCGCCAACCCGATGGTGGTCGAGCAGGGCAAGGCAGAGATCGCTTTGTCGAATGTCGCGACGTCGGTGTGGGCCATGAACGGCCAGGCGCTTTATGCCGGAAAGAAGGCGTCGCATATTCGCGCGCTGATCGGCGGCCTCAATCCGGTTTATATGTCGATGATGGTGCGCAACGATTTCATCAAGAAATCGGGTCTCGACTCGATGGACAAGATTTTCTCGTCAGGTAAGCCGCTGCGCATCGTCATGAAGCCGCAGGGCTCCAACGTACCGCCGACCGTCGACATGATCCTGGAGGCCTACGGGCTCGACCGCGCCAAGATCAAGGCCAATGGCGGCGAGATCATCCAGGTCGATACCGCGCAGATCCCGGACGTCATCCGCGAAGGCCGCGCTGACATCCTGCTCGATACCGTGCTCAAGGGGCATCCTATGATCACGGAAGTCTCGCTCACCGGCGACATCGCCTTCATGGACCTGTCGGAAAAGGCGCGTGCAGCGCTCGCCAAAAACGGCGTCAAGCCGGCGCAATTCCCGCAGTGGTTCAAGGGCCAGAGCGGCCCGACCTGGGGCGCCGATTTTGGTACCGAACTGATCGCGCGCGATGACCTGCCGGACGATGTCGCCTACACCATCGTCAAGACCTTCATGGACAACCGCGCCGATCTGGTGAAGGCCTATCCGGCCTTCGGCGCCTTCGTACCGAAGGACGCCGCGAAGCCTGAGAACATCGGCATCCCGCTGCATCCGGGCGCCGCCAAATACTACAAAGAACAAGGCTTGATGTGATTGTTGGGACGGGCGGCCCGCGCGGCCGCCCGCTCATCCTCATTGTAGTGGCGCGTCATGGCCTTCGATACCCGCATCTTGCGTGACGTCCGGTTTTGGGCCGGACTGGCGTTGGTCGCGTTCCAATATTGGATTTTGCTGCACCCGCAGCCGCCGATGGTGGCCCGGCCGGTGCACCTTATCCTGGCGCTGCTGATTGTGTTCCTGTGGAATCCGCTCCGCGGCAGCCGGCTGCCGGCCTGGCTGATGCGCGCCATCGACGCCGTCATCATTGCCGGTGTCGCCGGCTTTGCATTTTATTATTGGCAGGCGCTGCCGCGCATCGAGGAGCGCATCGAAAACGTCTCTCCGGTTTTCACCAGCGACACAATCTTCGGCATCGTCTTCGTGCTGCTGCTGCTCGAAGGCGTGCGTCGCACGACGGGCTGGATCCTGGTCTGGGTGATATTGGCGTTCCTGACCTATGGCTGGCTCGCCTTCTTGCTGCCGTTCGGAGGCTTCCGCGGCTTCGGGCTTGAGGAGTATGTCGAGATCCTGGTGCTGACGACCAGCGGCATCCTCGGCGTCACCACCGAAACTTCGGTCACATTCGTTTTCTATTTCATCGCCTTCGGCGTGGTCTATGCCGCGATCGGCGGCGGCAGGCTGTTCATCGATCTGTCGATCCGGATGGTCGGACGCGCAACCGGCGGCAGCCAGAAGGTTGCGGTGGTCGGCTCAAGCCTGATGGGCACCATTACCGGCAGCGCGGTGGCGAACGTCGCCGCCGTCGGCGTTTTCACCATCCCGCTGATGGTGCAGTCCGGCGTGCCGCCGGAGCGCGCCGCCGCGACCGAAGCCATCGCCTCGACTGGCGGTCAGCTCATGCCGCCGGTGATGGGCGTTGCCGCCTTTGTCATGGCGGAACTCCTCGGCGTACCTTATTCGCAAATAGCGCTCGCCGGCGTCATACCGGCGATCGCGTATTACGTCGCGCTCTACATTCTGGTCGATCTTAACGCCCGCAAAACCGGCACCGGTACGCTACCGTCGCAGGCGGTCGAGAATGTCGAGCCGCTGCTGCCGCGGCTGCATCTGCTGCTGCCCCCGGTCATCCTGATCCTCTGCATGATCTTCGACTATTCGGCGCAGACCGCGGCGATGTATGCGACCCTGTCGTGCTTTCCTGTCGCATTCCTGCGCAGGGCCAACCGGTTCGGCCCAGGCCGCGTGTTGGAGATGATCCGCGACGCCGGAAAGCAGGCCGCCGAGATCGCGGTGCCGATTGGCGCCATTGGCATCGTCATTGCCGTCGCCATTCAATCCAACCTGGCGCTGAAGTTCTCAGCCGGGCTGATCTCGTTCGGCGGCGGTACGCTGGCCGGCTCCCTGCTGCTGATCATTATCGGCTGCATTATCATGGGCATGGGCCTGCCAACGGTCGCCGCCTATATCATCGGTGCCGTGCTTTATGCGCCGGCGCTGCAAAAACTCGGCGTGCCGCAACTCAGCGCGCATTTTTTCGTCATGTATTACTGCGTGCTGTCGATGGTGACGCCGCCGGTGGCCTTGGCGGCTTACGCTGCGGCGGGTCTGGCCAAGACCAGCCCCTGGACCACTGGCTGGATCGCGTTCCAGATGAGCTTTGTCGCCTTCCTCATTCCCTTTGCCTTCATCGCCGACCCGGCGCTGCTTTTTCAAGGCCCGATCCTCGGAATCATTGTCGCCTCACTCGGCCTGTTCGTGCCGACAGGCGTCTGGGCCGTCGGCGTGACAGGCTATTTCCGTCGTAGCCTGTCGTGGCCAGACCGCGTCCTACTGCTGGCCTGCGGGCTGGTCGCGATCATCGCGCCGACCGGTGCGATGCTGTGGTGGCTCGGCAACGGCCTCGGCATCGCTTTTCTCGCGCTCAATTGGCATTACCCGGCGTGCAGCCTGGAACTTCTGATTCCGGGCGGCGCGGCACGCATCGCCCGGTCCGCTGGGGAGCGGCCGTGAAAGGTGCGCGGCACAAACCGGCAGTCGGCGTCATTACGGATCCGAAGTCGAAGCGCCGTATCCGTCAGGTAACGGACCATCCGAGCGTTCATCATCATCCGTTTTTCTTCGTCCCGGCCTACGATCTGTCGGGCCGCAAGCTGTTCTTCGTGTCGCATCGCACCGGAACGCCACAAATATTCTTTGAGGACCGCGCCAGCGGCGAGCTTGTCCAGGTTACCGACCGCAACGATCTGGCCGAGTGGTCGATCTTTCCGTCACCCGACGGGCGCTTCGTCTACTTCACCGCCGGCACCGGCGCCTGGCGCGTCAATCTCGATGATTACACGGAGACGCAGCTTGCCGATTTCGGCAGCGTCGAGATGCGCGAGAAGGGCATGGTCGGCGCCGCAATGGGCACGACGGCTTTGTCGGCGGACGGCCGCTGGTGGGCCATACCTGTCAAAGCCGGGCCCGTCAGCCGTTTTATTGTCATCGATACGCAGAATAAGACGAGCCGGGTCATCCTTGAGCGCGACACCATCGGTCATCCTCAGTTCTGTCCGGATGACGACAATCTCATCCTCTACGCCGGCCCGCTGACCGACCGAGTCTGGCTGGTCGGGCGCGACGGCAGCAACAACCGCCGTGCCTATGCGCGCGAGGACAGTAAGCAGTGGGTCACTCACGAGGTCTGGCTGCCCGGCCGCCGCGCCATCGCTTTCGTCGACTGGCCCCGCGGCATGCGTCTCATCGACATTGAAAGCGGCGAAGCTCTATGGATGAATCGCTTCCCCGCATGGCATGCGGCGCCAGACCGCAGCGGCCAGCGCTTCGTCTGCGACACCAATTTCCCCGACAAAGGCATTCACGTCATTCCGCTGAACGCGGCGCCCAATTTCCTGTGCGCCAGCGACGCGAGTTCGGAAGGCGCGCATTGGGGCGGGCCTTTTCCCTACAATAACGGGCCGGTGGCGGTCGAAGCGCGCCAGCATACGCACGCCCACCCGCGCTTTTCGCCGGACGGTGCGCGCGTCGTATTCACGTCGGACCGCAGCGGCTACGCTCAGATCTACGAAGTTGAAATCGAGGCCACAGCATGAGCGCACCGGCCATGCTTGAAAGCCAGCGCATCCGCCGCGATATTCGTGAGGGACGCATCACCGGTACCAGTCGCGGGCTGGCGCACGGGTTCGTGCAATGCAATCTCGCCATTATGCCGAAGGCGTTTGCTTTCGAATTCATGCTGTACTGCCAGCGCAATCAGCGCGCCTGTCCCGTGCTCGAAGTGACCGATCCAGGCGATCCGGTGCCGCACAAACTGGCGCCGGACGCCGACCTGCGCACCGATTGCGCACAGTACTCGGTCTTCGTCGACGGCGAGCGCCGGCCCGATGTCACCGACATTAAGGACCTGTGGCGAGACGATCTGGTGTCGTTCCTGATCGGCTCGGGCATCACTTTCGACGCAGCGCTGGAACGCGCCGGCGTGCCGACCGACCGGTATCGCTGGGTTCTCCGCACGAACCAACCGACCGAGCCGGCCGGCCCGTTTTGTGGCGATCTGATTGTCACCATGCGCTGGCTGACGCCGGCCCAGGCGATCACCGCGGTGCAGGTCTCGTCGCGATTTCCGTTTAATCACGGTGCGCCGATTCACATCGGCGATGCATCGGAGATCGGCGCCGATCTCAGGCAACCGATGTTCGGCGGCCCGGTGCCGCCGATGCCGGCCGGTCTGACAGCGGCTTTCTGGGCTTGCGGGGTGACGCCGCAATCGGCGGCGGAAGCGGCCAGGCTACCGCTGTTCATCGTGCATGCGGCGGCCCACAGCTTCATTACCGACCTTCCGGCCGACAGATTGATGACGACGTAATTGAACAAAACTAAGAAACGACGGAGTGAGTTCAGTGGCAGCGACCGATTCCATTCAAGACCCGCAAGGGCGGCTCCGCCTATCGGCGGATGTCGGCGGCACTTTTACCGATGTGGCTGCCTTCGATGATCTGACCGGGCGCCTTCGCCTTGGCAAAACATTGACCACGCCGTCGCGGCTGGTGACGGGAATCGATATCGGCGTCGGCAAGGCGGGCGCGAGTTTCGCGGCTGCGCAGTTGTTCCTGCACGGCACGACTGTCGCCATTAATACTATTTTGGAACGCAGCGGCGCTAAGTGCGGCCTGCTGACCACGCAGGGGTTTCGCGACATCTACGAAATCGGGCGCGTCAATCGGCCTGAGTCCTACAATCTCTTTTTCCAGAAGCACAAGCCGCTGATCGACCGCGACCTGCGTTTTGAAATTCGCGAGCGGATGGATGCGGAGGGCAAGGTGCTGATCGCGCTCGACGAGGCGCAGGTGCGAAGCGTCGCCGCCGAGGCGGTCAAGCGCGGCGTCAAGGCGATTGCCATTCTGTTCCTGCATTCCTACCGGAATGCCGACCACGAACGCCGCGCCAAACGGATCGTCGAGGAAGCGTTTCCCGACCTGTTCGTCACCGCCTCGCACGAACTGTCGCAGGAATATCGCGAATACGAGCGGACATCGACGACCGCCGCCAACGCTTATGTCGGGCCGCAGGTGCGCCGCTATCTTGGCGAAATGGACGCGCATCTCAAGGATACCGGTTTTAACGGCAATTTCCTGGTGGTGCAGTCGACCGGCGGCCTCTTCGACATCGAGGAGGCGCAGTCTTCTTGTATTCGAATGTTGGAATCAGGCCCGGCGGCCGGCGTTATCGGCAGCAAGACGCTCTGCGCCAATATTGGCATCCAGCACGCCATCGCTTTCGATATGGGTGGCACCACGGCCAAGGCCGGCGTCATCTATGACGGCGAAGTGCTGATGACCGGTGGCGCACTGGTCGGCGGCTATGCCACCGGTCTGCCGCTGCAGATTCCGATGATCGATATCCAGGAGGTCGGCACCGGCGGCGGCAGCATCGCGCATCTCGAAGTCGGTAATGCCTTGCGCGTCGGTCCGGAAAGCGCTGGTGCCCAGCCGGGGCCGGCGTGTTACGGCCAGGGCGGCAACGAGCCGACAGTAACCGACTGCAACCTCGTGCTCGGCCGGCTCGCGGCCGACCGCTTTCTCGGCGGCGAGATGACGCTCGATCTGGCGGCGGCGCAGGGCGCCATCGACAACCGGATCGCAACGCCGCTCGGTCTTTCCACTGTCGAAGCCGCCGACGGCATCCTGCGCATCGCCGCGACCAAGATGGCCCATATGGTGCGCTGGGTGACGACGGAGCGCGGTCTCGACGCTGCCGACTTCGCCATGATCGCCTACGGCGGCGCAGGGCCGCTGCATGCCGCCATGATCGCCCGCGAACTGCGCATCGGCAAAGTCATCATTCCGCATGCGCCGGGGCACTTCTCGGCTTACGGCATGTTGTTTGCGGATATGCGCCGGGATTTCGTCAATACATGGTTCAAGCCGCTCGCGGATGCATCGTTCGACGAAATGGAGGCGCTTTATGGTGCGATGGAGAAGCAGGGCGCTGACGATCTGGCGCGCGGCCGCGACATGACCGTCGGCCTCGCCGTGCAGCGCGGCGCCGACATGCGCTATGTCGGCCAGGAGCACGCCGTTACGGTCGAGATCCCGGCCGAGCTGTTCAAGACCGGGAACCGCGACGGCATCAAGCAGCGCTTCGATGCCGTGCATGAGACGCGTTATGGCTACTCGGCGCCGAAGGAAAAGGCCGAGATCGTCAGCCTGCGCTCGGCCACCATCGGACTGATGCGCAAGCCGGCGCTCGAGCCGGTCGCGAAGGGCGCCGCCGCGCCTGACGCGGCCTTCCGCGGCCATCGCCCGGTCTATTTTTCCGACACCGGTGCCATCGACACACCGACCTATGACCGCAAGATGCTGGCGGCCGGCAACCGCATTATCGGCCCGGCGCTGATCGAAGAGTACGCATCGACCACCGTGGTCCACCCCCAGGACGTTCTGGAAGTCGATGCCTTCGGCAATCTTCATATTGATATCTGGAGGAACTGAGCATGGACGCCACCACGGAAAAAGGCGCGGCCCGAACCTCTCCGATCAATCCGGTGGTGACCGAGATCGTGCGCAACGGCCTCATCTCCGTGACCGAGGAGATGAAGACTAATCTGATGCGCACCGCCTACAACATGATCATATACGAGGCGCTCGACTTCACCGTTGGGCTGTTCGATGCCAAGGGCAACACCGTGTCGATCGGCCTCGGCCTGCCGATGTTCATCCGCGGTATGAGCGATACCGTGAAGGCGAAGCTTGCGCATTTCGGACCCGAGAACATCGAACCCGGCGATATCCTGCTGACCAATGACGCCTACATCACCGGCAGCCATCTCAATCACATGACCTTCACGGTGCCAATTTTCCATGAGGGCGAACTGGTCGCCTTGTCATGCTGCATGGCGCATTGGCCGGATGTCGGCGGAACCCTCGACGGTTCCACCACTGACATCTATTCCGAAGGCCTGCAAATGCCGATCGTGAAGATCTACCGCAAGGGCGAGATCAACGAGGAACTGGTCTCGATCATCAAGACCAATGTTCGTCTGCCGGAGCGCGCCATGGGCGACTTCCGCGCCCAGATTGCCGCCGTCAAGACCGGCGAGAAGCGGTTCCTCGAGATGATCCGCAAATACGGTCGTGACGACGTACTCGGCAGCATCGAGGCGATCATGGACCAGAGCGAGGCGATCACGCGCGAGCGGGTGCGCAATATTCCCGACGGCGTGTATGAGGCGGAATCCTTCATGGACGACGACGGCATCAGCGTCGGCACCCGCGTACCGATCCGTGTGCGGGTCGAGGTCAAGGGCGACCGCATGACGGTGGACCTGACGGAAGTGTCGAAGCAGGTCGGCGGGTTTTACAATTCGGGGGAAACCGCGGGGAGATCGAGCTGTCAGGTGGCTTTCAAGTGCATCACGTCGCCGCTCGATATGCCGATCAATGACGGCCAGTTTCGCTCGCTCGACATCATTCTGCCGCCCGGGCGCGTGGTCAGTGCGGTCAAACCGGCGGCGATGCGCATGTGGATGACCTATCCAATGACGGTGGTCGATACCATCTTCAAGGCGCTCGGGCCGGCTCTGCCGGAGCAGGTCATCGCGGGACATCACGCCGATCTGGTGGTCGCGCGGATCAACGGCCGCAAGCCTAAGGACAATGCATTCTATCTCTATACCGGCGGGCTCATCGGCGGCGGTTGGGGCGCCAAGTACAACAGCGATGGCATGAATGCCACGATCGCCATCAATGACGGCGACACCCATAACGGCCCGTCAGAACAGGTCGAGGCGAAATACCCGCTGCTGGTCGAGCGCTATACGCTGCGTCAGGATTCCGGCGGCGCCGGCCATTTTCGCGGCGGGCTTGGCACCGAGCAGGTCGTGCAGGCGCGCCATGACATCCGGTTCAGCTCGCAGATGGACCGCGTCAAATGCAAGCCGTGGGGCCTGTTCGGCGGCCATTCTGGCGCCGGCAATTCTGTTGCCTTGCATCGCTTCAACGCCGACAAGGAAACGCATTTCCCCAACGGCAAGGCTTTCAACCAGGTGCTCAAGCCCGGCGACGCCTATATCCTGCGCTCCGGCGGCGGCGGCTTCGGCTCGCCACTGGAACGCGACCTCGACCGGCTCGAGCGCGACGTACGTTGCGGCTATGTCAGCCAGCAATCGGCCGAGACGGTCTATGGCGCGGTCTTCGGCGCCGATGCATCAATCGATCGCACGGCGACCGCCGCGCTTCGCCTGGACATGCGCAAGAATGGCCTTCCGGTCGATCAGCCGATTTCCGAAACGCTGGTTCCGCCGCCGGTCCCGCATGCCCATGAACATCCAGAGCCGATGGAAAAACTGACAGACGAAGAGCGCGTTGTCATGGCGATGAACTGCCGCTGCTGCTCCTGACCCGTACTGTCGAAACACAGGCCGTAGCGGGGCCGGGCCGGAAAAAGTGAGAGTACGGAATGATCGGCGGCTTCCTGGCTGTTGTCGCCGATCTCATTCGTCTACGCCAACGCAGGCGTGCGGCGCGGCGTGCTGACCGGGACGGGTGCTGCAGGCGGTAGCGATCAGCCTGCCGGTGGTGCTGCCGTTCCCGCCTTTGTGACCTGCATCGTGAAGGTCTACTTCATGACCCCAGACACATACTTGAATGCCAGGGCGGGCCTTAAGTGCATCGGGAAACAACGCGATGTGATTGATCACGCGCTGATGGTAGTCGTCATCGATTGCCCAAAAGAGGTTCATCTCTGCCCCCACTATAATTGACCGCTGTGTGTACCGAAAACCTCATGCGGCTACGATTTGAATTTCGACCGTAAGCGTCCATTCCCGACACGTATTTCAGGCTGCGGCGTTTGACGGGCGCCAATTCCACGGCAGGAGGTCGTCGATTTGGCTCATGGGATGGCCGTTGGACATGCGTTCCAGCACATCCTTGAGGTAGGCGAAGGGCTCGACGTCGTTGAGCTTTGCGGTGCTGATGAGGGAGCAGACCGTTGCCCAGCGCGCCGCGCCGCCATCGGATCCTGCGAACAGGTAGTTCTTGCGGCCGAGCGTGATGGGGCGGATGGCACGTTCGACGGTGTTGGTGTCGAGTTCAATGCGTCCGTCATCGAGGAAGCAGCAAAGGGCGCTCCAGCGGTTCAGCGCGTAGCGGATCGCATCGGCCAGGCCACTACGGGGCGGGATGTGGGTGAGCTGCGTCTCAAGCCAGGCCCTCATCGCCACGACCAGCGGAAGCGACTTTGCTTGTCGCGTGCTCTGTCGAGCGGCGGCCGTCTGTCCCCGGATGGCCGTCTCGATCGCATAGAGCTCGGCAATGCGCCTGAGCGCTTCGGCTGCGATGGCAGAGCCGGTCGCCTGCTGCATATCATAGAACTTGCGCCTCGCATGGGCCCAGCAGGCTGCCAGTACGATGTCGCCACCCATGGTCAACCTCTCGAATCCGGGGTAGCCGTCGACCTGAACGACGCCTTTGAACCTCGCCAGATGGGAGACTGGGCGCTCGGCCCGGCGATCTGGACTGTAGAGGTAGACGGCTGCCGGTGGATCCGACCCGCTCCAGGGCCG
>JBBRSX010000095.1:0-24237 GCA_038244925.1 Hyphomicrobiales bacterium | reverse complement strand
TCTTGATGGAAACGCTGTTCAAGCAGACCGAGCTTGAAACCCGCATCCCGCTCAACCTCAACGTTCTGGTGAAAGGTCGCGTGCCCAAGGTGCTCGGCCTTGCCGAGTGCCTGCGCGAATGGCTCGACCATCTGCGCGACGTGCTGCTGCGCCGCTCCAACTACCGCAAGACCCAGATCGAGCACCGGTTGGAAGTTCTCGGCGGTTACCTGATCGCCTATCTGAACATCGACAAGGTGATCAAGATCATCCGCACCGAGGATGAGCCGAAGCCGGAGTTGATGAAGGCGTTCAAGCTGACGGAAGTCCAGGCCGACGCCATCCTCAACATGCGGCTGCGTTCTTTGCGCAAGCTCGAGGAATTCGAGATCCGCACCGAGGACAAGAACCTTCGCAACGAGTTGAAGGGCATCAAGTCGCTGCTCGGCTCCGAAACCGAGCAATGGTCCAGGGTCGGCGATCAGGTTCGAAAAGTCCGCGACATGTTCGGGCCGAAGACTCCGCTCGGCAAGCGCCGTACTGTGTTCGCCGACGCGCCCGAGCACGATCTGGCTGCGATCGAGGAAGCCTTCGTCGAGCGCGAACCGTGCACGATCGTGATCTCCGAGAAGGGCTGGGTCCGTACGCTGAAGGGCCACGTCGCCGACCTGTCGACGCTCGCCTTCAAGACCGACGACAAGCTCGACCACGCGTTTTTCGGCGAGACCACCTCGAAGCTGCTGGTGTTCGCGACCAACGGGCGGTTCTATTCGCTCGACGTCGCCAAGCTGCCGGGCGGCCGCGGCCATGGCGAGCCGATCCGCATGTTCATCGACATGGAGCAGGATGCGGCGATCGTGTCGCTGTTCGTCAACACCGGCGGCCGCAAGTTCCTGATCGCGAGCCTCGAAGGGCAGGGCTTTGTGGTCAACGAGGACGATTGCGTCGGCAACACTCGCAAGGGCAAGCAGGTGCTCAACGTCGAGATGCCGAACGAAGCTTGCGCGATCTGCACCGTCTCGGGCGATACCGTGGCCGTGATCGGCACCAACCACAAGATGGTGCTGTTCCCGCTCGACCAGGTGCCGGAAATGGCGCGCGGCCGCGGCGTGCGGCTGCAAAAGTATTCCAGCGCCAAGCTGTCCGACGTCGCGGTGTTCGAATCCAAGGCGGGCCTGACCTGGAAGGATTCCGCCGGCCGCGACCAGAGCATGAGCTGGAAGGAACTGGCCGACTGGCGCGGCAACCGCGCCGACGCCGGCCGTCTCGCCGGCGGCCTGCCGAAGTCGAACAAGTTTTTGCGGGGCGTGGAGTAGGGACCGCTACGCGGCGTCGGTGGGTTAGGCGTAAGCCGTAACCCACCGTCTTCAGTAGTCGGCGGGGTTAGGCGTAAGCCGTAACCCACCGTCTTCAGTAGTCGGCGGATTACGCTTCGCTTATCCGCCCTTGTCTCATTTCCCCCTTTGACTGCGGACCACTTCTCGCCGATGCTCCCCGAAAATCAGGGGAGGCTGCAATGCCCGGAGCAATCTGGCGTCCTTGGACGGTCCGGACATTGGCGATATTTGCGCTGCTGCTGGCGGCGCCTGCCGCGCTCCACGCGCAAACCATTCCCGGTGCGCTGCCTGAATCCGCCAAAGCCCTCTCGAACGGCGAATGGCCCGCTTACGGCGGCACCTATGCCGCCACGCGTTACTCGCCACTGGCGCAGATCGATCGCAACAACGCCGGGAATCTGCATGTCGCTTGGCGCTGGAAATCGCCGGACGCCGCGATCCATGATGCAAAGCCTGCGATCGGGCCGAGCTTCGCCAATGAAACGACGCCGCTGATGGTCGGTGGTGTGCTCTACACCTCGACTTCGTTGTCGCAGGTTGCTGCGATTGACGCGGCCACGGGCGAAACCAAATGGGTGTTCGATCCGAAGGTCTACGAGAACGGCCTCGGCATGCCGGCCAATCTTGGCTGGCTGCACCGCGGCGTCGCCTACTGGCGCAACGGCGACGACGAACGCATCGTGATCCTGACGGCGTTCGCGCAGATGATTGCACTGGACGCCAAGACCGGAAAACCGGTGCCGTCCTTCGGCACCGACGGCCGGGTCGATCTCACGCAGGGCCTGCGCCGCCCGGTCCAGCGCGACTACTACACCATGACGTCGCCGCCGGTGATCGTGCGGGGTGTCATCGTGGTCGGTTCGTCCGTGATGGACTGGTGGGCGCACAAGCCTTCTCCGGTCGGTGATGTCAGGGGCTTTGACGCCAGCAGCGGACGCTTGCACTGGACGTTCCACACGGTCGCGCAGGGCGAGGAGCCCGGCGCGGAAACATGGGAGAAAGACTCCTGGAAGGACGCCGGCAACGCCAATGTCTGGGCGCCGATGAGCGCGGACGAGGAGTTGGGCTACGTCTATCTGCCGGTCAGTACGCCAACCAACGATTACTACGGCGGCCACCGGCCGGGCGACGGGCTCTATGGCGAGAGTTTGGTTTGCCTCGACGTCACGACCGGCAGGAAGGTCTGGCACTACCAGCTGGTGCATCACGGCCTGTGGGATTACGACCCGCCGGCCGCGCCCAATCTCATCGACATCAAGGTCGATGGCCGGCCGATCAAGGCCGTCGCGCAGGTGACGAAGCAGGCGTTCGTCTACGTGTTCGATCGGGTCACCGGCAAACCGGTCTGGCCGATCGAGGAGCAGCCGGTGCCGGCCTCGAACGTCCCCGGCGAGAGCGCGTCAAAAACCCAGCCGGTGCCGAGCAAACCCGCGCCGTTCGATATTCAGGGCGCGCGCGATGAAGACTTGATCGACCTGACGCCAGAGATTCACAAGGAGGCCATCGAGATCGCCAATGCGTATGACCGCGGTGGAATCTATACGCCGCCGACACAGCGCGGCATGATCCAGGTGCCAGGCAATGCCGGTGGCGCCAGTTGGTCGGGCGCGGCGGTCGATCCGGAAACCGGCACGCTCTATGTCGGAACGCAGCGCCTGCCGACGCTCATCACCATTCGCAAGCCGGAGTCCTGGCAAGGTACCGGATATGACTTCATCGGCCTTCCGCAGTATCCGGCCGGGCCGCGCGGATTGCCACTGCTCAAGCCGCCGTTTGGGAGCATCGTTGCCATCGACCTGAACTCCGGCGAACATCGCTGGCGCATCCCGGTCGGGCACAGCGCGGCGATGGCCTCGGTCCGTAGATTGAACATCGCCGAAAATCTCGGGCTGCCGTCGCGGAACTGGGCACTGCTCACCAAAACGGTCATGATCGTCGTGCAGTTGGGATACTATAACGCGCCGCGCTTCGTGCCCGGGTTTAATCTGCCGATACGCGACCTAAATAACCGCGACCCGCATTTGTGGGTCTATGACAAAACCAGCGGCGAAATGCTCGCCGAGATGGAATTGCCGGCGAACGCGACCGGTGCGCCGATGACGTACATGGCCGGCGGCAAGCAGTTCATCGTGTTCCCGGTCGGTGGCGGGCCTTTGCCTGAGGAACTGATCGCGGTGTCGCTGTAATAGTATTCGAAATTCCGCGCGCTATAACGCCGGAATGACGCACGACCACCCGGATCATTCCCACGCGCATGGTCGCTCCCATGCCGGACACAGCCACGCGCCCGATAGCTTTGGCGCGGCATTCGCCATCGGTGCCGCGCTCAATACCGCCTTCGTCATTGCCGAGCTGATCTTCGGATATGCCGCCAACTCGCTGGCCCTGATCTCGGACGCCGTTCACAATTTCTCCGACGTCGTGGCGCTGCTGCTGGCATGGGGGGCGGCGTGGCTGGCCCAGAAGCAGCCGACCCAGCGGCACACCTATGGTTATCGCCGCGCCTCGATCCTGGCAGCAGTGTTCAACGCCGGACTGTTGCTGGTGGCGGTCGGCGGCATCGTCGTCGAGGCGATCAACCGGCTGTATGCGCCATCTGCGGTGGCGGGCTGGACCGTGGTGGTCGTCGCAGCGCTTGGCGTCGCCGTCAACGGCGGAACGGCTTTGCTGTTCATGCGGGGCCGTCACGGCGACCTCAACATTCGCGGCGCCTATCTGCATATGGCCGCCGATGCCGGCGTTTCGCTCGGGGTGGTGTTCGCGGCCCTCGTGATCATGCTGACGGGGTGGCTGTGGCTCGATCCCGTGATCAGCCTCGTCATCGCAGCCGTGGTCTTCTGGAGCGGCTGGGGACTGGCGCGCGACAGTGTCAACCTCGCGCTCGACGGTGTGCCGCGCAGCATCGTGCTGGCCGACGTCAGGGACTATCTCGGCGGGCTCGACGGCGTCTCTGAGGTGCACGACCTGCACGTCTGGGCGATGAGTACCAACGAGACCGCGCTGACCGCGCATCTGGTGCGTCCCGGCGGCCATGACGACGCGTTCCTGCACCACGTCTGCGAAGGGCTTTCGCACCGCTTCAACATCCACCACGCCACGCTGCAGGTCGAGGCCAGCAGCGAGGTCTGCAGGCTCGCACCGGAGCACGTGGTGTAGCGGTGTCCGTTGGCTCCACCCATCCTGAAAACCATAAACTGCCCGACGGGCAAATCACTTCTGATTTTCAGAAATTGTGTCAAGTCCGGAAATCGAAAATATTCCGCTTCGCGCACCCCCCAAATCACTGCTCTAACTACGCCTGTCTCACCCGATGAGAGGGGCGGCTCGAGATCGTCACGAACGTGCGGTGGGATGCGATGGACGCGGTGTCATAAAGACGAGTGTGGCACTTGCGTACGGTGAAGTCGTGAGGGTCCGACGCCCCGGTGCTGGCGTCAAGCAAGCGGAAGCGTTGCTTCCGCCGGCGATGGTGGCAAGAAAGCCGGTCACCAGGACGACCACTGTATAAGCCGTAAAGCCATTGCGCAGGGAAGGCCGGATGCCTCCGCCAAACCTGTATGCTCGTGTGCGCACTACGATGCATCTATTGCACGCGAGACCGCGGGTGCGGCGCGCACCCGGTCTTCCCTGCGCCCTCTATCCTTCAGAGGGCCAACGAAATGCAAAACTTCGGGCGCATTGCGCCGCGAGAACGCGAAGTTATGTTCCGACTTATCACCATCATTGCGAGGAGCGTAGCGACGCGGCAATCGATTTCGCCGCAAAAAGAAAGAATGGATTGCTTCGCGGAGCCTGTCATCGGGCGGCGCTTCACGCCGACCCGTTGGCTCGAAATGACGTGGAGGGGCCGGAATGCCAAGTCCCGTAGCCCGGATGAGCGCCGCGACATCCGGGGGCCACTCTCACACCGCCCGGATTTCGCTGCGTTCATCCGGGCTACAAGTTTGGAGCCCCACCATTGCGAGCAGCGAACCGAGCAATCCCCCAAACAAAAACGCCGCCCGGAATTGGGCGGCGTTTTGAATTGGTCGTGCAGAGGTCGTTGAAACTATTCTACACCAAGATTTCCAAAACTCAATTGCGGAAACCGGGGTCGATGCGATCGAGTTTGCGCAGCAGCGGCGGCCACACCAGGTTGGTGGAACGCAATTCCATCCGGTCCGGATTGTGGAACACCTGCTCGTTCTTGTCGATCACGGCCTGTTCGACCGGATAGGCGGTCGGTCCCAGCATGCGGGTGCGCACCTGCATCGTGCAGGCCCGCTCCAGATGATACATGCGCTCGAAGGCGGAGGCGACCGAGCGGCCGACGGTCAACGTGCCGTGGTTGCGCAGCAGCATGTGGTTCTTGTCGCCGAGGTCCTTTTGCAGCCGCGGCCGTTCGTCGTGGTCCAGCGCCACGCCTTCATAGTCGTGATAGGCGAGGTCGTGGGTGACGAAATGCGCGGTCTGGTTCATCGGCAGCAGGCCTTCCATGCAGCTCGCCACCGCGGTGCCGTCGGGCGTGTGCAGGTGGAGCACGCAGCCGGCGTCCTCGCGGACTTCGTGGATCGCCGAATGGATGGTGAAGCCGGCCGGGTTGATGCTGTAGTCGCTCTCGGTGAGCTGGTTGCCGTCGAGGTCCACCTTGACCAGGCTGGAGGCGGTGATTTCGTCGAACATCAGCCCGTAGGGATTGATCAGGAAGTGGTGCTCGGGGCCCGGCACGCGCGCCGAGATGTGGGTGTCGACCAGATCGTCCCAGCCGTACAGCGCGACCAGGCGATAGCAGGCGGCGAGGTTGACGCGCTGGTTCCACTCGGTGTCCGTCATGCCGGATGGAATGGCCTTCAGACGCGCTTCGGCTGGTGACATGGCTGGCCTCTCCCGCAAATTGTTGATTTTCGCGGGCGAGCCTAACCTTGCCCCGGTAGGCCAGCAAGGCGGCGGATTCGGGTGGCAGTTATGCTTTCGGTCGGCGGAGAAGTTATGGCGCCGGGATCGACAGCAAGGTCGAGATCGCACGGCCGCGGATATCGTAGACCCGCGCGAACACGACGTCGTCGCGCTTGATTTCCACCAGCACGGGCGCGGTGAGGCCCTTGCAGTAGAATTCGCCCAGCGTCATCGCGAAGTCGGCGGCATTGCTGTCCCAGCCGATCGTGAAATCGGGGCCGAGTGCGACCTGCGCCGGACGTTGCGGGCCGCAGACCGCGACTTTCCATTTTCGTCCCTGCGGCGGGGATTCCTGACGCTCGGTGAGTTCCTCGCGCAGGCCGTCGGACGCCTGCTTCAGCGCCAGGCCCCAATAGTCCAGCATGAACAGACTGTCGGCGGTGCGAACCGTGCCGGCGATGTGATTGAAGTGGGTGTATTCGTACGGATGCAGGCGCACCATTTCGCTGAGCGGCAACAGCAGTCCGAACGTGAACAGCGCCAGCGCCGCGGGCTGCCAGCGGCGGTGATGTTCCTTCAGCCAGTCCATGGTCCAGGCGAACGCGACACCGGCCAGCACTGTCATCGGCGGAATCACGAACACGAAATGGCGGATGCCGTTGTAGAGCGCCGGCCGCTTCACCATCGCGATCACCAGCGGCAAGGTCGCCGCCAGCGTCAGCATCAGCAGGATGGTCTTGCGGCGGGCCGGCACCTCGGTGCGCGACAGCATCACGAAGGTTGCGACGATGCCGGCGATCAGCAGCGTCAGCAGCACTTCGGGCAGCTGCAGCGCGAACAGCGTCGGCAGGTAGGACCACGGCATGTCAGGCACCGACACCAGCGCGCCGTCGAACATTTCCTTCCAGGGCTTTTCGAAGAAATGCGAGAAATAGGTCAGCGCCTCGAACGGATGCCCGGGTTCCATGATCGACCACGGCCAGATCAGGCCCATCACCAGATAGCCGAACACGAGGCCTGGCAGCAGCACGTAGACGACGTGGGCGAAGCGATGCGCGGCTTCGCGTATTCCTTGGGTGCGCGCTTCCTCGATCAGCAGCGGCACGAAGCCGACGACCGCGTAGATCAGCGCCAGCCCACCGAGAATCCGGCAGCCGATCGAAAGCCCGGCGCCAAAGCCGACGATCAGGATGGTGCGCGGCGAGGGCGCGGGATATTCCCCCGCGAGCCGCACCAGGCCCAGCAGCAGGATCACCATGGCGACCGCGAACGGCGCGTCCTTCGGGTTCATGAACATGTGCCCGTAGAAGGTCGGGCACAGCACCAGCAGCAACAGTGTCGCAAGGCCGGCCAGCGGTCCGCCGACGCGGCGCGAAAGCCGCCAGGTCACGGCAAGGCCGATCAAGCCGACGACGGCGCCGAGCAGCCGGCGCGTTTCAAACAGTTCGAGCGGAATGACCTTGTGCAGCAGGGCTGCCGCCATGTCGAAGCCGCCGCCGTACATGTAGAGGTTGGCGAACGACAGCGCGCCGGTGTCCTTGAACCCGGAGCCGTACATGCGCAGCAGCAGATCGGCATATTCGGCGTGGGTGTAGTCGTCCCAGCCCAGTCCATAGTCGCGGAAGGTGAGGCTTGCGATCAACGCGACCACCGCCAGCATCAACATGGCGAGATCGTCGCAGGTCCGCTCCATCGAGCGCCGCGCAGGCGTATCGAGGGCCGAAGTCGTGATGGATGACATGGCGATTGGTAACCCGGTGTCCCCTATGGCCCAGCTGTATCGCTTTTGAGCCGCATTCCCCGGGGACCCATATAGCGTAGTTCCCTTACCAAGTAATTGGGAATTGTAAGCTAATTTCCCTGATGCAATGCAGCAAGAAGGCAGCAATTGGTAGCCGGTAGAAGTACGGCCGCGGGTCTGAACGCCAGCTGAATGATCGTCCCGGCGGTCGCTTTGCCGCCCGGAAATTGCGGCAAGCTGAACGAGGCTTTTGAGGGAACCCTGTGCATAATTGTTGGTTGGCGATGCACACATTATGACGGTATCGTGGCGTGTGCGGTTTGTGAGTATTTCGAGCACGGCCGCGGGGGAAGTTCGATGATGGTTGGTCTGTTGGTCGCAGCGATAGGCCTTGTTTTGGCGGGCCTGCTGGCGATCGGCTATGGATTCACGATCAAGGAATTCAGCACCGGCAACACGCTGATTCTCTCCGGCGTGATCGGCGTTTGCGCCGGTGCGATCATGTTTGCCTTGTGGATGGCCATCCGCGAGCTGAAAAGCATCGCGCGGCGGCTCGGTGGAGGCATGCCTGAAGCGCGCCGGGAGGTTTCGGTGCGGCCGGTCCTGCCGCCGGGCGCAAGCCCTCTCGCGCCTCCCGTGGACAGAGGCCCCGCGTTCGACGACCAGCCGGCCTTTGAGGCCACCGGCTCAGCACCGCCGCCGTGGCAGGACGCCGCCGATCACCCGCGAGGCGACCTGCCCGAGGCCGGGCCGGCCGATACCGCGTCGCTGGCAACGAGGCCAAAGCGCAACCTGATGTTTTCTTCGACCTCGCGGAAAGAGCGCGAACGCGCGCAGGCGCGAACCAGCGAACCGTTGCCGCCGGATCTGCTGTCGCCGGACATCCGCCCCAACCCGTCCACGCCGGCAGCCGAATCGGCCGAGCCGCCGCCCGCGTCGTTCGACGACGCCTGGCCGAAGCCGGATCGCGGCCGCCCTGGCGACGTTCCGCCACCGCGCCGCAGCGGACGGACGCCTTCGACCTTTGAGGCCGACGGCGCCGCGGCGGGCGACGAGAGCCCGTCTGCGGTGACGGTGCTGAAGTCCGGCGTGGTCGACGGCATGGCCTATTCGCTCTATTCCGACGGTTCGATCGAGGCTCAGATGCCCGAGGGCATGATGCGCTTCGCTTCCATCGACGAACTGCGCGCGCATCTCGATCAGCGGCCGTGAGCGGACATGGTTTTGCGATACCAAAAAAACCTCCCACCGAAGGTTGAGCCATGAGCGATGCACCGGGCAAGACGCCCGTCGAACTGACCGCCAGTATCGTGTCGGCCTATCTCAGCAACAATCCGACGCAGGCCTCGGAAATTCCGAACCTGATAAGCCAGGTTCATGCCGCCTTGCTGCGAGTCTCGACCGGCCGCGTCGACGCGCCGCTTGAGCCAGCCAAGCCGGCGGTATCGGTCAAGAAGTCGATGACCCCCGAATACCTGGTCTGTCTGGAGGACGGCAAACGCTTCAAGTCGCTGAAGCGTCATCTGCGCACGCAGTACAACATGACGCCGGAACAATACCGCGACAAATGGGGCCTGCCGCCGGACTATCCGATGGTGGCGCCGAACTACGCGGTGGCGCGTTCGCAGCTCGCCAAGAAGATGGGCCTCGGCCAGCAGGCGCGGAAGCGGAAATAATTTTTAGGACGCGGCAGCGAGTGCCTCGCGTGCGTCGGAGCGAATCCGCTCGACCATCGATCGCAGCCCGTTGGAACGCTGCGGCGTCAGGTGTTCGCGAAAGCCGAGTTCGTCGAACACCGCAGGCGCGTCGATTGCCAGAATCTGTTGCGGCGTGCGGCCGGAAAACAGCGTCAGCAGGATCGCAATCAAGCCGCGCACGATATGCGCGTCGCTGTCGCCGAGATAATTCAAATGCGGTTCGCGGTCGGTGCCGCTGCGGTCGATCTGCTTGGAGAGCCAGACCTGGCTGGTACAGCCATTGACCTTGTTGGCGGCGGAGTGCTCGGCTTCGGGCATCGGATCCAGCGTGCGGCCGAGTTCGATGACGTAGCGGTAGCGGTCGTCCCACTCCTCCAGCAGCGCAAAATTGTCCGTGATTTCGTCAATCGTCGTCATCGTGGCCCGCGTCTGTTCCCGAGAAGGCTATTTATATGGGATTGCGGGTCGCCGAAAGCGATATGGTTCGGCAAAATGACCTCGTCGCCCGGCTAACCGGAAGCCACGGCGAAGCCGAGGAGAAACAGCAGGCCCAGTATCCCGAACCCGATGAGGTGCCGGGTGGTATTCCAGGCGCCAGGAGCGACCCCGATCCGAGGCAGCAGGTTTCTGACGATCACCGTCGAGGTGGTCGCGAGCGCGGCGCATCCGAGGGCCGCACCGGCAATGAAATGCCACGGAGCCGGATCAGGCGGAACGATCGACGAGAGCCACGCCGGTGCGGATGCCTTCCAGCCGGCCAGCAACATCGTGGCGCCGGTGACCCAGACGAAAGCGCTTATGAACGTCGCGCCAAACGATTCGGGAACCAGCCGTATCCCGGCTTTCCGAAGGGCCCACTCGATCAACTCGTCATTGGTGAAGAAAAAGAACAGGCCAAGATCGACAGGAAACCGCGACCGCAACAACGCCGCGATGAGGCCAAAAGACAGCATGGAGCATACGAACGATTCGATGTATTCGAGGGCGCCCCATGACGACCGCCGTGATTGTCCTGACGTGTCCGGGCTGTCAGCAACCTTGCCCTGCGAAGGCGCCATCGCCGGCGGCGACCATTTGCGGGGTTCCATGGGATTAAACCTCAGCGGCAGCATTGAAATCCTGCCAATTCGTCGTCGAAAATGCCGCGTTCCGTCGCAAAATTAGTCGCCGAAAAGCCGGGATGGGTTCACGGGCGATCGGGTTACGGCGGCGCGTTGACGACTTCTACGGCGTCGGCGGAACCCGCCATTCGACGGTCATGTCGTCCGGCGTCAGCGTCTCGTGGGCAGCGGCGTCGGCTGTCGCCGTCTCCACAGCCTCGGCGGTGCCGATCGAGCCGGTGTGATCCGGCGGCTTCTTGTCGGTGATGATCTTGTACAGCTTCTGCGCGCCGTCCTTTGCGCGCTGGCCGATCACGGTCGCGGCCTGGCCGCCGACCTCGCAGGCCGCAGGCTGGCGCTTGCAGAACTGGCCCATGTCGGAGACGGCAGCGGTCGCGGCCGATACGGCCTCGGAAGCGCCGACCTGCGGCAGCTTGTCCGATTCGGGGGTCTTGTCCCGGGGCAGCAGCACCAGCACAAGCCCGAGCCAGAACGCCATGCGAAGCAGAAAAAACATCTCGCGACCCCGGTCGTCTCTTGGTTCTGTTGCGGTTAATGCCCGCAGGTTTTTTCCTGATTAACAGTCGTCGATAAACTGCAAGTATTTGCATTGAGATAAAATCGGCGAAAATTCGCTGAAAATCCGAATGGTTCGATTCGGCGTAAATTTTCGATTGATGATCGAAACACCGGAAATTGGGGGCTGCCCGGCGCGTCCACCATTTCGAAACCATAGATTGATCGCGCCGGAAACCTGTCGTTCACCATTCGCGTTAAATGACGGTCGTGGGCGCGGTGAAAGCCCCGGGAATGCGCCGTGTTTTCCACCCCGCCGCCGGGCCTTAGCGTTCGCTTAAGTTCGCTCTGACACGGTGGGCGAAAGATTAAAGGGGGCGTTCCGGCGCGTCTGTTCGACGAACAAGCCGAAGCGCGAGTGAAGTGACTGTTTTGAGTATCATCCGCGATTGTCTCGATGCGTTGCTGCATCCCTCTGCACGATATGATGCGCTGACGCGCGCGCGTCACCGCGCGTTCATGGCGCCGCGGCTGCTCGGCAGCCTGGTCGCGCTCGCGACGTTCCCGATCTATCTGGCGCTGCGCGGCGCACCCTCGGCGATCGAGGTCGCGGCATTCGCCTGGCTGATTGCACCCATTCTGCTGTCCTGGTTCCTGTCGCGCACCGGCCGCTACGAAGGCGCGCATATCCTGTCGTCGATGGCGCTGGCGGGCCTGGTGATGATGGTCGCCATGACCACCGGCGGCATCGAATCCTTTGCCGCGGTCTGGCTCGTCGTGGTTCCGCTCGAAGCCGCGCTCTCGGCCTCGCGCCGCGTGGTCACCTTTGCCTCGACGCTGGCGCTGTCCTGTGCCGCGTTGCTGATCGCGCTCGGACATTTCAATCTGTTGCCGGCTGCGGAACCGAACGCGGTCTTGCGCGGCGTGTTGATGGCGTCCGGCGTCGCCTCGGCGACGCTTTATGCCGCCGGTCTCGCTTTCGGCGCGGAATCGCTGACGCGCACCAGCGTGTCGCTGCTCTATGTCGAGGAAGACCGCTATCGCCTGCTGGCGCGCAACATGAGCGACGTGATTTCGCGCCACAGCCGTAACGGCGCGGTGCAGTTCATCTCTCCCGCGGCCGAAGCCATGCTGGGCACCTCCGTCGCGCGGCTCACCGGGCACGGCCTGTTCGACCGCGTCCATGTCGCCGATCGTCCGGCCTATCTGACGGCGCTGTCGGATGCCGCGCGCGGCGCCGAAGCGCGTAGCGTCGAGTTCCGTCTGCGCCGCGATGCCGTCCGCGGCCAGAACATTTCCGCCGATTTCATCTGGGTCGAGATGCGTTGCCGGCCATTCGAACAGGCCTCGACCGAGGCCGAGGTGGTCGCCGTGATGCGCGACGTCACCGACCGGAAAATCCAGGAGCAGGCGCTCGAACTGGCGCGCACCGCGGCCGAGCAGGCCGATGCCTCCAAGACGAGATTCCTGGCCACCATGAGCCATGAGCTGCGCACGCCGCTGAACGCCATCATCGGCTTCTCCGAGATGATCGTCCAGGAAGACGTGCTGATGATCGATGCGGCGCGCCGCAAGGAATACGCGCAGCTGATCAACGATTCCGGCCAGCATTTGCTGTCGGTCGTCAACGGCATCCTCGACATGTCGAAGATGGAATCCGGCCACTTCGAGATTTCGCCGGAACCGTTCGCGCCGCGTGCTGCGCTGGTCAATTGCTGCAATCTGCTGGCGCTGAAGGCGCGGGAAAACGGCGTCGATCTCGTCGCCCGCGCGCCGGAAGATCTGCCTGACATGACCGGCGATCCCCGTGCGTTCAAGCAGATCGTGCTCAATCTCGTCGCCAACGCCGTCAAGTTCACCGAGCGCGGCGGCAGCGTGACCGCCTCAATCGCGGTCGAGGGATCGCGGCTGATGCTGCGCGTCGCCGATACCGGGGTCGGAATTTCCGCCGACGATCTCAAGCGGATCGGCGATCCCTTCTTCCAGGCCGGCAAGACCTATCAGCGCAAGCACGAAGGCACCGGCCTTGGGCTATCGATCGTCAAGGGCCTGGTCGGCTTGCACCATGGCGAGATCGACGTGCAAAGCAAGGTCGGCGAGGGCACCACGGTCGCGGTGGCGTTGCCGCTGGTCTTCGCGGCCGAAGCGCCCTCCAGCAATATCGCAACGCTGAAGCCGGCGCTGCGATCCGGACAGCAAGACCAAGCCCATCAGGTGAAGAAAAGTGCCTAGACGTATTGATGACGACGACGAAAAGCCGCGCCGCCGCCGTGGCGCCAAGGCGGTTGCGATCGACGCTGAAGAAGAGCGCGGCTTTGCCATGCGCATGCTGCTGCACAGTCCGAAAGACATGGTTGCCGGCCTGCTGGCCGCCGCCGCCATCTGCGCGATCGTCACCAACGCACTGTTCCTGCAGGCCGGCCGCCATCCATCGCCGATGTTCGGCTCGATCGTGACGCTGCCGGCGCCGCAGCCGACCACAGCGAGCCCGTTGCCGCGTCCGCGTCCGGTCGAACTGGCCGCCAGGCCGGTTGAATCCGAGCCTGCCGAGCCGAAGCCGGTCGAGGTGAGGGTGACCGATTCCAGGATCAGCGATCTGCGGAATTCCGACAGAGCTCCCGATCCCATGACCAATCTCGTGGTCAAGTCGGCCGTTGCGCCGGCGGCGGTCCCCGCCAATGTCATGCGGCCGCCGGCGTCGATTCCAGTTCCGCAAACCGCCGGCGCCCGCCGCGTCGCGGGCGTGCAGCGTGCGCTGACGCAATATGGCTATGGTCAGCTGAAGCCGACCGGCGCCGTCGGCGCCGATACCCAGACCGCGATCTCGAAGTTCGAGCATGCGCGCAAGATGCCGGTGACCGGTCAGATGTCCGACCGCCTGGTCCGCGAACTCACCGCTGTCATCGGGCATCCGCTCGACTAGAATTCCGATTCGGATCAACCAGAATCGAAATTCGAGCCGTAGGTTTGGGATGCGCCGTATTCACGCTCTCCACGCATGTTGGCTTCGCTCAAGAACGGCTGCAGGCTGTCATCGTTCGCGAAAGGCGCGCACGATCTGATCCGACAATGGTTTGATGAAGTAAGACAGTACGGTCCGATCATAAGTTCTTGCGAAGATCTCCGCCGGCATGCCTGGCAACAGTTTGACGTTGCCGAGGCGCGCCAATTCCTCGGGGGTAATCGCAACACGGGCGGTATAGTAGTTTTGACCGGTCTTCTGATCCGCCGTCACGTCGGCCGAAATTCGACTGACGCTCCCGTTGATCTCCGGTGTCGTGCGCTGGTTGAATGCCGAGAAGCGCATACTGGCGGTCTGCCCCACATAGAGCTGCTCGATATCCTGTGGCGAAATCCTGGCTTCGATCGTGAGGAGGTCCGCCTCCGGCACAATCAACATGACCGGATCGGCCGGGCTCACGACGCCGCCGATCGTGTGCACGCTGAGCTGATGGACGACGCCGCTTTGCGGAGCGCGTATGTCGACGCGTTTAAGCTGATCGTCAGCCGTTACCTTGCGCTCGATGAATTCGCCGATCTTGCCGTCGATGTCGCGCAGTTCCTTGGCGACTTCGCTGCTTAAGTCCTGATCAATCTGGATGATTTGAAGCTCGATTTCGGAGATCTTGCCGCGAACTTGCGCACTCGAGGCCGTCGATTGAGCAAGTTCGCCCTTGAGCCGCGCTGTTTCGCGCTCCAGAGTGGTGAGCCGGTTGATCTGAATGAGGTTCTTCTGCCAGAGCACCCGCACGCCAGCAAGTTCACGCTGGATCAGCTCGATCTCTTCTGCCTTGGCTTGCTGGAGCGCCTCATAGCCGCGAACCTCGTCGTCGAGCTGCGCGATGCGCTGGCGCAGCTGGGATTTCTGGCCTCGTCGCGCAGAACGACGCAGATCAAACAGCTTGCGTTCGCTGTCGAAGGCAGACGCGAAATCGGCGGATGGCGGGGCGTCGAGCAGTTGCTGCGGAAAGACGATTGATTCGGCTCCGTCGCGTTCGCTGGCAAGACGGGCCTTGCGCGCGCGCATCTCGTCGAGGCCTTTGGTGACAATCGAAAGGCCTGCGCGCAGGACAGTTTCGTCGAGCCGGACCAGGGTGTCGCCCAGATGGACGCGGTCGCCCTCGCGAACCATGAGTTCGCCCACGATGCCGCCCGTGAGATGTTGAACTTTCTTGACGCTGGAATCGACGACGACGGTTCCCGAAGCGGTAATCGCTCCTGACAATTCGGTGGTCGCCGCCCAGCCACCGATCCCGAAGGTCAGACCGAGAGTAATGATCGCGCCGCCGATCAGATGGTTTCGTAAGCTACGATCTTCGCCGTCCAGATGATTGGTCATGTCGTTGCCGCGGTTTGGGGGACGACTTTCAGCGGCGCCGAAGGCGCCGGTTCGCGCCGGAATATCTGCGACAGCACTTCGTCTTTGGGTCCGAAAGCCTGTTGCCTGCCGTGCTGCATCGAGAGCAGGAAATCCACGGCGATGAGGACATTTGACCGGTGCGCTACGACCACAACGACACCACCCCGCGCGCGAACCCCCATTATCGCCCGGGTCAGCGCCTCTTCGCCTTCGGCGTCCAGATTTGAATTGGGTTCATCGAGAACGACCAGGAATGGATTGCCGTAAAGGGTGCGGGCGAGTGCAAGACGCTGTCTCTGGCCGGCCGAGAGCAGGGCGCCATGTTCGCCGATCTGGGAATTGTAACCATCCGGCAGGCTCACGATCAAATGGTGGATGCCTGCCGCATTCGCGGCGGCCAGCACGGCTTCCATCGGCGCATCCGGAGTAAACCTCGCAATGTTTTCAGCGATCGTTCCCTCGAACAACTCGACGTCCTGGGGCAAATATCCAATGTGACTTCCAAGTGCTTCGGACGGCCATTGCTCCAAGGCGGCCCCATCCAGACGGACAACGCCTCGCGCCGGGCGCCATGCGCCGACAAGGGCGCGGACCAGCGACGATTTGCCCGATCCGCTGGCACCAACGATGCCCAGAGCGCTGCCTGCCTTGAGGAAGAAACTGACGTCAGCAACAAGTAATTTTTCCGATTCCGGCGGGGTGACGGACAATTTCTCCGCGACAAGCGTCCGGGTTGGCGCAGGTAACGGCAGTTGAGCCGCCGAGGCGGGCAGCAGCGCCAGCAATTGCTCAAGCCGCTGCCAGCTCTGTCGGGCCGCAATGAAATTCCTCCAGTTTCCGATCGCAAGGTCGACCGGTGCCAGAGCGCGGCCGGTCAGGATCGAGCTGGCGATGATGATGCCGCCGGAAGCCTCCTGGTGAATGACGAGGTAAGCGCCGACGGCGAGCACGGCGGACTGCAGCATCATGCGCAGAACCCGCCCGGTAACGCCAAATCCTCCCGAGATATCACTGGCGGCCTTCTGTTGCTTGCGATAGGCGGCACCGAGCTGCCGCCATCGGGCCAGCAGCGGCGCCGACATTGCCATCGACACCAACACTTCCGCGTTGCGGCGGCTGGCATCCGCCAACCGGTTGCGGGCCGCGGCATAGACATAAGCCTGCTGAACCGACTTTTGCGACAAGCGATCCGTGAGCAGGGTCAGCACCACGAGAATGAGCGCTCCGCCGAGCGCCGTCAGGCCAATCAGAGGATGAAAGGCAAAGCAGATCGCGAGGTAGAACGGCAGCCACGGCAGATCGAACAGCGCAGCCGGGCCGGAACCGGACAGCACGGAGCGAACGGTATCGATATCGCGAACCGGCTGCAGGCCATCGCCGCTGCCCCGCGTACGAAGCGGCAGGCGTACGACGAGGTCGTAGACACGGTCGCTGAGGCGCCAGTCGATCTGGTTACCGATGCGGACCAGCATGCGTCCGCGCGTGATCTCCAGGATGCCCTGGAACAGAAACAGAATGGCTGTGATGACCGCCAGGCCAACAAGGGTCGGCACGCTGCGGCTGGGCAGTACGCGATCGTAAACCTCCAGCATGAACAGCGAGCCCGTCAGCGTCAGCAGATTTATGAGACCGCTGAAAGCTGCGATGCCGATCAACGCGGAGCGGCATGAGGCGAGCGCGGAACGCAGTTCCGATCCTGCCGTGATGGTTGTCGTAAACAGGGTAACGGGTGTCACGCGCGAACGCTCCCCGGGTGAGAGTTAAGCGCGCCTTTTCGGCGGCAGGCCGGGTCTTTGGCACGCATGCGAGGGCGCTGGCTGAAAGCCGGCACCCTCGCGATCGTTTGCTGTGATGACCGTCGGGTGAACGGATCCCGCCGGCCAGAGGATGACGTCACACCAGATACTGATGGATCAGCTGGAGCTGACCGCCTTCGACCAGCTCACCCCCGACGGACAAATGAGACTGGGTGTCGATCAGGAAGACGTTTTCGCCAGCATTGCCGAGGATGTGCGAAACGTCGATCACGCCCGACGCTTCCTCGTCCTGGGTCAGGAAATTCGCACCACCCGACAGGAAGCGGCTTGCATCGTGCTGGGCGAGCTGCGTCAGCGCATCCGTCGCCGGATCGTATTGCCAAACCTTGCCGAGATGCGCGTTGTTGCCGACGTCTTCACACAGGGTAACTCTGCCGTTGGAGTCGACCGTGATGTTGTCGAGCATCTGCTGGCCTTCGGTTCCGTTGAGAAGCAGCTTGATCGTGCCGCCCGCAGCCGGGTTCTTGGCGTCATTGAAGTCGACAGCCCACAGCCGGCTCGGAGCGTTGAAGGCGTTGGTGGTGACGAAGTAGAAGCGATTGGGGTTGAGCGTGTCCCAAGCGCCGTCTTCCGGACGAAGAAAGCTGGTCACGCCCGCGGCTTCGCTCGCCGCGTCGATTTGAGCGCCGGTCATCCCACTCACGTCGCCGAGATCAACCATCGAGAAGAGGGACGATTCATCCGCACCGAGGGGCGCCGCGGTGCTCGGCTCGTTGTTGAGCGTCGCGCCTTCGAAGTCGGCGACGTGAATGCCGAACAAATGGCCGCCGGTCAAGCCGGCCCTGTCGATGGCGTTGCCGGTCGCTTGCTTGTCGCCGGCATAAAAATAGACTTGACCGTTCTGACCATCGTCCATCATCGCAACAACCGTCTTGTTGCCGGTGTGCGCGTTGGCAACGACATTCTCGTAAGCCATGTTGCCGAGCCAGGCCAACTCGTAGCTGTTGCCGTCCTGGGCTCCGCCGACAATGTGAGCCATGGCCTTGCCTTCGACACCGCTTTCTTCGCCGTCGAGAAAGAGTCGCCCGCCATTGAAACCGAGGCCAGTGCTGGCATTGTAGAATGCGCTTTGGTCGGCAAGGTCCGCGGAGCAGAATCGGTTGAACGACACCGGGCTGTTGCCGGCATTGTGGTCGACATAGCTCTGGGTTGTCGGGTCATACAGCCAGACGTCGTGCATCAGGTCCTTGCCCGACAGCACCTGCAGCGTCGTCTTGTCGAATACCCATTCCGAAACGAAGGCGCCGGTGCCGCCATGGGCACGAGCGATGCCCAGGTTTGCGCTCAATTCCTGGTTCATCAGCACGGTGAAGGTGCCGTCGCCATTGTCGAACGCGCCGAGGCCGTCGGGAATACCGACCATCTTGTAGCCGTTCACGCTGTCGCCGGCGGTCAACAACGATTCGGTATAGACGTGGGAATCGCTGCTCAGGAGATACGGAGTCTGCGAGCTCGAGGGACCCTTGACTTGATTGGCGATGATGAACTGTTCGGCGTGAAGGTCAGAGATCCGGGTATGCTCGATGACGATCTTGTCGCCGCTGCCGAGGTCGATCTGAACATTGTGGCCAACCTGCCGCGCGGAGCTGATCAACGACTGGAAGGATGCGACATTGAAATCACGGATGTCGATACGGTCGCCGGCATCGAGATGTTCGATCTCGTCAACGCCCATGCCCTTGCGGAAGAGGAACTTGTCGTTGCCTTCGCCGCCGTCGAGTTCGTCGCGGCCGGCGCCGCCGAACAGTAGATCGCGCCCCGGGCCGCCGTACAGGTCGTCATTGCCGTCACCGCCAACGAGGCCATCGTTGCCCTTGTCGCCGAACAGCCGGTCATTGCCCTTGCCGCCGTCGATCAGATCGTCGCCGCGGCTGCCAAAGACGGTATCATTGCCGAGGCCCGCGAAAATGGCGTCGTCGCCACGAAAGCCAAAGATTGTATCGCTGTGATCGGTCCCGAAAATGATGTCGTCGCCATTGGTTCCGAAGATGAATTTCTTGCCGAACGGGCTCGAATAGTGATGGCGCTCTTCGTGGTGATCGTGATGTTCTGACATTCTCTGGCGCTCCTGCTGGATAATGGTCATCGCAATGGGTCCTCGTTAACCAGACCGCTGTGACATCCACACGACATCGTGGCGATCAGAACGGGGCCCTTTCCGGCGCAAAGAAGCCCGCAGATGCGGTGCTGCAGCGCATAGCGCGATCATAATGTCGTGGTGCGGCTAAACGTCCTCTCTGTTTTCTGTGGAAATCCCGAATGGCGTCGTAATTTCGTTCACGGCGGGAGCGCTTGCTAATCGAGCGCAGACGCAACCTTGGGAAATCACCAGATGCCGCGACCACTGGCGCGGACGTGGCCGCTGGCCTATCGTCGGTCCCATGCGATTGAAATCAAGCATATGGGTGGCGGCGTATCTGCGCCGTTGTCAGACCGAGGGAATCTTCGGCGCCGTGCGCAAGCGCGGCGCGGAGGAGGCGGGGGCGGTGTTCGTCAAAGTGGCGACGCTCGACGGTAATGCCATGCTGTATGCGCCGGCACCTCAGACGGTCTATGACGAGAGCCGGCCGAGCGAGCGATTTTTTACATCCGCTTCGCCGCAGCCGGTGCCGGAGCAGGTGGTCGAAGAACGTCTCGCCAAGGAAATCCGTTTCGATCCGGACGTATGGATCGTCGAGACCGAGGACCGGGCAGGGCGGCATTTTCTGGATCTGGCGAAGGCCTGAGTTCGCTAAAACTTCTAGCGCTTCGAACCGTCGGTGCCGGTACGAATGCCCGGCGCGGTGCCGGGCTGCACGGCGGGACGCGTCTGCGGCGCGGCGGCGCGAGCGCGGTTGCGTTCGTCGTCATACAGCGCGGGACGGTATTTGGCGCGGGAGACCGCCATGGTCGAGCCGCGCCATGCCGCCAGCATCACCAGCGCGGATCGTTCGGTGAGCCGGTCATAGAGCCGTGACAGCCGGTAGACGTTCTGCACGGACGAACCGAACTCGGGATTGAGGAACATCAATATGCGCTGGAACGCAGCACTCGGCATGTCGAGCGCGCGCGCGGCGCAAGCCATGGGCTCGCCGCCGGGATCGTTGACGACCTGCGCTGCGATCCGCGTCGGCAGAATCAAGGCCTCGCCGATCTCGAGCGAAAAACTTTCGGTATCCTGGGCGTAAGCGGCCATTTCCAGGATCTGGACCGCGCGCACGGCGCGGGCGGCGGGAATCCGCGCCGATGCTTTCAGCGGGGTTTCGGAAAGATTGTGCAGGATCAGCGCGCGCTCGCTGGCGTTGGCGGCAAAGAACATGTCGCTGATTTCGGCGGCGTCGTTGGGCCGCATCGACAGGCTGGAGGCCATCCGCAGTTGCGCTTCGGTCGGCGCCTTCGCGGCCGGCGCTTCCGGCGGCGGCGCCGCGGTGATCGCAGGCGCGACCGGTATGGTTGGTCTGGGCGGCGAACGCCGCAGGCCGAGCTTTTCCATGATTTCGGCGGGCGTCGTTGGATAGACCGCGAGCCGTGCCCGGACTGCCGCGCGCGTGGCGTCGTCGACCTGATCGATCAAACGGGAAGTCAGTTCGACGAACTGGCGCTCCTCGTCGGCGGAATGGGCGTTCGCCTGTACATAGAGGTCAGTCAGCACGCGCAGCAAAGTCGGGCGAATATCGACGCCCTCGCGACGGGAGAGTGTCATCAGCCCGTCGAAACCGGGAAATAATGGAGCTGCGGTCATGGCTGCTGTACGCGACTTCGGTAATCCGTCCCGTCAGCCTACCCGGAGCGCTTTAAGAGCTGGTTAAGGAAAACAACCCGTGAAGACGCGGGGGGCTTTTTACGGGGAGGCGAACAGGCCACAGCGGCCTATCCGTAGCTTGCCCGGTCCGGGGATTAAGATGCCGTTAACCACGTGCTGTTCTTAATGATGGCATGTCGCCGGCCAAATCATGTCCGTGCGGCAACCAGAGAGAACGAACATGGGTACCATCATTGAATTCCCGGCAGATGCGGCGTCGCGGCGGCTGGGCTCAAGCATGGATGGCGCTCCGCGTGATGGCCTGGGAACCGTACTGATCCTTCCCGTTGTCCGGATCGAACGAACCGCCGCCGAGACCGGCGACGGGCGCGGACCGGAAGAAGGTACAGCCCCCGGACGCCGTCGCCGTCGGCGCCCCTGACAACGGACGTTTGAAATGCCGGAGATGTGCCTTCCGATCCGGATCACCGGGATTCGGTCACTACCGGTTCTCTTGCTGCTTGTGGCGAGTACAGCCCTTGGTGGCTGCAGCGGCGGCGATTTCGGCCGCACCCGCAGCGATTTCCGCAACGACGACATGCACCGCTGGCTCGGCACCGAGGCGACCGGAAGCGTCGGCCTGAAGGCATCACAGTTCCAGCTCACCGAAAACGAGCGCCAGCTCCGCGATCTCGCTTATCCCCTGATCGAGCCGCCGCATTCGCGGCCTGCCTGGAAGAGCGTGTTCGGCGATTACCAGCCGCTGCCCTCGCCATGGCGCCAGAAGGTCGTGTTCGACCGCACCACCTACGGCCGCGCCTTGATCGACGAGCCGCACCGCTCGCACACCTCGCGCTATCAGCAGCTGATCGAGGACGTTCGCAACGACATCGTCAGGTTCGAGCCGTTCTTTGCCTCCGCCGCGCGCGTGATCGAACTCGACCGCAAGCGCAATGCCAGCCTCAAGCTGGTGTCGGAACTGTCGCCGCGTGAACAGGCCGATGCGGTCGCCCGCATGGAAGAGAACACGCTGATCGTGCAATGGGTCCAGCAATGCCTGGAGCGGCGCATCTCGTCCTACCGCTGGGCGCTGGAGCGGCTGGTGATCCAGACCCCGGATAATATCGCAGCCGACGCCGACCGCCTGATCGGCGAACTCGCGGCGCAAACCGCCAACCCGCCGGTGGCGGCGACGCCCGTGATCGGGCGCGCGGTGACGGTGAAGGGTTGACTGGTCATCAGTCCCGATGAAGCGAAGCGTAATCCGGGACCATCACGCATATGGGGAACGATCCCGGATTGCGCTTCGCGCCATCAGGGCTACATAGCTCAACGCTTGCCGGACGGTGCCTTTGCCGGCGGCGGCGGCGGATCGGGCTGCTTGGGTGGTGGCGGCGCATCTGTCTGCACGGCGCAGCTCGATGCCGCGAGGGAAGCTTGCGCCTGCGGCATCAGGCCGGGCTCCGGCGCGAGCGCCTTCAGCAGGATCAGGCCCTTTTCGGTCGGGGAGTCGATGATCAGCCGGTCGGCGGCGGTGACTTCCTCGTCCTCGGGCAATGCGTTGTGCTGCGTCTCCGTCATCAGGTCGAGCTCGATTACCTTGCGGCCGGCCGAGCGGTCGTTGATGGCGTAATAGGCAACCTCGTTGCGGGTGTAGAACGACACCGAGGTATAGGCCTGGCTGACCGGCACCGTCAGCTTGATCGGTCCGCCCGACAGATCGTAGCGGCAGATCGCCATCGCGAAGGCCGGGTCCATGAACGGCAGCGGCGAATTGGCGGGATCGGCGAGCGGCAACTGCGTCACGGCGTTTTCTTTTGTCGTCGGCGTCAGCCGCGAATAGGCGTCCTGCGAGGCGATCCGCGGCAGCGCCAGCACGCTGACCAGATGCACCACGCCGCCAAGCAGCACGCCCGCGATGATCGTGAACAGCAGGCGGATCATGGGCAGCCCACCGTGGAGATGGAGGGCATCGGTGCGTCGCGCTGGGTCCGCGTCGCAACGCCGACCGGCGTATCGTAGAGCCGCAGCATCAGCGCGTAACGTTCGATCCCGCCGGTGGGCAGCCAGTTGCCGGCGCGCGAGCGCGCCGCGACGCGAATTTCGAACGCACCGTCGGAGCCGCGGATGATTTCCTGGCTGGTGAAGCCGTAACGCTGCAGCGAATTGCCGACCAGATGGCCCTTGCGGTCGAACAGCGTCAGCGTCCAGAACCGCGCCGCCGGCGTCACGCCGCTGACGATGACGTCGCAGCGGCCGTCGAGCGGCTTCTTCTTGTCGTCCGTGATGGCCGAGAAGGCGATGCCGTCGCCGGTGCCGATCGGCAATTCGCCGCTGCGGGCAATCGAGGCGCGTGAATAGGGATCGACATCGGCGGTGCCGCTCTTCGGCCGCGCCGTCCAGGCGCCGATCTTGAGCGTGCCCAGATCGGTGCCGCGCGTCGCGGTCATGTAGGTCGAGCCGAGACCGACGACGGTGGCGAGGATCAGCGCCAGCAAGGTGATGAAGATCAGCCGCACAGGCGCTAGTTCTTCCGCGGCGACGGCGGAGCCTGGTCGCCCGCTGCGGCGACATAGTTCTCCGGGAAGGCCAGCGCGCTCGAAGAGTTCGGCTTGGTCGGCGAGGGCGGTTCGTTGGCCGATGTCTTGCCAGCGGCCTTGCCGGCTTCGTCGAGCAGCTTTTCCACGCGCACCAGAATATCCGCGCCGCGCCTGGTCAGCACCGGTGGCGGTCCCGGCTTGGTTTCCAATATCCGCGGCGGCGCGCCATTGGCCGCTACGTTGGAGGCAACGGGGGCGGGCGGCAGTTTCGTGCCCATGCCGATACCTGCGATTTCCTTCACCTCGACGCCCTGATGAGCGATCACCATGATGTCGTGCCAGGTCTGCGCCGGCAGCGAGCCGCCGGTCATGCGGTTGGTCGGCGAGTAGTCGTCGTTGCCGTACCACACGGCGCAGGTGAAGTTGCCGGTGTAGCCGACGAACCAGGCGTCGCGATAGGCGTTGGTGGTGCCGGTCTTGCCGGCGGTCGGAATGCCGTCGAGCGCGGCGCGCCGCGCGGTGCCTTCGCTGACGACGTGGCTCATCATGCCCGC
>JBBRSX010000094.1:0-24518 GCA_038244925.1 Hyphomicrobiales bacterium | reverse complement strand
CCGGAGTTCATCCGCGACCGGCTGTTTGGATTTTACGGTGCCAGCAGCTTCGGCATCGCTGGGGGCAAGAACGATTTCGCGGTTCGTGCGAACCATTTGCAGATTGGCAGCCTTGGCCTGTCGTTTTGCGACTACGCCAACGATGTTTCACTCGGCTTCGACGAAGGCACGTTCGTACGCCAGATCTTCAACATTCAAGGCGCAGGCCAGTACGTGACCGGTGATGGTCCCCGCGAGATCGCTCCGGGAGGGTGGACGCCGGTTCTGCCAGCGGGGAAACCGGTGAAGCTCGATTTCAAATCTCATTATCGCCAGCTCGTATTGCGGATCGAGATGGACTCCCTGCGGCGCCACCTGAATCTCCTCGTTGGCCGGGAAATCAGCAGGGATCTTGTGTTCGACGAAACCGAGGACCGCCTTCCGGCGATGAGGGCGCTGCGACAGCGAATCTTTCAGTTTGCGCACGACTTCAACGAGCGTGGAGCGTTCTTCTCCGATCTCGCCGCTGCGGAAGTCGAACGCATGATGACCATGAAATTCCTGATGTGCCACCGGCACAGCTACACCGAGCTATTGTTGCGGGAACCCCTCAAGGCGAGCACCCCCGCCGTCAAGGCTGTCGAGGAATTCATCGAGGCCAATTGGGACAAGCCGATCGACATCGAAGCCATGGTCAAGGTGGCTCAGGTCAGTGCCAGGAGCCTGTTCCGGCAATTCAGGAAGGACCGGGGTTACTCGCCGGCCGATTTCGCAAAGCGCATAAGGCTCGCTCGCGCGCGGGAGATGCTCGAACAATCCAGCGGCACATCGGTAATCCAAATCGCGCTGAAATGCGGATTCCAGAACCCCGGTCATTTCGCCCGGGATTTCCGCATTGCCTTCGGCGAACTGCCGTCTGAGGTCGCAAAGGGCGCTCGACGACGGTCCCGTTCGTAACGACGCCGCGCCGGGGCGAACGTCAAGCTCGGGCGTTTTCAGCCCTTATCTCTAGCCCACCCTCACAGCCACGGTGCGGGCTTGTCCATCGCGATCAGGTCTTCGACCTCGATGCGCGGGCGCACCACCGCGTACTGATCGTCCTTGACCAGCACTTCCGGTATCAGCGCGCGGGTGTTGTAGAAGCCGGACTGCACCGCGCCGTAGGCGCCGGCGGTCATGATGGCGATGAGGTCGCCGGCCTTCGGCTCGGGGATGTTGCGGTCGAGCGCGAGATAGTCGCCGGTTTCGCAGACCGGGCCGACGACATCGGCCATGATCATGCGCGCGCCTTTGGCTGCCTCACGGACCGGGAGGATATCGTGATGCGCTTCGTACAGCGTGGGACGGATCAAATCGTTCATCGCGGCGTCGATGATGACGAAATTCTTGGCCTCGCCCGGCTTCACATAAATCACGCGCGAGACGAGGATGCCGGCATTGCCGACGATCATCCGGCCCGGCTCGAACATCAGCGTGCAGCCGAGATTATGCGTCACCCGCTTGACCATCGCGGCATAGGCCGACGGCAACGGCGGCGCTTCGCGGTCCATGTGATAGGGAATGCCGAGCCCGCCGCCGAAATCGATATGCGCGATGTTGTGGCCGTCGGCGCGCAGCGTCAGCACGAAATCGGAAAGAATCCGGAACGCGGTTTCCATCTTGGACAGATCAGTGATCTGGCTGCCGATATGCATGTCGGTGCCGGTGACTTCGATCCCGGGCAACGCCGCGGCACGGGCATAGACTGCGCGCGCGCGGGCAATGGGAACGCCGAACTTGTTCTCGGACTTGCCGGTGGCGATCTTGGCGTGGGTGCCGGCGTCGACGTCGGGATTGACCCGCACCGAAATGCGCGCGGTCTTGCCGGTCTCGACCGCGAGCTTCGACAGCAGTTCGAGTTCCGGCTCGGACTCGACGTTGATGCAGAGAATGTCGTGCGCCAGCGCCGCGCGCAGTTCGGCTTCGGTCTTGCCGACGCCCGAGAACAAGATCTTGTTCGGCGGAATGCCGGCCGCCAGCGCGCGCTTCAACTCGCCGCCCGACACCACGTCGGCGCCGGCGCCGAGTTTCGCCAGCGTACGCAGCACCGACTGGTTGGAATTGGCCTTCATGGCGTAGCAGACCAGCGTCTTCTCGCCGGCAAAGGCCTCGGTGAAAACCCGGTAATGGCGCTCCAGCGTCGCCGACGAATAGCAATAGAACGGCGTACCCACGGCATCCGCGAGTTCCGAAAGATTGACCGCCTCGGCGTGAAGCACGCCGTTGCGATAGTCGAAGTGATTCATGATGAGCTAGCTCAGTTGCCCAGCAGCGGATCGAGAACGAACGATTTCTTGCGGCCCTTGGATGCCACAGGCGCCGCTTCCGACCCATAGGTCGAGTTGAAAACGCCGGGCTGCGCGGCGCGCTCGGCCTCGGTATCCGCGGTCGCGGGCGCCGCCGACAGCGCCGGGGCGTTCGGCGGCAAATCGAGGCCGGCCTTGCGTCCGCAGCCGCCGAGCGCGAGCGCGGTCACGCTCAGCAGGATGATGGCCCATCCCGACGATGACGGACGATAGTTACTGATCACGACGAATTCCCCGCTAGAGCGTGACGCTTCTTCGAACCGTCATCCCGCTCTATCTCCTTTGATTTGAGCATGATCCTTCCGGAAAACCGGTTCCCACTTTTCCGGATCATGCTCTACGCGCCGCACCATACAAAGATTGACCCGTTCTGGCGAGACCCGATGGCTCTCGGATAACCATGAAATTGCAGCGAAATTTTTTCCGTCAGCCCAATTTTCGCTCTTTTTCCAGCCGCTTCAGCCAGGCTTTGGCCTGCGCCATCACGTTCTTCGGCGCGGTGCCGCCATAGCTGGTGCGGCTCTTGACCGAAGCTTCCACCGAAAGCACGCGCAGGGCCTCGGCTGTAATCTTCGGCTCGACCTCCTGCATCGCCTTCAACGGCAGTTCGTGCAGCGCCACGCCCTGCTTTGACGCCAGCCCCACAATTCTTCCGGTGACGTGGTGGGCGTCGCGGAACGGCATTTTCAGCGTCCGCACCAGCCAGTCGGCCAGATCCGTTGCGGTGGCGTAACCTTCGCCCGCGGCGGCCTTCATCCGTGCCTCATCCGGCACGAGGTCGAGGACCATGCCGGTCATCGCCCGGACCGCCAGCGACAGCGCCGAAAACGCTTCCATCGCGCCCTGCTTGTCCTCCTGCATGTCCTTTTGATAGGCGAGCGGCAGCCCCTTCATCACGATCAAAAGCCCGGTCAGCGCGCCGATCACCCGGCCGGTCTTGGCGCGCACCAGTTCGGCGGCGTCCGGGTTGCGCTTCTGCGGCATGATCGAGGAGCCGGTGGTAAACTTGTCGGAGAGCCGCACCAGGCCGACCAGCGGCGAGGTCCAGATCACGATCTCCTCGGCGAAGCGCGACATATGCACGGCGGCGATCGAGGCCGCCGACAGGGTTTCGAGCACGAAGTCGCGGTCCGAAACCGCATCCAGCGAATTGGCCATCGGCCGGTCGAAGCCGAGCGCTTTCGCGGTTGCCGTCCGGTCGATCGGAAACGAGGTTCCGGCGAGTGCTGCCGCGCCCAGCGGCGACTCGTTGAGGCGCTTGCGGGCGTCGGCAAAACGGCCACGGTCTCGCGCCGCCATCTCGACATAGGCGAGCAGGTGATGGCCGAAGGTGACGGGTTGGGCGGTCTGCAGGTGGGTGAAGCCCGGCATGACCGTGCCAGCATGTTCCAGCGCGCGGCCGACCAGCGCCTGCTGGAACGCGGCCAGCGCCGCATCCGTCTCGTCGATGGTGTCGCGTACGAACAGGCGGAAATCGGTCGCGACCTGGTCGTTGCGCGAACGCGCGGTGTGCAGCCGTCCGGCGGCGGGGCCGATCAGGTCGGTCAGCCGGCTCTCGACGTTCATATGGATATCTTCGAGCGCGCGCTTGAAATCGAACGATCCCTTGTCGATTTCTGACAAAATCGTGTCTAGACCCTTGCCGATATTTTTCGCATCACTCGCGCTGATAATGCCTTGCGCGGACAGCATCGCGGCGTGGGCCTTGGACGCGGCGATGTCCTGGGCATAAAGGTGTCGGTCAACGTCGATCGAGACGTTGATTTCCTCCATGATGGCGTCGGGACGTTCGGTGAAGCGGCCGCCCCACATCTTGTTGCTCATGACTTCTCGCGCCTTGCCATTTATCGTCGAAACCGGCGAAACGCGGTGCCGGCCTCAAACGTAATATGGGCACTGCATAGCCGTATCTGACACAGGATGACAAACGATATGCCCGAAATGCCCACCCCTCGCCCGGCCGTCACGCGCCGGATTCCGCTCGCCGTCGGGGCGGTCGTGGTAGGCGGGCTGATCGGCTTTGCCGCCGTTTACGGCTTCGGTGCCTTCAAGCGCGGCCCAAGCGGGGATTCCGCCTGCAACGGTGCGGTTGCGACCGCCCGCAAGATCGCGCCGCTGGCGCAGGGCGAAGTGGCGGCGCTGACCATGGCGACAAGCCCGTTGCGGCTGCCGGATCTGGCCTTTTGGGATGCCGACGGCAAACCGCGAAAGCTGTCGGAATGGCGCGGCAAGACGGTGCTGGTGAACCTGTGGGCGACCTGGTGCGTGCCCTGTCGCAAGGAGATGCCGGCGCTGGACAGCCTGCAGACCAAGCTCGGCGGCAAGGATTTCGAGGTGGTCGCCATCAACATCGACACCCGCGACGCCGAAAAGCCGAAAAACTTCCTGAAAGACGGCAATCTGACCCAATTGGCCTATTTCAGCGACCAGAAAGCCAAGGTTTTTCAGGACCTTAAGAACATAGGCAAGGCGCTGGGGATGCCGACCTCGGTGCTGGTGGACGCCCAGGGCTGCGAGATCGCCAATATCGCAGGACCCGCCGAATGGGCCAGCGACGACGCGGTCAAGCTGATCAAGGCCGCGATGCAGCCGGTGGCGGCGGGGTTTTAGGCGCGGTCAGTGGGGACTGACTCTTAAGCCGTAATATTGAGGTTGCCGCCGACGCCGGGGCCAAGATTGGCCGTGGAGGGCGAACCCAGCAGGGTCTGGACCGCGAATTTCTCGGCATCGTTGTTGGATTTAATGATCGAGGTCGCGACCTGCATCTGGGTGTTCCCAGCCTGCATGGCGAGCGCGCTCGTAACCATAGCCATCATGTCCATACGCAGAAACCCCTCAACGCCGGGGAGCCTAGCCGACGGTGGTTAACGAATTCTGGACATGGCGGGCGGTAGAGAAACGGACGCGCGAGGCTCCGATCTCAAAACGTCATACGCGGGCTTGACCCGCGTATCCATCAATCTTCGGAAAACGCATTTCTCGGGATGAATTGCCGGGGGCGCAGACAAGTTTACGTAGTCTGCGCAAGGCAGACTACACGCCTGGCAATGACGAGAGCCCCTATCGCGTCGGAACCGGCTTGTCGCCGCGGTAGTCGTAGAAACCGCGATGGGACTTGCGGCCGAGCCAGCCGGCCTCGACGTATTTCACCAACAGCGGGCACGGGCGATATTTCGAATCCGCCAGCCCCTCATGCAGCACCTGCATGATCGACAGGCAGGTATCGAGCCCGATGAAATCGGCCAGTTCCAGCGGCCCCATCGGATGGTGCGCGCCGAGCTTCATCGCCGCGTCGATCGCCTCGACGTTGCCGACGCCCTCGTAGAGCGTGTAGATCGCCTCGTTGATCATCGGCAGCAGGATGCGGTTGACGATGAAGGCCGGGAAATCCTCGGACACCGCGATCTGCTTGCCGAGCTTGGCGACGAATCCCTTGGCGGCGTCGAAGGTCGCGTCATCGGTGGCGATGCCGCGGATCAGTTCGACCAGTTCCATCAACGGCACCGGATTCATGAAATGAATGCCGATGAAACGTTCGGGGCGGTCGGTCGAGGCGGCAAGCCTCGTGATCGAGATCGACGACGAGTTGGAGGCGACGATCGCCTCCGGCTTCAGCACCGCGCAGAGGTCGTGGAAGATCTTGCGCTTGACCTCTTCCTTTTCGACCGCGGTCTCGATCACCAGATCGCAGTCCGCGAGGCCCTCGAAGGTCTCGGCGGAGACGATCAGGTCCAGCGCCTGCTTGCGCGCCTCCTCGGTGATGATTTTCTTCGAGACCTGGCGCGACAGGTTGCCGTTGATGGTCGCCATCGCCGATTTCAGCCGGTCGGCGGACAGATCGTTCAGCACCACATGGTAACCGGCGAGCGCCGCCACATGCGCAATGCCGTTGCCCATCTGGCCCGAGCCGATCACGCCGACCTTCTTGATTGTCACCGCCATCTTGTCATCCACCGGAACGGCGCGCAGATCGCGCCTGTTCATCTCTGGGCCCGGATTCTGAACCTATCAGAGTCGAGGCCTCAGTCCCATCATTGGCAAATTTTCTTCACGCAAGGTCGGTATCCGCCTCGCTTGAAAACGCCTTCGCTTGCGCATGACCCGTTCGGAAAACCGGTACCCACTTTTCCGGATCATGCTCTCAAAACACCGGCCGGACGCTAAACATCCGGCCGCTGTTGCACCATTACTTGCCGAGCTTGCCGAGCGCTTCGGTCAGTTCGGGAACTGCCTGATAGAGGTCCGCGACCAGGCCGTAATCGGCAACCTGGAAAATCGGCGCGTCTTCATCCTTGTTGATCGCGACGATCACCTTGGAATCCTTCATGCCGGCCAGATGCTGGATCGCGCCGGAGATACCGATCGCGACATATAGTTCGGGGGCCACCACCTTGCCGGTCTGGCCGACCTGCCAGTCGTTCGGCGCATAGCCGGCGTCGACCGCGGCGCGCGAGGCGCCGACACCGGCGCCGAGCTTGTCGGCGAGCGGCTCGATATACTTTGCAAAGTTCTCGCGGCTCTGCATGGCGCGGCCGCCGGAGACGATGATTTTGGCCGAAGTCAATTCGGGACGATCGCTCTTGGCGACTTCCTCGCCGACAAAGCTCGAAAGGCCGGGATCCGCCGCGGACGCGGCATTTTCCACCGTCGCGCTGCCGCCGTCACCGGCCGCGGCAAAGGTCGAGGTCCGCACCGTGATGACCTTCTTGGCGTCCTTGGACTTCACGGTCTGGATCGCGTTGCCGGCATAGATCGGCCGCTCGAACGTATCGGGCGCAACCACCTTGATGATTTCCGAGACCTGCATGACGTCGAGCAGGGCGGCGACGCGCGGCATCACGTTCTTGAAGCGCGAGGTCGCGGGCGCAACAAAGGCGTCGTAGCCCGGCGCCAGCGCCACGATCAATGCGGCCAGCGGTTCGGCGAGGTCGTGGGCATAAAGCGCGCCATCGGCGAGCAGCACCTTCTTCACGCCGGCAAGCTTGGCCGCGGCGTCAGCCGCACCCTTGGCGTTTTCACCGGCGACCAGCACATGGACCTCGGCGCCAAGCGCGCTCGCTGCCGTCAGCGCCTTGTTGGTGGAGTCCTTGATCGACGCATTGTCGTGTTCGGCAATCAACAGCGTAGTCATCACAGAACCCCGGCTTCGGTCTTGAGCTTGGAAATCAGTTCGGCCACGTCCTTGACCTTGACGCCTCCCTTGCGGCCGGGCGGCTCCGATGTCTTCAGCACTTCCAGACGCGGCGTCAGATCGACGCCGTAATCGGCAGCGCTCTTGTCGTCGATCGGCTTCTTCTTCGCCTTCATGATGTTGGGCAGCGAGGCGTAGCGCGGCTCGTTCAGGCGCAGGTCCGTCGTCACGATCGACGGCCCCTTCAGCTTCACGGTCTGCAGGCCGCCGTCGACTTCGCGGGTCACCTTGAAATCGGCGCCGTCAACTTCGAGCTTGGAGGCAAAGGTCGCCTGCGACCAGCCGAGCAATGCTGCCAGCATCTGGCCGGTCTGGTTGGAATCGTCGTCGATCGCCTGCTTGCCGAGAATGATCAGGCCGGGCTTCTCCGCGTCGGCGATGGCTTTGAGAATCTTCGCGACCGCCAGCGGTTCGACATTGCCTTCGGCCTTGACCAGGATGCCGCGGTCCGCGCCCATCGCCAGGCCGGTCCGGATGGTTTCCGAGGCCTGCGCCGGGCCGATCGACACCACCACCACCTCGGTCGCCTTGCCGGCTTCCTTCAGCCGCAGCGCTTCCTCGACGGCGATTTCGTCGAATGGGTTCATAGACATCTTGACGTTGCCGAGTTCCACGCCCGTTCCATCGCTCTTGACGCGGACCTTGACGTTGTAGTCGACCACCCGCTTTACCGGCACAAGAACCTTCATCGACCCTCTTTCGCTTGAATTCTGGATTTGATTGGCTTCGGCGCGGAACCTAAAGGTCCGGCTATCGGCGGTCAACGCGCGAAAGCCAAAAATCGCCCCAAGGCGACACCCGGAAGACCTCGAGAATGCCCCCCGGAAATGCCCCGCGGGCCGCCGGTAGAACCGCCGTTTAGCGGTTCTGGCCGGGCACCCACAACACGTCGCCGGCCCCGTTGCCGTTAACGGCGCGGCTGGCCACGAACAGGAAGTCCGACAGCCGGTTGATATATTGAATGGCGGCCTCGCTGACCGGCTCGTCGGGGTTGGCGGCGAGTTCCACGATGGTTCGTTCCGCCCGGCGACATATGGTGCGGGCGAGATGCAGGTATGCCGCGGCGGGGGTCCCCCCCGGCAGGATAAACGAGGTCAGGGGTGCAAGCTTCGCGTTAAGCGTGTCGATGTCGCGTTCAACCCGTTCGACCTGGCTCGACAGCACCCGCAAGCGCTCCGCCTTGCCGTCGCGCTGCGGTACCGCGAGATCGGCGCCGAGATCGAACAGGTCGTTCTGGATCAGGCCGAGCATTTTATCTAGTTCGGGCGCCTCGGCCAGATGCAGCCGCACCACGCCGATGGTGGCATTGGTTTCGTCCACGGTGCCGTAAGCGGCCACCCGCAGATCGTATTTCGGCCGCCGTTCGCCGCTGCCGAGTGCAGTGGTGCCGTCGTCGCCAGTCCTGGTGTAGATGCGGTTCAGTACGACCATCTTAGACTCCTGCGGCCGGTTCCCTTATCTGCCCATCGCCCAGACGGCGACCATGGTGATGACGATGGCGACGAACTGCAGCAGGACCCGCAACCGCATCAACTGCTGCGAACGGTTCGGCGAACCGCCCCGCATCATGTTGATGAGGCCCAGCAGCAGCACGATAGCGACGGCCGCAACGGCGATGGGGAGAATAATCGAACTCAGAAAGGATGCCATTGGCGCTACATAACACCGCGCAGGGCCAACTGCCACATGGTCGCGTCGGGTCCGGCGATTTGTACAACAAGCTTAACGATCTGGCTTTTAACCCAATAATATCAGAAACTAGCCGCGCGTTCGCGGTTCGAACCGTCATTGTCAGACCCAGGGTGGAATGTGAGGCAGCTTCGTTACGTCTACCATGTCGTGATGGACGCGTTTTACACGTTCCTCGCCGATGACGGCTGGGCGATCGCGAGCCATATCGCGCTGTCGACGCTGATGGCACTGTTCCCGTTCCTGATCGTGCTGACCTCGCTGGCGGGCTTTTTCGGCTCCAAGGAACTGGCTGACCAGGCCGCGCAGTCGTTGCTGCAGGTCTGGCCGCAGCAGGTCGCCGATTCGCTGTCGGGCGAAATTCACGACGTGCTGACCACGACGCGCAGCGGCGTGCTGACCATCGGCGTGGTGCTCGCGGTTTATTTCGCATCGAACGGCGTCGAGGCGCTGCGGGTCGCGCTCAACCGCGCCTATTCGGTGATCGAACCGCGGCGCTGGTACTGGCTGCGGCTGGAATCGATCGGCTACACCCTGGTCGCGGCCATCACCGCACTGGCGATGGCGTTCCTGATCGTGCTGTTTCCGTTGTTCGTCGAAGCGGCTCGGCGGCATATTCCGCTGGTCGTCGAAACCAACGAGCACTTCCTCAACGTCACCCGCTACAGCATCACCATCGCAGCACTGGTGGTGGCGCTGTTCATCCTGCACGCCTGGCTGCCGGCGGGACGACGGGGTTTCCTGCAAATCCTGCCCGGCATCATCTTCACTTTGGCGGCGTCGCTGGTCTCGGGCATCGTGTTCGGCCAGTACCTTGCGCGGTTCGCCAACAACTACGTCACGATGTATGCCGGCCTCGCCTCGGTCATCATCGCGCTGGTGTTTCTGTATTTCATCGCCGCGATCTTCGTCTATGGCGGCGAACTTAACGCAGCGATCATCAAGTCGCGGCTGCCGCACGGGATGTCGCTTCAAGCAGCGCAGTCGCTAGCGCACGCGGAGACACAGGCTTGACCAGGAAAGCGTCGGCGCCGGCATCGCGCGACGCCGCCTCGTCGTCGCCGCGGCCAGATACGCCGATGATCGCGATGCGGCCGAAAGGCGGCGCCAGCGCGCGGATCCGCCGGATCGCCTCGATGCCGTCGATGCCCGGCAACACCATGTCCATCAGCACCGCGTCAAACGCGCCCTGCACGATGCGCTCAGGCGCGGCTTCGCCCTGGCCGATGAATTCGGTCTGGTGACCGAGTTCGGTCAGGATGGCGTTGAGCACGACGCGGCCGAACGGGTTGTCTTCGACGCTGAGCAGCTTGAGCGGGCGATGCCCGCGCAGCGATTGATCGCCGCCGGCTCCCGGAGCGCCGGCAGCCCGGGGAGCCTTGGCGCGCGTCAGCGTCACGGCAAGCGTGAAGGTGGTGCCGCCGCCGCGCCGCGACGCGATCATGACGTCGCCGCCCATCGCCCGCGCGATCTGCTTGACCGAGGCCAGCCCGAGCCCGGCGCCGCCGAACCGGGAAGCAATGCTGACATTGGCCTGCGAGAACGGCCGGAACAGCCGCTTGATTTCATTAAGCGCAAGTCCGATGCCGCTGTCCGAGATCGCGAAGGCCACGCCGGTCTTGCCCTTGCCGCCCGGCAGCGGCGTCGCCGTCAGCGTGATCGCGCCCTGCTCGGTGAATTTCGCGGCATTGTCGATCAGGTTCTCCAGCGCGGCGCGCAGGCGCACGGGATCGCCGACCACGAACGCCGGAAGCTTTTCGGAAATTTCGACCGCCCATTGCAGCCCCTTGGCCGCCGCCCGTCCGGCCAGCGAATCACCGGCGGCGCGCGCCAATGCCCGCAGGTCGAACAGGTCCTGCCGCATCCCGGGATGCGCACCCCGGCTTCGCGCCGCATCGACAAAAAGCGTCGCGAGGCTGGCCAGATGTTCGGCGCCGGCCTTGATGGTATCGACCCAGCGCCGCTCGCGTTCGTCGAGGTCGGACGTCGCCAGCAAATTGCTGATCGCGAGAATTCCGGTCAGCGGGGTGCGGACCTCGTGGGCGAAGGCCGCCAGCGCCGCTTCGACCATGCCCGGCCCCGATACCGCCGGGCGCTTGCCGCGCTTCTTGAGCGGCGGCTTTTTAACCGGCGCCTTCTTGACGGGCAGCTTCCGGGCACGTTTCGTCGCCGGCCGCTTTTTGGCCGACTTCGGTGAACGCCGCACGCGTGGTTTTGCCGCCATGGTCCTCTTGTCCCGGGTACAGCATGCCATGTCAGCGCGGCGCGAGTCACGGGCGGGATTGAGTTGTTCGCTGCCGGGAAACTACGGCAGTTGCACCAGCCGCCGGACGTCAACCGGGGTTGCGCCGGCCGCCCGCAATTCGCGCAATCCCGTGGCCGCCGTTGATTTCGAAAGCTTGGCGCCGGCGGCATGGCGTACCAGCGGATGATGCCGGTAGGCCGGCTGCGACGACCCGAGCAGCGATTGCAGCAGCCGGTGCACACTGGTCGACCAGAACAGGTCGCTGCCCCGCACGACCTCAGTGATGCCCTGCAGGGCATCGTCGATCACGACCGACAGATGATAGCTGGTCGGCGTCTCCTTGCGCGCCAGAATGACGTCGCCCCAGGCCTCCGGCCGCGCCGTCACGGCGCCGCGCTCGCCATCGGGACCCTCGCCAAGCTCGGTCCAGCCGAGTTCATTTGCAACTGCGCAGGCCGCCGCCATGTCGAGCCGCAGCGCGTAAGGCGCGCCTTCCGCGACCAGCCGCCGGCGCGCGTCCGGCGCCAGCGATTTCGCCACACCCGGATACAGCGGCGCGCCGTCGGGATCGCGTGGCCACGGCGCGACGGCTTCCTTTTGCGCGACCAGCCGCGCGATCTCGGTACGGCTCTCGAAACCGGGATAGATCAGGCCACGCGCCGACAGTTTTTCGACTGCGTCGTGATAACTCGCAAAATGCTCCGATTGCCGCCGTACCGGCGTTTCCCAGGATATCCCGAGCCAGGCGAGGTCCTCGTAGATCGCGGCCTCGAATTCCGGCCGGCAGCGCGTCGCGTCGATATCCTCGATGCGCAGCAAAAATCTGCCGCCGGTCTCACGGGCCAGGTCGAAATTCAGCAACGCCGAATAAGCGTGACCAAGATGGAGGTAGCCGTTCGGGCTCGGCGCAAATCGGAAAACGGGTGGCGGCATCTGGCAACACTCGTCCTGACCAAGACTCTGTTACGATAGGAGATGGATGCGCCGGTAACGCAGACAAGTATACGTAGTCTGCGTAAAGCAGACTACTTTGCCCGGCCATGACGAGGAGAGAAATGACCATCCATCTCCATACCCAGGCCGACCTCGATGACGCCATCCATGCGCTGGTCGCGCAGGACAGGCGGCTGAAGCCGATCCTCGAACTCACGGGCATGCCGGCGCTGCGGCAGCGCGAGCCGGGGTTCGCGGGTCTGGCGCACATCGTCTGCGGCCAGCAGGTATCGACCGCGAGTGCGGCGGCGATCTGGGGCCGCCTTTCGGCGGCGTTCGATCCGTTCGATCACGATGCCATTCGCAAGGCCCGCACCGATCGTCTCGGCCGGCTCGGCCTGTCCGGGGCCAAGATCAAGACGCTGAAGAACATCGCGCGCGAACTCAGCCTTGAACGGCTGAACCTCGATGTACTGGCGGAAGAGGACGCCGACGCCGCGCACAACACGCTGACCTCATTGCACGGCATCGGCCCATGGACCGCCGACGTCTATCTGCTGTTTTGTCTCCGCCATGCCGACGCCTGGCCGGCCGGCGATATCGCGGTGCAGGAAGCCATCAAGGTCGGACTCGGCCTCGAGGCGCGCCCGAACGCCAAACAGATGGCGCCGCTGGCGGAGCCGTGGCGGCCGCTGCGGGGGGCCGCGGCGCATCTGTGGTGGAGCTATTATCGCGTGTTGAAGAAGCGCGAGGGCGTGATTGCAGACAAGGCCACTCCCGCCGAGATCATGCCCGCCAAGGTCAGTCCCGCCAAGGCTCGGCCCACCAAGGCTCGGCCCACCAAGATCAGCCCCGCAGCCGCACCCGGTCCTCGCGCGCGCAAGCGGTAACGAAGTCGATCACCGCGCGCACCGCCGGGAGATCGACCAGGTCGGGATGCGCCAGCAGCCAGATATCCGCGACGCTGGCTAACTTTTGCGGGGCGACGCGGACCAGATCAGGATCGGCGCCGGCGACGATGCAGGACAGCGCCGAAATCCCGAGCCCGGCGCGCGCGGCGGCCAGCATGTCGCCCTGCGACGAACAGCGCAGCACCACCGTCCCCTGTCGCGTGATGGCATCGCTCCAGCGCGCCAGCCGCTCGTTCGAGGCGCGGTCGGCAAAGCCGATCACGCTGTGGCCGCTCCATTCGTCGCGCCGTTCGGGCAGCGGGCGCCGCGCGACGTAGTCGCGCGAGGCATAGAAGCCGGTGCCGAGGCGACCGATCCTGCGGCCGATCAGGTTCTCCTCGCCGCTGTCGACGGGGCGCAGCACCACGTCGGCCTCGCGGCGCCGCACGCTCGCCGGAAACGGATGGGTGATGATCTCCATTTGAATATGGCCGTGCGCACGCAGGAATGCCCCGAGCCTCGGCATCAGCCAGTGCGAGGCCAGCGTCGAGCCGATCGACAGCTTGACCACGCCGCGGGCCTGCGCGCCGGTCGCGGACACCGCAGCCTCCGCGCGCAGCGCTGCCGCCGCCATCGCCTCGACATGCTCGCGAAACTTGCGGCCCTGCGCGGTCAGCGACAGGCCTTCGTTGGAACGCGCAAACAAGGGTATGCCGAGTTGATCTTCCAGTTCGGCGATCTTGCGGCCGACGGTCGGATGGCTGGAGCGCAACTGACGCGCCGCGGCGGCAAAGCTGCGGGTTTCCGCCACCGCGACGAAGGTCTTGCAGAGGTCCCAGTCCATCGGCGCGCTCCCGCTCCCGTTCATTATTGGATTGTCATATGTTCAATATTGAACAGGCTTGCCCTGCCGTCCAGCCCTATAATGGGTCGCATCAATCAATATGAAAGCCGCGTTTCGGACCAAGCCGTTCGCGCGTTGCAAGGGAGAGACCGAATGCCGTTGCCAGCTTCGCTTGTGAATACGCTCGAACTGCCGGTGGTCGGATCGCCCTTGTTCATCGTCTCCGGGCCCGAGCTCGTCATTGCCCAGTGCAAGGCCGGCATCGTCGGCTCGTTCCCGGCGCTGAACGCGCGCCCCGTGGAGAAGCTCGGCGAATGGCTGACGCAAATCGAGAACGAGCTCGGTGAATACAAGGCGCGCCATCCGGAGAAGAAGGTGGCGCCCTACGCGGTCAACCAGATATGCCACGCCTCCAACGACCGGCTGATGCAGGACATGGAGACCTGTGTGAAGCACAAGGCTCCGATCATCATCACGTCGCTGCGGCCGCCGCAGGAAATCGTCGAGGCGGCGCATTCCTATGGCGGCGTCGTGTTCCATGACGTCATCAACGTCAGGCACGCGCGCAAGGCCGCCGAACAGGGCGTCGACGGTCTTATTCTGGTCTGCGCCGGCGCCGGCGGCCATGCCGGCACACTGTCGCCGTTCGCGCTGGTGCGCGAGGTCAAGCAGTGGTTCAAGGGCACCATCCTGCTGTCGGGCGCGATCTCCGACGGCTGGAGCGTTGCCTCCGCGCTCGCGCTCGGCGCCGACCTCGCTTATATCGGCACGCGTTTTATCGCGACGGCGGAAGCCAACGCCGATCAGGCCTACAAATCAGCGCTGATCGAGCACGCCGCGCACGACATCGTCTATTCAAACCTGTTCACCGGCGTGCACGGCAATTATCTCGGACCCTCCATCGTGGCCGCCGGCCTCGATCCAGCCAACCTGCCGGTTGCCGACAAGTCGAAAATGAATTTCGGTTCCGGCGGCAACATGAAGGTCAAGGCATGGCGTGACATCTGGGGCTCGGGCCAGGGCATCGGCCAGATCGCCGACGCTCCGCCGGTCGCAGAACTGGTGGCCCGCATGAAGGCCGAGTTCACCGACGCGCGCGGCGACTTCCTGCAGCGGGCCCGCGCCTAAAACGCGCGCGGCCCGACAGCTTCAACAATCAAAGGGACGGACACGATGAGACTCTCACGGCCATTTTTGACTGTCGCATTCGCGTTGCTGGCAAGCGTTGCGGCCAATGCCGACGACAAGGGCGAAATCCGCATCGGCCAGACCCTGCCCTACAGCGGACCGGTGTCCGGCTTCGGCATCATCGGGCGGGCGCAGGAGGCCTACTTCGAGAAGGTCAACGCGGAAGGCGGCATCAACGGCCGCAAGATCAAGTTCATCAGCCTCGACGACGCCTACTCGCCGCCCAAGACGGTCGAACAGACCCGCAAACTGGTCGAGCAGGAAGAAGTCTTGATGATGTTCGGCTCGCTGGGAACCGCGACCAACAACGCCGTGCATCGTTACCTCAACAGCAAGAAGGTGCCGCAACTGTTCGTGCTGAGCGGCGCGACCAAATGGGCCGACCCGAAGAATTTTCCGTGGACGATGCCGGGCATGGCGGCCTACCAGTCCGAAGGCGTGGTCTATGCCAAGCATATCCTGCAGACCAAGCCTGACGCCAAAATCGCTATCCTGTCGCAGAACGATGATTTCGGCCGCGACTATGTCGCCGGTTTCAAGCGCGCGCTGGGCGAGAAGGCCGCGACCATGATCGTGTCGGAGGCGAGCTACGAGACCAGCGCGCCGACCATCAGCTCGCAGCTGGCGACGCTGAAGGCGTCCGGCGCCAACGTGATGTTCGGCGTCGTGCTCGGCAAATTCACCTCGCAGATGATCAAGGGCGTCGCCGAAATCAACTGGAAGCCGGATTTGTTCTTCGTGCCGACCTCGGCATCCTCGATCTCGTTCCTTGAGCCGGCGGGACTCGAAAACGCGGTCGGCCTGATCTCGTCCAGCAATCAGAAGGATTCGATGGACGTGCAGTGGGCCAACGATGCCGGCGTGAAGGACTACTTCGCCTTCATGAAGCAGTATATGCCGACCGCCGACCTGAATAATTCAAACTATGCCGCCGGCTACCATTATGCCAGCCTGCTGACCAAGGTGCTGACCGCCTGCAAGGACGACCTCAGCCGGGAGAACATCATGAAGCAGGCGGCCTCGCTGCGCGAGGTGCCGTTGCCGTTGTTATTACCGGGGATGACGGTAACGACCGATGCCGACGACTATCTGCCGTTCCAGCAACTGAGACTCCGCCGCTTCGACGGCAAAAGCTGGGTCGGCTTTGGCGAGATTCTGGACGACCGCTAAGCAGGAGCGACACGTGACATCGATCATCAGCGGCGACCGCGCGATCAGCTATCCCGACATCCACGCCCGCATCGCGCGGGCGGCGACCGGCTTCAAGGCGCTCGGGCTTGGCGGCGGAACGCCGGTCGCGATGATGCTGCGCAATGATTTTGCGCTGTTCGAGGTCTCGGGTGCCGCGGCCGCGCACGGCAGCCCGGTGGTGCCGATTAACTGGCACCTCAAGGCCGAGGAAGTCGGCTACATCCTTTCCGACAGCGGCGCTGAAATTCTGGTCTGCCACGCTGATTTATTGCCCCAGATCCGCGACGGCCTGCCCGGCCATCTCAAGCTGCTTGTCGTGACGACGCCGCCCGAAATTGCCGTCGCCTTCAATATCGAAGCATCGTTGACGCAAGTCCCCACCGGGATGACCGACTGGGACGGCTGGCGTGACACGCACGCGCCGTGGCAGGAAGCCCCGATCGGCGGCGCGCCGATGTTCTATACATCAGGCACCACAGGTCTCCCCAAAGGCGTGCGCCGCAAGCCGATGAAGCCCGAGCAGCAGGCGGCGTCGGCCCGTGTCGGCACCCTTGCCTACGGCATCAAGGCGAACGACGATCAGGTCATCCTGATGAACGGCCCGATGTATCATTCGGCACCGAATTCCTACGGCATGCTGGCCTACCGCAGCGGCTGCACCATCGTGCTCGAGCCGCGCTTCGACCCCGAAGACATGCTGCAACTGATCGCGCGCCATCGCATCACCCACATGCACATGGTGCCGACGATGTTCGTGCGCCTGCTGCGGCTGCCGGACGAGGTGAAGCGCCGTTACGACCTGTCTTCGCTGCGCTTCATCGTGCATGGCGCCGCGCCTTGCCCGCCGCAGGTCAAACGCGCCATGATCGACTGGTGGGGGCTGGTCGTGCACGAATATTTCGGCTCGACCGAAACCGGCATTCCGGTGTGGCACTCGGCCGAGGAGGCCTTGGCAAAGCCCGGCACCGTCGGCCACGTCATCGAAGGCGGCATCGTGAAAATCTTCCGGCCCAACGGCGAACTGTGCGACGTCAAGGAGCCCGGCGAGATCTTCATGCGGCAGATCGCCACTTCCGATTTCGATTACCACGGCAAGGCCGAGGCGCGCGCCGAGGCCGGCCGTGATGGTTTGGTCAGCGTCGGCGACGTCGGCTATCTCGACCAGGACGGCTACCTGTTCCTGTGCGACCGCAAGCGCGACATGGTGATTTCGGGCGGCGTCAACATCTATCCAGCGGAGATCGAGAACGCGCTGATCGGCATGGACGGCGTGCGCGATTGCGCGGTGTTCGGGATTCCCGACGACGAATTCGGCGAGCGGCTGTTCGCCTGCATCGAGCCGGAAGCCCATGCGGCGCTGTCCTCCCGCGCGGTGCAGGAATTCCTGCGCACCCGGCTCGCCAACTTCAAGGTGCCAAAGGACATCCAGTTCCTCGACGCACTGCCGCGCGAAGCCAGCGGCAAGATCTTCAAGCGCAAGCTGCGCGATCTGCATGCGGAAGGCGGCCTTCGCGCGGCGACTTGAGGCTGTTCGTCATTCCGGGATGGTCCGAAGGACCAGACCCGGAATCTCGAGGTTCCGGGTTCGACGCTTCGCCTCGCCCCGGAATGACGGCCGACCGAACAGTGTTTAAAACGAACGATGTTTTAAACGCGGATTGCTGTTGCAAAACGTTCATCGCGCTGGGCAAAGGTCGCGGCATGTGATCAGCAGGAATTGAACCAATGCAATCCACCGACTTCGTCGTCGCCCGCAACGATCTGCAGCAATGCAAGATCATCGAAACGCGATTTCCCGACGCCGCGACCCTGCCCGATGAAGCGCTGCTGGTGAAGGTGACGCGCTTCGCCTTCACCGCCAACAACATCACCTACGCCGTGCTCGGCGATCAGCTGAAATACTGGCAGCTGTTTCCGGCGCCGAAGGATTTTGGCAACATCCCGGTGTGGGGCTTTGGCGAGGTGATCGCCTCAAATCATCCCGGCGTTGCCGAGGGCGAAACCCTGTTCGGCTATTTTCCCATGGCGACGTACCTTGTCATCGAAGCCGCCGACGTCAGCAAGCGGTCCTTGCGCGACGGTGCCGCGCACCGGCAAGGCGTGGCGCCGGTTTATAATGCCTATGCCCGTGTCAGCGGCGATCCGGCGTTTGCCGGCAAGCAGGGCGACTATCAGGCGCTGCTGCGGCCGCTGTTCATGCTGTCGTTTCTGGTCGACGATTTCCTCGCCGAGAAAGAAAATTATGGCGCTGATAGCGTGATGCTGTCCTCGGCCTCCAGCAAGACCGCGTTCGGCCTCGCGCATCTACTGCACGCGCGAGGCGTCAAGGTGATCGGGCTGACTTCGGCATCGAACGTCAAGTTCGTGCAATCGCTCGGCTGCTACGACGCGGTCGTGACCTACGACGCCGTAACATCGCTGCCGGCGGACTCACCGGTCGCCTATGTCGACATGGCCGGCAGTAGCGACCTGCGCGAAAAGCTGCACCGGCATTTCGGCGACCAGATGAAATATTCCGGCCGGGTCGGGCTCACCCATCGCAGCGTTTCGCCTGACGAACCCGAATTGCCCGGCGCCAAGCCAACCTGGTTCTTCGCACCCGACCAGATCCGCAAGCGCGCCAAGGAATGGGCCCCGGGCGGCGTCGATAAGCGGTTTGGCGTGGCCTGGTCCGGCTTCGCCCCCAAGCTCGATCAATGGCTTGATGTGACCGAGGGTCGCGGACCCGCGGCCGTGCAGCAGACCTATCTCAATACCCTCAACGGCCGCGTGCGGCCGGATCAGGGGCATATCCTCTCTTTATCGGAATGACCGATATCTCCTCACGCTCTTTCTGCGCCCTCCCGAATGGGTATAGGCTCGCCGACAGGGAACACGCCGCACAGACGGCCGGTGACGAGAAACGCTCATGCTCGACAAGACGGACGATATTTCGGTTGCGGCCGACAACTGGCTCGCGCAATTCGAAGAGGCGCTGACGAAACCCGACGACGGCCTGCTGAAGACGCTGTTTTGTCAGGAGAGCCATTGGCGCGACGTGCTGGCGCTGAGCTGGAACATCCAGACCGTCAATGGCGCCGACGCCATCCTGACCGAAATCAAGGCGCGTGCCCGCGGCGCGGCGGCGAGCGGATTTGCGGTCGATCCGGACCGACGCGCACCGCGCAGGGTGATGCGCGCCGGGACCAACTGCATCGAGGCGATCTTCAAGTTCGAAACCAAAGTTGGCCGCGGCAGCGGCATCATCCGGCTGATTCCGGATGCCGCCGACGGCAACAAGCTCAAGGGCTGGACGCTGCTGACCGAGCTTGGTGAACTCAAAGGCTTCGAGGAACAGATAGGTGCTCAGCGCCCGCGCGGCAGTGCCTATTCGCGCGATTTCCGCGGGCCGAACTGGCTCGACCTGCGCAACGCTTCCGAGGCCTATGCCGACCACGATCCGACCGTGCTCGTGATCGGCGGTGGCCAATCCGGCCTGAGCATCGCCGCCCGGCTGAAGCAGTTGAACGTGGACACGCTGATTGTCGATCGCGAGAAGCGCATCGGCGACAACTGGCGCAAGCGTTACCACGCGCTGACCTTGCACAATCAAGTGCAGGTCAATCACCTGCCCTACATGCACTTTCCGCCGAACTGGCCGACCTACATTCCAAAGGACAAGCTCGCCAACTGGTTCGAAACCTATGTCGAAAGCATGGAGCTGAATTTCTGGACCGAGACCGAGTTCGAAGGCGGCAGCTACGATGAGAAGCAAGGCCGCTGGACCGTGACGCTGCGCCGCGCCGACGGCACCAAGCGCGTAATGCACCCACGCCACGTCGTACTCGCGACCGGCGTCAGCGGCATTCCGAGCGTGCCGGAAATAACAGGCCTGAAGGACTTTGCCGGCAAGGTGATGCATTCCAGCCAGTATGACGACGGCGAGAACTGGAAGGGCAAACGCGCCATCGTGGTCGGCACCGGCAATAGCGGCCACGACATCGCGCAGGACCTGCATTCGAGCGGCGCCGAGGTCACCATGGTTCAGCGCTCGTCCACCCTGGTCGTCAGCATCGAACCGTCGGCGCAACTGGTCTACACGCCCTACAACGAGGGCACGCTCGACGACAACGACCTGATCGCGACCTCGATGCCGCTGCAAGTCGCGCGCAAGAGCCACGCGATGACGACGGACAAGTCAAAGGAGCTCGACAAGGACTTGCTCGACGGCCTTAAGCGCGCCGGCTTCAATCTCGACTTCGGCGAAGACAACACCGGCTGGCAGTTCAAATACCTCACCCGCGGCGGCGGCTATTATTTCAACGTCGGCTGCTCCGACCTGATCGTCAAAGGCGACATCGCACTCAAGCAATTCGCCGACATCGACACCTTCGCCACTGATGGCGCCAGGATGAAAGACGGCAAAACCGTCGCCGCCGATCTGGTAGTGCTGGCGACCGGCTACAAGCGCCAAGAAGAGCTGGTGAAAAAGCTGTTCGGCGCGGACGTCGAACAACGCGTCGGCACCATATGGGGTTTTGGCGACGGCCAGGAACTGCGCAACATGTACACCCGCACCGGCCAGCCGGGTCTGTGGCTGATCGCCGGCGGGCTGGCGCAGTGCCGCATCGGCTCGAAACATCTGGCGTTGCAGATCAAGGCGATCGAGGAAGGGCTTTTGCCGCGCGGGGTTGGGCCGCGCATGGCCGCCACATAAATCCATCAACCGTCATTTCGGGGCGATGCGAAGCATCGCCCCGAATGACAACAGTGAGGTGACACACACATGCCGACCATTCTCGGCTCGGGCGACCACCGCTACCGCGTCGTCGAAAACTTCGCAAAACTGCCGACCGGGTGGACCCTTACCGACGTCGCCTCCGTCGCGGTCGACAGCAAGGATCGCCTTTACGTTTTCAACCGCGGCGCCCATCCGATGGTGGTGCTCGACCGCGATGGTAATTTCCTCAGGAGCTGGGGCGAAGGGCTGTTCAACCGCGCCCACGGCCTGCACATCGATGCCGACGACAATCTATATTGCACTGACGATGGCGACCACACCGTGCGCAAGTGCTCCACCGACGGCAAGGTGCTGCTGACGATCGGCATTCCGAACAAGCCGGCGCCGTTCATGAGCGGCGAGCCGTTTCATCGCTGCACCCATACCGCGCTGTCGCCGAAGGGCGAGATCTATGTCTCCGACGGTTACGGCAATGCCTGCGTCCACAAATATTCGCCCGACGGCAAGCTGTTGAAGACCTGGGGCGAGCCCGGCACCGATCCCGGCCAGTTCAACATCGTCCACAACATCGCGACCGACGCCGACGGTTACGTCTATGTCGCCGACCGCGAGAACCACCGCGTCCAGGTGTTCGACGGCAACGGCAAATACGAGACGCAGTGGAATAATCTGCATCGCCCCTGCGCGCTGTGCCGGTGCGGCGGCAAACAGACGACATTTATCATCGGCGAACTCGGACCGGGGATGAACGTGAACCGCAAGTCGCCCAATCTCGGCCCGCGGCTCTCCATCGTCGACGCCAAGGGCAACCGCATCGCGCGTCTTGGTGGTGAAAACGGCCCCGGCATCGAGGCCGGAAAATTCCTCGCCCCCCACGGCATCGCGATGGATTCCCGCGGCGACATCTATCTCGGCGAGGTCGGCGTCACCGACTGGAAAACCAGTTTTCCGGACACGCCGATGCCGCCGGAGGTAGGCATAACCCGCTGCCTGCAGAAGCTGGAGAAGATCTAGCGCGAAATATCTTCTGCGTCATGGCCGGCAAGAGCGCGAGGCGCGTCTTCGCGCTAGATGTCCCGGCATGACGGCGTGTTATCAGTCCCCCACCGCCTCGCGCCGTCGCTGCTCGGATTCTTCCGCATAGCGCCGCATTGCGTGGGCTTCGGTCAAAATTCCGATCGGGCTGCGCTCGCCGCCGGTTTCGACCACGACCAGCGATTCGGCTTCGGCGGCGTCGAACACCGCGATCGCCTCCTGAATGTTCATGGCGGGGTGCAGCACCACCTCGCGGTGATGCAGGATAGCGATCAGGCCCTTGCTCTCGTCGATATCGGGCGCGTGCGCTTCCGCGATCAGCGCCAGCCCGACATAGTGGCCGGCGCCGTCGACCGCGACCACCTGCGTCTTCGAACCGAGCGGAAATTTCTCTCGGAACTCCGCGATCCGCATGTTGGCCATCACCGTGGTGAGGTCAGGCCGCATCAGCCGCCCGACCGTGAGGTCCCGGATCCAGCCGACATCGGCGGCGCTGCGGATGGTCTCGCCACGCAAATGCAAGCGCCAGGTCGCAAAGGAATAGCCGAAAAGTTCGCGGGTGATCAGCGTCGAGACGATGACCGCGACCAGCACCGCCGTGGTGAGCCAGAGGTTGCCGGTGGATTCCAGCGCGATGAACGACATCGTCAGGGGACCGCCGACCACCGAGGCCGACAGCGCGCTCATGCCGATCACCGCATAGACGCTGGGTTCGAGATGAAAGCCCGGCACGATCGCGTCGACCCCGGCGGCAAACAGCCGGCCGCCGAGCGCGCCCATCAGCAGCGTCGCGAAAAACAATCCGCCGCGAAAGCCGCTCCCGAGCGAGACGATCGAGGCCAGAGCCTTCAACAGAAACACCCCGGCGATCACAGCCAGCGGCAGTGAGACGATCCCGGTGAAATGCAGCGCGCCATGTCCTGACGACATCACCTGCGGCGTCAGCAGCGCCATAGCGCCGACGGCAAGCCCGCCGAGCGCCGGACGAAGTGGCGTCCACAGCCGGGTCCTCGCGAGCAACGCCTCGCACAGCGCCACACCTCGCATGATCACAATGCCGAACAGGCCTGCCAGCAGCCCGAACAGCGCGGCGATCGCGAGATCGCGCCCGCGCACATCGCCGAACGATTCGATGCCGATGCCGAGCGACAGCGCGGAAAAGCCGTGGGTGACGAAATAACCGGCGACGGCGGCAACCCCGACCGGCGTCAGGCTGGCCGGCGTATAGCCGCCGATCACCAGTTCGAACGCATAGAATGCGCCGGCCAGCGGCGCCCCGAAGGCGCCGGCAATCGCTGCCGCCGCGCCGCAGCCGACCATGACGCGCTGGTCGGCGCGGCGGAGGTGAAAGCCGCGCCCCAGCGAGGCGGCAAGGCCGCTGGCAAGCTGGGTATAGCCGGCCTCGAGGCCCACGGAAGCGCCGACGCCGGAGGACCAGATCGTCTGCAGCGCCACGATCACACTTCCCCGGAACGACATCCGCCCGCCATGCAGCGCATTGGCCTCGATAGGATCGATCTCGCGCGCCGGCCGCCAGCGCAGCAGCAGCCAGAAGGCTAACCCCAGCAACAGTCCGCCAAGGGTCGGCACCAGCAGCGCCCGCAACGGCTCAATGCTGATCTGGCTCGAAAGCCGCTCCCGGATCGAAATGTTGAACAGGACCGCGTGAAGGCCTGCAACCGCCACGCTCATGGCGACCACCACCGCGCCGCTGACGGTTCCGATCAGCGCCGCCAGCACCACCAGGCTGATTTCATGCGCGCGAACGAAGGCCCGCAGCCGGCGCGGCGCCTCCAGGTAGCGGCTTGTGGTCCTCATTTGGCGGGTCCGTCTGCGGCGGGAGAGCTTTTGCCGCCCGGTTTAGCGGGGTTTGCGCCGCCGATGCAATTGGGCAGGATCGTGGCGGCCAAGGATAAGGCCCGGAACGCTCTTCACAATCCCGTCACGCTGCCTGTAGTATGCAGACGCAATGCTGCTTCGCAGCTAACGTGGGAGTCAGGAGCGTTAATTGAACGCACATGTCTCGCAAGGCGGTTGGCCGGTACTAGTGCTCAACGCGGATTTCCGGCCGCTGAGTTATTACCCGCTGTCTCTCTGGTCGTGGCAGGACGCGATCAAGGCGGTGTTTCTCGATCGCGTCAACATTGTCGAGCACTACGACCGTGCGGTGCGCAGCCCGACCTTCGAGATCCAGCTGCCGAGCGTGGTGTCGCTCAAATCCTTCGTCAAGCCGACCACCCACCCGGCCTTCACCCGGTTCAACGTCTT
>JBBRSX010000093.1:0-24685 GCA_038244925.1 Hyphomicrobiales bacterium | reverse complement strand
GCCGGCAGCCAGAAATACGTCTCGGTGACCGGCACCGCCGCCGTTTCCAACGACCGCGCCAAGATCAAGCAGCTGTTTTCGACACCCGCAAAGGCCTGGTGGGACAGCGCCGAGGATCCGAATATTCGCGTGCTGAAGATTACGCCTGACGACGCCGAATTCTGGGATTCACCCGGCTCCGTCATCAGCTATGTGAAGATGGCCGCAGCCGCGGTGACCGGCACGCGTCCGGAGATCGGCGACAACCGCAAGGTTTCGATGTGATGCCGATCGAACCTCCGGAAATTCCGCCGGCAACGCCAGGCCATCCGACCGAGCCGCCGCGCGAGGAGCCGCCGGGCAGCCCTCGCCCGGAGGTACCGCCACCGATGCGCGAGCCGGATGCGCCGGCACTACCGCAGGAGTTGCCAGGCAACACGCCGGAGGAGCTTCCGGTGCGTGGACCGGCTGGACCTGGCGCACCGAATCCGGCTACCGATCAGGGGAACAACACCGGCCGGATGTGAAAGTACGCCTGAATGCGCAATGAACAATGATGCACGCATACTGTTGCGTGCATGAAATATATAGCGTCCGCGTTGAATAGCCCGCCACAATCCGGCCTAACGATTGGCCGTTGATCGACCCGCCGAAAGTCTCGGCAAACGAGATTCCATAGATTCCATTACGACCAAGAACCTTTCGAGGGACCAAGGACATCATGACAAACCTTCGCATCGTGCTGCTTGCCACCACAGCCCTGACGGTGACGCAGCTCGCGACTTCCGCATCACATGCGCAAACCGCGCCACTCCTCGTTGCGCAAGCCCAGGAAGTTGGCCCCGACGGCAAGCCGAAAGCGCCGTCGAAGGGCGCGCCGCCGCCGGCCGCCGCACCGGCGCGTCCTGCGCCCCCGGCCGCAGCACCGCCCCCGCGTCCGGCTCCGCCGCCGCCCCCGCCACCCGCTGTGCGTCAGGCTCCTCCGCCACCGCCTGCTGTGCGTCAGGCACCGCCGCCACCGCCGCCGGCCGTGCGTCAGGCCCCGCCGCCACCTCCGGCGGCAGCACCTGCGCGTCCGGTGCCGCCACCTCCGCCGCCGCCGGTCCATACCCCGCCGCCGCCACCGCCTGCCGTGGCGCCGCCTGCGCGCGTAGCACCGCCGCCTCCTCCCGCAGCAACGCCCGCGCCCGTTGCCCCGAAACAGCCGACCGTCGCGCCGCCTCCGCCGCCGCCGCCCCCTTCGGGCGCCCGGCCGGCGCCTGCGGCGCCGCAGACTCAAACCGCGCCACCGCCGGCCGCAGCTCCGGCGGGAACGCCACCTGCTGCCGGAACTCCAACGGCACCGCCGCCGCGCATGGGTGGACCGGCCACGCCTCCCGGCGCTGGTGGTGCCCCACCGACCGGTGGACGCCCCGGCGGACCGCCTCCGGGCGTGCCGGGAACGACCGCTCCGCCGTCGGGCGCACCCGCGGCTCCTACCGCTGTGCCGGGAACGCCGAACGCCGCACCGCCTCCGGGCCGCACGCAGAACGCGCCGCCGACGGTCGCGCCGGCCTTCCAGCGCGCGCCCCAGATCACCGCGCCGCTGCCGGTGGCACCGCCGCCTGCCGTCGCACTGCGGCCGATCGCGCCGGGTACGGCGATACAGGGACCGCGCAACATCGGGGACTTCCGCGGCCAGCGCCGCGAAGTCCAGGAGGGCGGCCGTACCGTGTTCACCGAGCCTGGCCGGATCATCATCCGCGATCCCGGCGGACAGCAATATGTCCGTCACAACGAAATGGATCGATTCCAGTACGGTGCGCGTGACATCCAGACCCAGGTCGTCGGCGGCGAAACCCGCACCGTCGTGATCCGTCCGGACGGCAGCCAGATCATCACGGTGATCGGCCGCGACGGCCAGTTGCTGCGCCGGATCCGGCGTGACGATCGCGGCCGCGAGATCATCATCATCGACAACAGCTACCGCGATCCGCGGGCGGTCGGCGGCTTCTATGTCGACCTGCCGCCGCCGATCGTGCGGATGCCCTACAACCGCTACATCGTCGATTCCGAGGAAGCGTCGCCCGAAGTCCTCTACGAAACCATGATGGCGCCGCCGGTGGACCGGATCCAGCGCCGTTACTCGCTCGACGAAATCCGCTACAGCCCGAACGTGCGGCAGTTGATGCCGAGCATCGACGTCAACACCATCAACTTCGCAACCGGATCGTGGGAAATCCCGCCCGATCAGGCCTCGAAGCTGCAGGCGATCGCGGACGGACTCAACCGGGCGATCCAGGCCAATCCGCGCGAGGTGTTCCTGATCGAGGGCCACACCGACGCGGTCGGCAACGACGTCGACAATCTGTCGCTGTCGGATCGCCGTGCCGAATCCGCGGCGACCCTGCTGACGCAGCAGTTCGGCGTCCCGGCGGAAAACCTGACCTCGCAGGGTTATGGCGAGCAGTACCTGAAGGAGCAGACCGACGGGCCGAGCGCGATCAACCGGCGCGTCACCGTCCGCAACATCACGCCGCTGCTCAACGGCGGTACGGCGTCGCTGCCGCCGCCCCCTCCCGGCACCGCGCCGCCGCGCTGAGGCCGTCACCAAATGAAAATGGCCGGGAGCAATCCCGGCCATTGTCGTTCCGATCGTTGTAATTCCGATCACACCTGTTGATTGGAATCCGTTCCGCGGCCGCGCCAGCGCCGCCACAGCCGATAACCCGGCGATCCCAGACGCGCCAACGCGCCTTCGATGTCCGCGTCCGTCAGCCGGGTCGACGGCCAGCGATAGATCCAGGCATAAGCGAGCCAGATCACCAGAAAGCTGACGAGACCCGCAGCCGCGACGTCGGTGAAGAAATGTCCGCCGAACGCCATCCGCAGCACGCTGGTGGTAATTCCGAACAGCGTTGCCGCCGCATAAGCCAGCGGACGCCATGCCGGCGGCGTCAGCGCCGCGGGCGCAAAGGTCCAGAACGCGGTGGCGCCCTCGCCGGAGAAGAACGAGCAGTTGCGCCCGCATTCACCGCGCGGATCCCACCACGGCACGAATTCCCAGGGGCCGTTGAACTCCGCCACCATCACCGGCCGCGGCCGGCCCCAATAGCTCTTGAAGGTGAGGTTGGTGAGAACGCCCGCGGAAAGCAGCAGCGTCACCAGCAGGAACACCGCGGAGCGGCCGGGGATCAGCATCGGCCGGTCCGGCCTTAGCAGCTTCACGAAGATGGCACTGAGCGCCGGCAGCGCCAGCGCCCATGCCACCCACATCGCGGCATCGCGCGCGAACGCGGCAAGCACATCGAGCTTCAACGGAAACGATTTGGTCGCGGGATCGTAGAACTGCGCCGCCAATTTCAGATCGAGTTCGGGAAAAATCCCGAACAGCAAGCCGATGACAAGCGTCAATCCAAGCGCGATGAGTAGTCCGGTCCGGTTCATGGCGCGCGGTTTAGCCGAGGTGGTGGGTGTTGGAAAGCATCACAGCGGCTGCGACGGCAATGGCGGCGGCGGACGCAGCGGGCGCGGCGGTTCGCGCCACGCACCGGCGCTGCGGCCGGCGATCATCCAGTAGACCAGACCCGCAACGATGCCCGCGCCGGTCATGATTTCGAGATGGCGGCGGACGATGCCGTCGAACTGCAGCGTCTGCGTGTCGAACGGAACCAGGCCGAGATAGCAGGCCGCGCCGACGATGGCGCCGCCGACCGCGTAAGTCAGCATGCCCCTGATATAGAATGCCTCGGTGATCAGCACCACGATCAGCGCCGGCAACAGCGCAAAGCCGGACAGGAAAATGAAGCCGAATCCGAGCACGATGTTGATCGCGCTCTGGTCGATCTCACCTTGCCCGAAATCGCTGAATTCCGGATACAGCACCGCGACGACCACGATCGCCCCCGCCGCGAAGCACGACGCGAGAAACGCAAAGAAGACGACGAAGAGGCGGCCGATCAGGGACATGGTACCCCGTCATTGCGAGCGAAGCGAAGCAATCCGTTGGCGCCGAACACGCCTCTGGATCGCTTCGTCGCTGCGCTCCTCGCAATGACGGCTGTAGCCAGAATCGGCATTGCTTCAATCCGTCATCGCCATGGCGCGCAGCGCGTCGCGCTCGCGCACCGAAAGTTTCTCCGTCTCCGACTTCAACTGGCCGCAGGCGGCGAGGATGTCGCGGCCGCGCGGGGTGCGCACCGGCGAGGAGTAGCCGGCGTTGAAGATGTATTCAGAGAACTTTTCGATCTGCTCCCAGTCCGAGCATTCGTAGCGCGTGCCCGGCCACGGATTGAACGGGATCAGGTTGATCTTGGCGTGAATGCCCTTGAGCAGCTTGACCAGCAGCTTGGCGTCATCGATGGAATCGTTGACGTCCTTCAGCATCACATATTCGAAGGTGATGCGGCGCGCGTTCGACGATCCCGGATAGTCGCGGCAGGCCTGCAGCAATTCGGCAATCGGGTATTTGCGGTTGAGCGGCACCAGTTCGTTGCGCAGTTCGTCGCGCACCGCATGCAGCGAGATCGCCAGCATGACGCCGATCTCTTCGCCGGCGCGCACGATGTTCGGCACCACGCCCGAGGTCGACAGCGTGATGCGGCGGCGGGAAATACCGATGCCCTCGTTGTCCGAAACCATCAGCAGCGCATCGCGCACCGCGTCGAAATTATACAGCGGCTCGCCCATCCCCATCATGACAACGTTGGTGACGCGGCGGCTGCCGGTCGAGGTCTCGCGATCGGCCCAGTCGTCGAGGCGGTCGCGCGCCACCATGATCTGGCCGACGATTTCACCCGCGGTGAGATTGCGCACCAGCCGCTGCGTGCCGGTGTGGCAGAACGAACAATTCAGCGTGCAGCCGACCTGCGAGGAGACGCACAGCGTGCCGCGATCGGTTTCGGGAATGTAGACGCACTCGACTTCGTGCGCCTTCTGCAGATCGTCGCCGCTCGGCAGCCGCAGCAGCCATTTGCGGGTGCCGTCGCTGGAAATCTGCTCGGCCACCACCTCGGGACGCGCGACGGTATAATGCTGAACGAGTTGCGCGCGCATTTCCTTGGAAATGCTGGTCATCTCGTCGAACTCTTTGGCGCCGCGGACATACATCCAGTGCCAGAGCTGCGCCGTGCGCATCTTGCGCTGCGCGGGCGCAACCCCGATCTCGCCCAGCCGGTCCGCGATCTCCGCGCGCGACAGCCCGATCAGCGACGGCTTGGCCGGCGGCACATAGGTTTCGAGCGGGAGCTTCTCCAAAGGTGCGTTTGCCCCGGAATGAGCTTCGGTCTTGCTGGTCATGGTGTCGGTCATGGGACTTCAAATAGGCCTTCCGGCGCCCGCTGGAAAGCCATCAAATGCGTCAGTTTCGGCCTAAAACTTACTTAACGCCGGCAATCCTGCGCCAAACGGTCGAGCGCCTGCGACAGCCCCTTCAGCGAGAAGGTGTCGGTGGTCTCGGTGCCCTTGGCGGACATCCCCTTGACGGTGGCGTCGGCGGATTTGCGCATGGCGTCGACCATCCGCTCTTCCTCGGCGGCGTTCTTGATCCAGAGTCCGTCACCCTGGGTGTACATCGCATACGACGAGCCGCCGACCTCGAGCGCGGATTCCGAGCCCGGCTTCAGCGCGTAGCCGATCATGATCGAAACTTCGTTGATGACCTTTTCGGCCGGACGCGACGAGACAAACGCGTAGGCCGGATCGCGCGGACGATTCGGCGGATTGGTCTTGGAGGAGGACGGCTTTGCCAATGCGAAGCACACCTTCCTGCCGTTCGGCATCGCCGTGTAGGCGCCCCAGGTCCCGAATTGGCCGATCAGCGTAGGTTCCGCGCCGCCCGCAGCGGCAGTGGCGGCGGGATCCGGTTTGGCGGCGGGCTTCACTGCGGCAGGCTTGGCGGCTGCCGCAGGCTTGGCGGCTGCTGCAGGCTTGGCCGCATCCTTCGCGCCCTTCGGCGCAGCACCTTGCGCGTGCGCTGGGTATGTCACCCCGCACAACAACGTCATCGCAACCAGAGATGTCAGCATTCCCCGCACGGACAACTGATTCCCTCATCATTGTGACTGGAAGATGGCCCAACAGCGCACCGTCGACGCCGAGATGGATAGCCGGGAAATGCTTTTTTGGAAAGACGGTTACAGGCTTGCCCACCGCTGCGTCAGCATTCCGTTGCAAGTCTTGTTAGCAGAATCTTTACGCGATCGCAGACTCAGGAGCCTTATCGGTTCTGATCGAATCAGAATCGGGCTCCCGCTTTTTGTTTTGACGGGTTTTCCCGGCGCGAACCGGGCCCATCCCGGATCAAGTCCGGGACAGGCTTCGTTCGAAAACGCTCTACCCCTTCGCGCGCCCCTCGCGCTGCTTCGCCCACTGCGCATCGGTCCATTGCAGCAGATCTTCGGCGCCGGAGCTGCGCAAATGCGAGCCGCCGTCCTGCACCACCATCTCGCCGTTGATGTAGCCGGCCTGGTCGGAAATCAAAAAACTCGCCAGATTGGCAAGCTCGCTGTGTTGGCCGGCGCGGCCGAGCGGATTGCGATGCGCCCAGCTTTCGCCGCGGCCTTCGGGCCGCAACTGGCCCGAAGCGCCCGGGGTGGGAAATGCACCGGGCGCGATCGCGACGGTGCGGACGCCTTTTGGTCCCCACTCCACCGCGAGGCTCTTGGTCATCGCGAGCACGGCGGACTTCGCCATCGCCGAGGGCACGGTGAAGGCGCGACCGGTGATGGTGGAGGTCGAGAGAATGCTCAGCACCACGCCGTTGTGCTGGCCGTCGATCCAGCGCTTGCCGGCGGCGAGCGTGCAATACATCGCGCCGTGCAACGTCGGCGCCAGGATCGCATCCGCCGCCCGGAACGACATCCGTTCGGTCTGCGCGATGAAGGTGGCGGCGGCGTTGTTGACGAGCACGTCGATCGGCGCGTCGCGCCAGATCGCGTCCATCATGGCGTCAACCGATGCCCCGTCGCGAATATCGCATCGCGCCACCGAGACCTTGCCGCCGGTTTCGCTCCGCATCTGCGCCGCCGTCGCCTCCAGCAACTCGAGCCGCCGGCCGCAAATGATCAGTTCGGCGCCGAGTTCAAGGAAGCGCCGCCCCATCGCGGCCCCAAGGCCGGAGCCGCCGCCGGTGACCAATATCCGCTTTCCCGCCAGCAGGCCTTTTTCAAACATTGTTTTACTCCCTTGTTGCCCGTCATTGCGAGCGTAGCGACGCAATCCATCTCACCCGGCAAAGGAAGCGTGGATTGCGTCGCTTCGCTCGCAATGACGACGGATAGACCTGCATGCGGGCCAAGCGTCGAATCGGATTGTAGCCCGGCTTCAAATCCGGCATGAAGCTTCCAGCCTTCCTTGTGCGTCCGGAAATCAGGTGTGTCCATGAAAGCCATTCTCTGCTCGCAATATTGCCAACCCGACGATCTCGTGCTGGCCGACGTGCCCGATCCCGTCGCCGAAGCCGGACAGGTGGTGATCGCGATCAAGTCCGCGGCGTTGAATTTCTTCGACATCCTGATGATCCAGGGCAAGTACCAGATCAAGCCGCCGTTCCCGTTCTCGCCGGCCGCCGAAGTCGCGGGCGTGATCGAAAGCGTCGGTGCCGGCGTAACCGACGTTAAAGTCGGCGACCGCGTGGTGGCCTCCTGCGGCCATAACGGCGCGCGCGAGAAGATCGCCCTGCCGGCGAATACGGTCGTGAAGATCCCCGACAATCTGGATTTCGATCGCGCTGCCGGAATCATCATCATCTACGGCACCGCGCTGCACGCGCTGGAAGACCGCGCCAACCCGAAGCCAGGCGAAACGCTCGCCGTGCTCGGTGCGGCCGGCGGCACCGGTCTGGCGGCCTGCGAACTCGGCAAGCTGATGGGCCTGAAGGTGATCGCCTGCGCCTCGTCGGATGAAAAACTCGAATTCGCCAAGGCCCACGGCGCCGAGCTGACGCTTAACTACGCCAAGGAAGATTTGAAAGAAGGCCTGAAGCGACTGACCGGCGGCAAGGGCGTCGACATTATTTTCGATCCGGTCGGCGGCAGCTATGCCGAAGCCGCGTTGCGCGCCATCGCATGGGAAGGACGCTTCCTGGTGATCGGCTTTGCCGCCGGCGACATCCCGAAGATGCCGCTCAACCTGGCGCTGCTCAAGGGCTGCGATATCAGAGGCGTGTTCTGGGGCGCATGGACCCGGCTGAACGCGGAGAAGAACCGCGCCAATCTGGAGAAGCTCGTGAAGTGGACCGCCGAGGGCAAGATCTCCTCGCATGTCGACCGCACCTTCCCGCTGGCGCAAACCGCCGAGGCGCTGAAAGTGCTCGCCGGCCGCAAGGCGATGGGCAAGGTGATCCTGCATCCCTGAGAGGGACGCCAAGGTTTGTCGAGTGCTCAAGTCTTGTTGAGTTCTCAAGCCTTGGTGAGCTCTATTGAGTGTTGGGGCTGGCTGGATGCCCGCCTGTTGCGGCACGTTTCTCTGCGCATGGTTAACGCGCGGAAACCAATTTAGATAAGGTTTTACTAACTAATCCGCAGTTTAAACCTATGAATTAGGCAACCCTGCCTCAATCAAACCAAAATATTTCCTCATTCGCGCCTGTGACCGTCGTCTTTTCAACCCATTCCGCATGCGAGGCTAGCGACCAGTAAACGGGTCACCCTCGCGCCAAGAACAACAATCAGATTTGCCGGGGTACCCATTGTTGCGTTTGTATGGGGAGCATCGTCATGGTGGAGAGTTCGAGGCATATCAGGGATCCGTACGACAGGTTCGATGAAGCGATCAACGACCTCGAATTGTATGAGACCCGTCAACCTGGAAGGGCGGTCTCGCTGCCTTATGAGAGTCCGGAACAGGCGCAGGACGATCCGCTGACCTACGAGCCGGTTCCGCTGTTCCTCTCCAACTACGAAGAAGAAGACGAAGAGCCCAAACATCACCGGTTTGGAAGCGGCGGCGAACGAACCGTCAGCCGCTCGCTGCTGTGGTCGCGCATCATGAAGGGCGGAATAGCCGCGGCAGCGGCCGCCGGCATCGCGCTCGCGATCATGTCGATGGAAAATCCGCTTTCGGTATTTGCCAACGCCAAGGCCTCGCTCGCAGGCTCCGCACCCGGTCAGCTCAGTGCGAGCGAGCCGGCACTGCCGCCGCAACGCGTCGCGACGGCGCCTGAAACAGCCCCGGCGGCAGAGACAATGCCGCGCCGTATCCAACCCACCGCCCTCGCGGCAGTCTCGCCGACACGCGACGATATCACAACCGCCTATCAGGGCGCGATCAAGGGCAAGGTTGCGGCAGTCGAACCGACGACCCAGGTCGTTCCGATGGAGCCCGCAGCTCCGCCACAGCCGGCAGCGAGGCGCATCGCTCCGGACGAGCTTGCGGCGCTGCTGAAGCGCGCGAAGGGCCTGCTTGCGGTCGGCGACATCACCTCCGCCCGCCTGCTGCTCGAGCGTGCGGCGGATGCGCAGGAAGCGGAAGCAGCGCTGATGCTGGCGGGGACCTATGACCCGCAGGTGCTCGGCACCCAGGACATGCGCAGCATCACGCCCGATCCCGCCGCGGCGCGGCTTTGGTACCAGAAGGCCGCCCAGCTCGGCTCGGTGGACGCCAAACGGCGACTCCAGTCTCAGAACTAGGACGTTTCCGCGCGAAGAAGTGAAGTCCACGCAGAATGCGTGGACTTAGCTGCGGTAGAAACCGCGCCGAGGCAAAGAACAGCTCATTACTCGAGACAGGCATTACGCAGGGGGATACATGCGACGTTTGTTTGGAATGGCACTGGTGGCCATCGCCATGGTTAGCGGCCAGACGGCACGGGCCGAAGACGCCGAACTCGATCCGGCCAAGGTCAGCGAAAGTCTCAAGGCCATCTTCCAGTTCGGTTCGGCCGCCACCAAGCAGGCCCAGAACCAGAATACGGTCACGCTGATCTCCGGCACGATCGGTGGCACCTACGTGCAGATCGGCGCCGACCTCGCCTCGGTGATCGACGACGGCAACAAGTTGCGCGTGCTACCGATCGTCGGCCGCGGTTCGGTTCAGAGTGTCGCCGACATCCTGTTCCTGCAGGGCGTCGATCTCGGCATCGTGCGCGCCGATACGCTCGACTACCTCGAGAAAAAAGGCTTCGCGAAGGACATCAAGAAACAGTTCACCTATGTGACCAAGCTCTACAATGAAGAGATGTATGTCATCGCGTCGAAGTCGGTCCGCAGCCTCGCCGATCTGAACGGCAAGAGGGTCAGCGTCGATCTTCCCAATGGCGGCACCTTCGTCACCGCGTCGATCGTGTTCGAGCGGCTCGGCCTCAAGCCGAACCTCGTCTATGTTGAACAGCGTATCTCGATGGAGATGTTGAAGAAGGGCGAACTCGACGCCGTGATCGCGGTCGGCGGCAAGCCGTACAAATCGGTCAGCGGCTTCAAGGACGACAAGGACCGCTTCCACTTCGTTCCGGTGGATTATGCCAGGCCGCTGCAGAACGACTACCTGCCGGCGGTCCTTACCGCGAAGGATTATCCGAATCTGATTGCGGAAGGCGAGCGCGTCGACACCATCGCGGTCCCCGCGGTGCTCGCGGCCTACAACTGGGCGCCGAACACCGAGCGTTATCGTAAGCTTAGCCTGTTCGTGGATGCCTTCTTCACCAAGTTCCCGACGTTCCAGAATCCGCCCTTCCATCCGAAGTGGAAGGAAGTCTCGCTGTCGGCGCCGTTGCAGGACTGGCAGCGCCTTCCGGTCGCAGATCAGTGGCTCAAGACCCACAACATCGAAGCCGTGACGCGCTCCAAGTTCGACACGTTCCTGAAACAGAGCCCGACAACCGCCGCGACCGTGAAGAACGATACCGACCGCGAAGCACTGTTCAAGCAGTTCCAGGCCTGGGAAGCCGACAAGAACGCGCGGGCACAGGTGGTTCGCCCGGCCGCGGCCGCCAAGCAATAGCGTTTCGAGCGAAAACGCGTCGGCAAAAATGAGCCCGGTTCTGATCCGATCAGAGCCGGGCTTTATTCATTCCGTTCCGTCACCGGTCTCGATTCCGCGCTTGACCGCGGCGCGGGCGGCAGCGCGGTGTTCCGGCGTGATATGGCCGGCGACCATGCGGATGGCGGTGGCCAGGATCGCGGCATCGTCGGTGAAACCCAGCACCGGCAACATGTCCGGAATGAAATCGAACGGCAGGATGAAATAGGCGATGGCGCCGAGCAGCGCCGCCTGCACGTGGCGCGGCGTCTCCTTGTCGAACGCACAGTAATAGGCCGCGAGCAGGTCCTCGGCGAAAGGAAGCTTCGCCACCACCTGCTTCAGCTTCTTCCAGAACCGGCGGCGCACGCTGTCGCGGTCCTGCGCCAGCCGGTCGGCCGGCTCGAATCCCACGCTGTGTTCCGACGATGCCATCGCGGCACTCCCTGAAGTCCGGCGCGGCGGTTCGCCGCGGCCGATGCAACTAGATCAAAATCTGGTGACGTACTGCCGCCGCCGCAAGATCGGAAGGCCAGACATTCAGGTGACGCCCAGTTGTCGCGCGATCCCGTTCATGGCCTTTGCGAGCTCGATATCGAGCCGGGTAACGCCGCCGGCCTCATGGGTCGCCAGCACCACCTCCACCGTCTTGTAGACGTTCTTCCATTCCGGATGATGGTCCTTCTTCTCGGCCACCAGCGCCGCGCGGGTCATGAACCCGAAGGCTTCGTTGAAATCCCTGAAAGTGAAAGTCCGGGCGATGGCCTCGCGGCCGCTGGTCTCGGACCAGCCCGCCAGTTCCATCAGCGCCGCCTTACGTGCCTCCGCCGACAACCGCTCCGCCGCCATGATCGCCTCCCTGTTCCACACCGCCATTACCTTAACACCGAACGCTGCCTGCCGGATCCCCGAACGAAACCTGCCGCGTGGCGCGTCCAATGGCCACGCGGGCAGCGGTAACCATGACGTAGATGTAACCTTGGTCCGGCGGGAAATTTGCTAGAATGACGTTGTAACCGCGTCGGCGACATCAAATTGCAGCTCAAACGATCGTTCGGAGATCGATGACCGACGGCCCCGACCCCGCCGAAAAGCCGGCCACAGCCTCGCCCCGGCAGGCCAAGCGACGACTGACATTCGTCATGCTCGCGGGCGTGCTGGCGATCGTCGGCGCGCTGGCCGCGGGCTATTATTTTGCGATGCGCCCGGTGACCCTGCGGATCGCGGTCGGCCCGGCCAACAGCGACGATCTGAAAGTGGTCCAGGCGCTGACGCAGGCCTTCAACAATCAGCAACACAGTCAGGTCCGGCTGCGGCCGATCCAGACAGACGGCGCGGCCGCCAGCGCCAATCTGCTCGGCGAAGGCAGGGCCGATCTCGCCATCATCCGCGGCGACCTCGAAGTGCCGAAGAACGCGCAGGCGGTAGCGACGTTGCGCAAGAATGTCGTGGTGCTGTGGGTGCCGCCCGCCCAAAAGGTCAAGGGCAAGAAGGCCGCGCCAAAGATCACCAAAATCGCACAGCTTGCCGGACGCCGGATCGGCGTCGTCGGCCGCACCCCGGCCAACGTCAATTTGCTGAAGGTGGTGCTGCAGCAATACGGCGTCGACCCCGGCAAGGTCGAGATCATCCAGTTCCCGGCCAACGAGGCGGCCGACGCCATTCGCAACCAGAAGGCCGACGCCTATCTCGCGGCCGGGCCGGTCAACAGCAAGATTACTTCGGACGCGATCGTGGCTTCGACGCGAGACGGCGGCACGCCGAAATTCCTGGCGATCGATCTGGCGGACGCGATCGCGCAGAACCACCCGGCCTATGAAGCGTCCGAGATTCCCGCCGGCACCTTTGGTGGCGCGCCGGACAAGCCGGAAGAGGAAGTCAAGACCATCAGCTTCTCGCACCACGTCGTGGCGCGCAAAGGCATTTCTGAATCGACCATCGCCGCGTTTACCCGGCAGTTGTTTGCGATCCGGCAAAGCCTGAAGACCGAGTTTCCACTTGCGGCGAAGATCGAGACGCCGGACACCGACAAGGACGCCATCATTCCCGTGCATCCCGGCGCCGCCGCTTTTGTCGACGGCGAGGAAAAAACCTTTCTCGACCGCTACAGCGATTTCATCTGGTGGGGATTGATGGGGTTGTCGGCGATGGGCTCCGCCGGCGCGTGGTTTGCCGGCTACCTGAAGAAGGACGAGCGCAACGTCAACACCTCGCAGCGCGACCGGCTGCTCGACATGCTCACCGCCGCCCGGACCTGCGATTCCATGCACGAACTCGACCAGATGCAATCGGAAGCCGACGCCATTCTGCGCGATACGCTTCTCTTCTTCGAACACGGCACAATCGAGGACGGCACGCTGACCGCCTTCAATATCGCGATCGAGCAGTTTCACAACGCCGTGGCCGACCGCAAGGCGCTGTTGATGAGCATGCCGCAAAACCTGCACCGGACGAGCGCGCAATTCCGCTCCGCCGGCACCGCCTGAGCGCCCTGTTTCTGTAATCGGGCCGTCACGGAATTTTCCTATAGCATTCGCGTTCCAGGATGTTCTCGTCATTCCGGGATGGTCCGAAAGACCAGGCCCGGAATCTCGAGATTCCGGGTTCGATGCTGACGCATCGCCCCGGAATGACCAAGCCTCAACAAGGGGTCCGCATGACGATCCGCATTTCCCGGCGCCGCCTGCTTTCCACCGCGGCTTCCGGCGCCATCGGCGCCTTTGCGATGCCCTATCTCAGCCGCGCCGCCGACCGGCCGCTGATCACCCATGGCGTGCAATCCGGCGACGTCGGCGCCGATGGCGGCGTGGTCTGGGCGCGCGCCGACCGGCCGTCGCAAATGATGGTCGAGGTCGCCACCACCGAATCCTTTGCCAAGGCACGGGCGCTGCCGCCGATCGCAGCCCTTCCCGAAAGCGATTTCACCGCCAAGATGCTGCTGGAAAACCTCCCCGCGGGGCAGGACATCTTCTATCGCGTTCGCTTCCGCGACCTTTCCCACATCGATATCCAGAGCGAGCCGGTGGTCGGGCGCTTCCGTACCGCGCCGGCCGATCGCCGCGACGTCAGCTTCGTCTGGGGCGGCGACGTCGCCGGACAGGGCTGGGGCATCAATCCGGATGACGGCGGCATGTTCACCTTTGCCACCATGCGCAAGCATCGCCCGGACTTTCTGCTGCATTCCGGCGACACCATCTATGCCGACGGCGTGATCCCGGCCGAGGTCAAGCTAGCCGACGGCAAGCTCTGGAAGAACGTGACGATCCCGGAAAAAGCAAAAGTCGCCGAGACGCTCGACGAATATCGCGCCGCCCACTAATACAATTTCATGGACGACAATGTCCGCGCCTTCAACGCCGAGGTGCCGGTTTTCGTGCAGTGGGACGACCACGAAGTCACCAACAACTGGTCGCTCTCGAAGCAGCTCCCCGCCGCCTACAAGGAGCGCGACATCACCGTGCTCGCCGCGCGCGCGGCCCGCGCCTTCCACGAAATGTATCCGTTGCGCGAAAGCATCGTCGAGCCTGGCCGGGTTTATCGCACGCTCAATTACGGCCCGCATCTCGACGTCTTCATGCTGGACGAGCGCAGCTATCGCGGAGCCAACGGTCCGAACCTGCAGACCAGTTACGGCCCCGACAGCTATTTCATAGGACCGGAACAACTCGCGTGGCTGAAGCGCGCGCTTTTGAATTCGCGCGCGACCTGGAAGGTGATCGCATCCGACATGCCGCTCTCCATCATCGTCTATGACGATGCGGCCAACAAAAAAGGTTCGGAAGCCTTCGCGCAAGGCGATGGTCCGCCGCGCGGACGCGAACTGGAGATCGCCGACATCCTGCGCTTCATCAAGACGGCGGGGATCGTCAATACGGTGTGGCTGACCGCGGACGTGCATTACGCCGCCGCGCATTACTACAACCCCGACAAGGCCCAGTTCCAGGAATTCGATCCGTTCTGGGAATTCGTATCCGGCCCGCTGCACGCCGGCACGTTCGGCCCCAACGAACTCGACAACACCTTCGGGCCCGAAGTGAGGTTCATCAAGGCGCCGGGGCTCGACAAGCAGAACCTGCCGCCGTCCGCCGGCATGCAGTTCTTCGGCCACGTCAAGATCGAGGGCGCCAGCGGCCAGATGACGGTGACCCTGCGCGACCGCGCCGACGTCGCACTGTGGTCGACGACGCTGGATCCGAAGCCGATTTAGAAGCGCGCCGCGCGAGCGCGCTCAGCGCTTGATCAACAAGGCCCTGAGCGCGTCGGTCGAATAGGGTTTTGGCAATCGCGGACGTTTGGCGAATTCAGCAGGCAGCCTGGCGTCGCCGCTATAGCCGGTGACGAAGGCGAACGGAATCTTCAGCGCCTGCAGCCGCTCGGCGACCGCAAAACTCTTTTCGCGAATCAGTCCGACGTCGAGCAGCCCAAATTCCGGCGGCCGCTGCTCGATCAAGGCGAGCGCGCGGGCCACGCTCGGTGCGGTGCGCACCGTCTTCACCCCGAATCCCAGCAGCGTGTCCTCGAAGTCGAGGGCGATGATCGGGTCATCCTCGACGATCAACACGTCGCCGGGCATACCGTCGAAAAAGGCGGGTTCCATGGTCGTGCCAGATGACAGGTTCAGCATTTGACGCCTCGGCTGCAGCCCGAAGGGGTACCCGATGACCGGCGCCTCGGGAGAAGCGCGCCGCAGGTTCCGGAACTGAAACCACCACATCGCGGTTAGAGAGTCTGTTCACTAGTGAACATACCATCGGCGGCAAGCCGATTATTGTCCCGGCACGGGCAACGGGGATTTCCATGCTGACGCGACCAACCGAGGCGGCCGGCGAGCGGCCGTTCAACAATCTGCTGCGCCGGTTGAACAGCGCCGATTTTGGGCTGATCGCGCCGCATCTGGTCGCGACCGACGCCGGGCCCAACGACCTGCTCTACAGCCCCGGCGACGACGTCGAGATCGTGCATTTCCCCTGCGGGCCGAGTCTCGTGTCCTACATGGTTCCCAACGAGGACGGCCGCGACGTCGAAACCATCCTGATCGGCCGGGAGGGCGCGGTCGGCGGCATTGTCAGCCAAGGCTATCTGCCGGCCTACACCCGCATCATGGTCAAATTCGCCGGTCCCTTCGTGCGGCTGCCGGTCGCCAAGCTGGATGCGGCCAAATCGGCCTCGCGCACGCTGAGCAACGTGTTTGCCCGCTATGCCGACTGCATGCTGGCCCAGATTTTCCAGTCCACCGCCTGCAACGCCATCCATTCGATCGAGCAGCGGACCGCGAAATGGATCATTTCGGCGATGGAACGCACCGACGGCGACGATATCGTGCCACTGACCCACGAACAGCTCGCGACCCTGCTGGGGGTCGGCCGCTCCTATACCAGCCGGGTAATCCAGACCTTCAAGGCGGAGGGGGTGCTGGAGACCCGACGCGGCTCGATCCTGGTCCGCAACCCCGAGGCGCTGCGGGTACGCTCCTGTCTTTGCAACGAGGCCGTGAAGACCCATTTCGAGGAGGTCCTGCGGGGGGTCTATCCTGACCCCGACAAAGGCAATTAGCCGCTGCCATGCTGAAAACAGCTAACCAGCCGGCCAATAAACCCTTGTTTTTTCGCGTTTTCTGAATATATTGCGGCGCAACGCATAGGGTTTGCCCGGTCCTTTTGGCCGGGCTTCCTTTTTGGGGCCAGGGGCCCCTTTTCGCAATTCAGGCTTTGAGCGCGATCCGGAAAAGTGGGTCCCGGTTTTCCGGTGAGATCGCGCTCCAGCCTATGTCCTGATGCAGAAGAGAATCATGAAGCTTCGCAACATCGCCATCATCGCCCACGTCGACCACGGCAAAACCACCCTGGTCGACAAGCTGCTGCAGCAATCCGGCACCTATCGCGACAACCAACGTCAGGTCGAGCGCGCGATGGACTCCAACGATCTGGAGCGCGAGCGCGGCATCACCATTCTGGCCAAGTGCACGTCGGTGCAGTGGCAAGACACCCAGATCAACATTGTCGACACCCCCGGCCACGCCGATTTCGGCGGTGAGGTCGAGCGCATCCTGTCGATGGTCGACGGCGTGATCGTGCTGGTCGACGCCGCCGAAGGCCCGATGCCGCAGACCAAATTCGTGGTCGGCAAGGCGCTCAAGCTCGGCCTGAAGCCGATCGTCGCCATCAACAAGGTGGACCGTCCGGACGCCCGCATCACCGAAGTCGTGAACGAGGTGTTCGACCTGTTCGCCGCGCTCGACGCCACCGACGACCAGCTCGATTTCCCGATCCTCTACGGCTCCGGCAAGAACGGCTGGATGGGGACCACCCCGGAGGCCTCCCATGAGGACGGCATGAAGCCGCTGTTCGACCTCGTGATCAAGCACGTGGCGCCGCCGGTGGTCGAGGAAGGCCCATTCCGGCTGCTCGGCACCATCCTCGAGGCCAACCCTTATCTTGGCCGCATCATCACCGGCCGCATCGCGTCCGGCTCGGTCAAGCCGAACCAGGCGGTGAAGGTGCTGTCGCGCGACGGCAAGGTGGTCGAAACCGGCCGCATCACCAAGATCCTGGCGTTCCGCGGTCTCGAACGGCAGCCGGTCGAACTGGCTGAAGCCGGCGACATCGTCGCGATCGCAGGCCTGCCCAAGGGCACCGTCGCCGACACCTTCTGCGATCCGAGCGTCGAAACGCCGATCCAGGCGCAGCCGATCGATCCGCCGACGGTGTCGATGTCGTTCATCGTCAACAACTCGCCGCTCGCCGGCACTGAAGGCGACAAGGTCACCAGCCGCCTGATCCGCGACCGCCTGCTGCGCGAGGCCGAGGGCAACGTCGCGCTCCGCGTCGTCGAATCGCAGGACCGCGATGCCATGGAAGTGTCGGGCCGCGGCGAATTGCAGCTCGCGATCCTGATCGAGACCATGCGCCGAGAAGGTTTCGAACTGTCGGTGTCGCGCCCGCGCGTGGTGCTGACCAAGGACGAGAACGGCACCCTGCTGGAACCGGTCGAGGAAGTCGTGATCGACGTCGACGAGGAATTCTCCGGCGTGGTCGTGCAGAAGATGAGCGAGCGCAAGGCCGAGATGATCGAGATGCGCCCGTCCGGCGGCAACCGCCTTCGTCTGGTGTTCTACGCGCCGACCCGCGGCCTGATCGGTTACCAGGGTGACCTGATGACCGACACCAAGGGCACGGCGATCATGAACCGCCTGTTCCACAACTACCTGCCCTACAAGGGCGACATCCAGGGCCGCCGCAACGGCGTGCTGATCTCCAACGACCAGGGCGAAGCCGTCGCTTACGCCATGTTCAAGCTGGAAGACCGCGGCCCGATGATGATCGAGCCGGGCTGCAAGGTCTACAAGGGCATGATCGTCGGCGAGCACACCCGCGACAACGACCTCGAGATCAACATCCTCAAGGGCAAGCAGCTCACCAACATCCGTACCACGTCGAAGGACGAAGCGGTGCGCCTGACGCCGCCGATCCGCATGACCCTGGAAAAGGCGCTGGCCTATATCGAGGAAGACGAACTGGTCGAGATCACCCCGAAGTCGATCCGGCTGCGCAAGAAGTTCCTGGACGCCACCGACCGCAAGCGCGCGGAAAAGTCCAAGGTGGCGTAGGCCTTCGACCTTCCCTTTTGCATAGCGAAAACTGTCATGGCCGGGCTTGTCCCGGCCATTTTCGTTTCCGATACTGGCAAGGTACATGAAGACGCGCTTCGCGCTTTAGCGCGGATATGACGATGAAGAAGACGTAATGTCCCTCCCCTCCTCAGTCGATGTCGCCATCATCGGCGCCGGCGCCGCAGGCCTCGGCGCCGCGAACGCCCTGAAAGATTCCGGTCTTTCCACGATCCTGCTGGAAGCACGCGACCGCGTCGGCGGCCGTGCCCACACCATCATGGCTTCGCCCGACGTCACCTTCGATCTCGGTTGCGGCTGGCTGCATTCGGCGGACGAAAACTCATTCGCCGGAATCGCCGGCCAGCTGAATTTCGAAATCAACAAGGCCCTGCCGCCGTGGCGCGAACGCGCGCACGGCAAAGCGTTTCCGAAAGACGAGCGCGACGACTTCATCCGCGCGCTCGACGCTTTCTATGATCGTGCCGAGCAAGCCGCGAAACAGGCCCGGAGAATCGGCCGCGACAGCGCCGCCAATCTCTGTCTCGAGCCCGGCAATCGCTGGAACCCGATGATCGATGCGATCTCGACATACATCAACGGCTGCGAACTGGACCAGGTCTCGATATCAGACATGGACGCCTATGAGGACACCGAGATCAACTGGCGCATCCGCCACGGCTATGGCGCGCTGGTGGCGGCCTATGGCGCGTCATGCCCGCTCGCGCTCAATTGCGAGGTGACGCTGATCGATCATTCCGGTCAGCGCATTCGGATCGAGACCTCACAGGGCACACTGACCGCCGGCAAGGTGATCGTCACCGTGCCGACCAACCTGATCGCCGACGAGGCGATCCGCTTTCACCCGCCGTTACCTGTAAAAGTCGACGCCGCGCGGGGCCTGCCGCTCGGCCTCGCCGACAAGGTCACGCTGGCGCTCGATGAACCCGACGCCTTGCCGGTCGAGGGCAATCTACGCGGCGCCACCATGCGCACCGAAATGGGCACCTATCACATCCGCCCGTTCGGCCAGCCCTGCATCGAAGGTTTTTTCGGCGGCCGTTTTGCGCAAGTACTGGAAGATGCCGGCCCGGGCGCCATCGCCGCACAAAGCATCGACGAGATCACAGCCTTTCTCGGCAACGACTTCCGCCGCAAGCTGAAGCCGCTGGCGGAATCGCGCTGGGCCCACGACCCCTTCGCGCGCGGCTCTTATTCGCACGCGCTGCCCGGCCACGCCGACAAGCGCGCGGTGTTGGCCGCACCCGTGGATGGGCGGCTGTTCTTTGCGGGCGAGGCGACCTCGCCGGGATTTTTCTCGACCGCGCATGGGGCAAGGGATTCAGGCGAACGGGCGGCGGGGGAGATTTTGGCTCCGCACACGAAGGGCTGACCCTGTGCACCTGCCTTTGGCATTGCCGGGCTCTATCCGACAATCTATCATTGCATCATGAATCGTATGCGCGGAGAGTCCGATGGAATCTGCCACGGCAAGAACGCCTTATATTGACTGGCGTAATGCGGTCGACGAACGCCTTCAGGAGACTTACTGCATAACGATAGAGGATGCCGGCTTCGACGAGGACTATCTGATCGAGCACTGGCAGTCGAACGAAGCTGCGTTCGAGTTTGTAGAGTGGTACGGCAACAAGTATGACCTAGATCCCGTGACGATCTATTTGCCACGAGCGCGAAGCAGGTAGTACCTTGTCTTTATCGGACGACCCGAACGAGCGTCGGAATTGGACCAGCGAGGAACTTGACCTCATAGTCGCCGACTATTTTTCTATGCTCCGCAATGAGGCCGCAGGGGCCTCGTTCAACAAGGCAGAGCATAATCGCGCCCTCCGAAGCAAAATCGATCGGACCAAAGCATCCATTGAATTCAAGCACCGCAATATATCTGCCGTTCTTGACATACTTGGAGTGCAGCCGATCAAGGGCTATTTTCCCGCGCAAAACTTTCAAACGGCAATCATTGATGCGGTCGAGCGTCATGTCTCGCGAAATCCTGCCGTGCTCCACCCAGAACGAACGGTTAGCGGCTTTTCGGAACGAGCTGGACTATTCGTCGAGCGACCACCTACGCTACTTCCGGTCACTCCTCGCAGTGAGGATATCGAACGCCTCGTCCGCAAATTTAATCCCGTAGAGCGTGACTTCCGGAATCGAAAGCTCGGGCGCGATGGTGAAGAACTGGTATTGCATTTCGAGCGGCAGAAGCTCGAAGCGAATGATCGGCCTGACCTTGCAAGAAAAATCCGATGGGTTTCCGAGGAAGACGGCGACGGAGCTGGCTACGACATTCTTTCCTTCGATGCAAAAGGCAAAGAGCGGTTTCTAGAAGTCAAGACGACGGTCGGCTCGGACACTACACCGTTCTATATCACAAGAAATGAACTCTCATTTTCATCCGAACGGCCCGAGGCCTTTCGTCTCTGCCGTGTTTTCGATTTCTCCATGCGCCCCAGAATGTTTGAGTTGGCACCACCGCTGGAGAACTTTGTCCATCTCTCGCCGCTAAGTTATGAAGCGTCATTCTCGTAACTAATCACTGGTCGGCGCCGGCTCGCCTCTATCTTCATGGCAATTCCGCCAGCACCGCATTCTTGAACGCGTGATATTCCGCTTTCAGATCGACACTATAGCTCGCCGCATAAGGCGGTTGCGGCTGGCACGACAGCGTGACGATCACGACGCCGGCCTTGCGGTTCACGTAGAGCGACTGGCCGGCGAAGCCGACGGCGACCATGGAATCGTCAGGATCGATCCACCAGCTGTAACCGTAGCCGGTCGCGCCGTAGCGGTTGGTTTCGGAATCGAAGGCGAACGAACGGTGGCCTGCACTTTCGATCCAGTCGGGAGGAAGAACCGGCACGCTGTCGATCATGCCGTTTCGCAGCAAAAAGACGCCGAAGCGGCCGAAGTCGCGTAGCGCGATCCCGGCGCGGCTGCCGCCGATCTCCTGGCCGTCGTCGGATTCCAGCGTGTAGAATGCGTCGAATTCCATGCCCAGCGGCGACCAGATCGTCTCCGACATGTAGTCGGCGAGCTTTTTTCCGGTCGCCGCCGAGATCAGGCAGCCAAGCACATAGGTATCGCCGGTGTTGTAGTTGAAGTGGCTCCCGGGCGCGTGCTCGGCCTTCAGGCCCCGCATCAGCGCCAAGACACCGCCGGGGATCTTGTCGCCGAGCGATTTGCTGTAGCGATTCACGTCGGAGTTCCGGTCGGTGTAGTCCTCGTTCCAGCGCACGCCGGACGACATCGTGAGCAGACTGCGAACCGTGACCGCGTCGTAGGCGCAGCCGCGCAGCGCCGGGATATATTTCGAAACCGCGTCGTCGAGGCCTGATATCGCGCCCTGCTGCAGGGCGGCGCCGACCAGCGTCGAGGTCAGCGACTTGATCATCGACATCGACGACCAGCGGATGTTCTCTTCCAGCCCCAGAGAATAGCGCTCCAGCACGATCTGCTCGTTCTTGATGACGAGCAGCCCCGCGACGTTGGCGCGATCGATGTAGCCGTCGACATCATGCGTACCTGAATGGGTCCTTGGGCCAGCCTGATACCGGGGCGCAATCTCCTGACCGCGTCCCAATTGCAGAACCGGCTTGCCGCGGCGGATCGGCCGCGTGGCGAACATCCGATCCACATTGCGATAGGCGTAGGCCTGTGCCGTCGGCGGCAGCAGCAGAAAGTCCTCACCGGCAGGGACGTGTGATTTTGGATGGGCAACGGTACCGCTCATGCCATGCATTCCCCTGAGAGAAAAATACCTTCGAACGCCTGACCGTTATGTTCGCGGGAGAAAGACCATCGAGGGCTCCACCTCGATGAGGAATTCTTCGTTGGCGAGGCTTGACACTCCAATCCAGCTCGCACTGGGCGGATTGTCGCCGAACACATCCTTGAGAACGTCACTGATGGCTTTACCATCAAGGATGTGGCTCTGCTTGATGTAGAGCCGTAACGCGCCGACGTCGTCGAGTTTTGCACCAACCGATGCCAGTGCGGTGGCCAGATTTTCCAGGCTCTTACGAAGCTGGCGACCGACGTCGCCGATACCGACGATGTTTCGGTCCGCGTCCCACGCGACCTGACCGGAAACAAATATCGCGTCGCCGGAGGGCATCGAGATGATCGCTACCTGGGCGAACCCATACGGGCGGCTGTCAAAAATTCCGCTGGGAACGTGTACCGATCGGCTCATGGCGACCTCCTGCTCATCGGTCCTGCTCCATTACCCGCGCCCGCATCTCGGCATCCGGGATAAAGCATTCCTGATACTTTCCGAAAATGCGGTAGCGGTTGCGCGCGACGAGGCTGTAAACGGCGTCGCGCAACGGTTTTGGGATTGCACGAAGCGCGCACGTCCAGCCCCATCCCGGCAATGCACCCAGCACCGTCAGCGCGGCGTCGGATTTGAAATATGCGACGCCGCCGTGCACCACGGCGTTGGTATCAGGGTCATCGGGGTCGATACCGAAGGCTTGCGCCAACCGCATGCCGTAAGGCGACTGGATCGGCGTGAACCGAAATCGGCACGCGGTATCGCGGGTGGCGACGAAGCGTATCCAGCGCGAACAGAAAATGCAGACGCCGTCGTACAGGATCACGTCGTCATCGGGCCATGGAGTCATTGAGCGCTTACCTGTTGTCGAGCGTAAGCAGCGCCACCAGCATCAGCACGATCGCGGGCCCGGTCTTGACCAGCGCGCCGAGCGGCTCGATCCAGAGGTCCGGCGTCAGGATTGCGGCGCCGACCATATAGCCCAGCGAGGCGATGATGCCCCAGATCAGTCCGATCGCGCAGGTACGGCGGAAGGCAATCAAAACACCGATGCTCAGGTCCATAAGGCTGGTCAGCACGGTAATAGGTTCAACGAGCGATGGCGGAAAGCCGTGCGAGTTCAAAATGCCGGTGGCGGCCGAATAGGAAATGAACAGCGCGATGAAGCCGGATACGGTCCAGAACAGCGCGAGGCTCGCGATCACCAACGCCTTCACCAGAAACAGCCGCGCGAACCATTTGTCCTGAATGCTGGCGGCATGCCCTCCCACCGCTTGCACGATGGTTTTGGGCACGATGCCGGTGGCGGTCATCCAGCCTGCGGGATCGCCGTTGACGCCGCGCCGCAATTCGGCGATCGCGGTCGAGCGCATCGGCGGCATCCAGCCCAAACGATTGGCGAGGTCGCCGAGAACAGCGCCAAGATCGATCAGGAAGGCCGGCAGCGTGATCCGTCGCAGGCCTGCTGTGCCGAACGACCAGCGGAATTGATCGATGACGCCGGAACGCGTGACAGGCTGCGGCTGCATCAGATCCCAGGTCACGGCACGGACCGTGACGTCATCGATATCGGTGCCGGCGAGCCATGCAATGGTCGCCGCGATATCCTCCACCGCGACCGGCCGAAACGGCGTCGCCGATTCACGCGCCGGCAGATCAATCGGAAATGCCGCCAGCGCCCGCAGCATCGCGCTGCCGCCATAGGCCGCCGGCGCCACGACAAAACCCGGCCGCAGGATCGCGTGAACGACGCCCGAGGCCGCGATCAATCTTTCGGCCGCGCGCTTGGTCTGGCTGAAAGCGGTGCGATCTTCGTTGGCGACGCCGGGGATCGAGATATGAACCAGGCGCACCGGCCGGCCTGCGTCGCGGATAGCGGCCAGCAGACGCGTGACGGAATCGCAATGCACGGCGCTGGTGTCGCTGCCCGGACCGTCCTGCAGCACGCCGAGACAATTGACCACCATGTCGATCTCACGCTCGCGGATCAGCCGCGCCAGCGCTGCCGCATTCATCGACATGACCGGCAGTTCGAGATCGGAAGCGCTTGTTTTCTGCGACGGCGAAAAGTGCCGCGCGACGCCGAACACTTGAATACCGCGCAGGCGCAAATCGTCGGTGACGAATCGTCCGATCAGGCCTGAAGCGCCGAGGACAAGGATTTTGCGTTTCGCCTGGTCGCTCATCTATCGTCTGCTCGTCATTCCTGCGTAACGGCCACTTCAGGACGACGGTCTAGCCCGTCCTATTCGTGAGGGTACGGTTTTTTGACCCGATTGATGCGTCCGCACCTCTGCTCCGACAAGGCGCACAGGATTGCCTTCGGCTTTTCACCGCCTGACGACCCGTACTTTGCAACGCGCTTGAGGGATGGG
>JBBRSX010000092.1:0-24696 GCA_038244925.1 Hyphomicrobiales bacterium | reverse complement strand
TTGGACCCATGCTTCGAGGAATACGCAAGGCCTCATCAAACTGGCTCGGCAAGGCCGTCATGAGCGTCGTGATGGGCGTCTTGATACTCAGTTTCGCAGTCTGGGGCATCGCCGACATTTTCAAGGGCTTCGGACAGTCGTCGTTGGCCAAGGTCGGCAAGACCGAGATTTCGATCGAGCAATTCCGCCAGATCTACACCGACAAGCTGCAGCAGCTCGGCCGCAGTTTCGGCCGTCCGCTGACCATGGACCAGGCCCGCGCCTTCGGGCTTGATCGTCAGGTGCTGCAGCAGACCATCGCCGAAGCCGCCCTCGACGAGGAAGCGCGACGCATGGGGCTCGGCCAGTCCCAGGAAGAAACCATGCGGACGATCTACTCGGATCCCAATTTCAAGGGCTTGAATGGCCAGTTCGATCCGGCGCGCTTTCAAGGTGCGATCCGGCAGTTCGGCTACACCGAGCAACGCTATCTCGCCGAGCAGCGCCGCGTCGGCCTGCGGCGCCAGATCGCCGGTACCATTTCGGCCGGTCTCGAGCCGCCGAAGCTGATGGTCGACGCGTTGACCCGGTTCCAGAACGAGCAGCGCTCGATCGACTATCTCAAGCTCGACGCCGCGCAGGCGGGCACCATCGAGGCGGCCTCGCCCGAGGCGCTGGCCGCCTATTTCGAGGACCACAAGACCCAGTTCCGCGCGCCCGAATACCGCAAGCTCGCCTTTGTCGTGATCAATCCCGAAGAGATCGGCAAGTGGACCGACGTCTCCGACGAGGACGCCAAAAAGGTCTTCGAACAGCGACGCGACAAGATCGGCACGCCGGAGAAGCGCGAAGTGTCGCAGATGGTGTTTCCCAATGCCGAGGAAGCACTGACGGCGCGCGGTCGCATCACCGGCGGGCTGTCGTTCGACGACCTCGCCAAGGAACGCAATCTCAATCTGACCGACGTCGACCTCGGCCTGATCACGAAATCGGCGATCATCGATCCCGCGATCGCGGACGCGGCGTTTGCGCTGCCCTCGGGCGACATCAGCGAGCCGGTCAAGGGCCAGTTCGGCGTGGCGCTGGTCAAGATCGGCAAGATCGAACCGGGCGTGACGCCGACCTATGAGAGCGTCGCCGGCCAGGTGAAGAAGGAACTCGCGACCGAGCGCGCCCGCGCCAAGGTCACCGAAATCCAGAACAAGATGGAAGACGAGCGCAGCGGCGGCTCCAACGTGGTCGAAGCCTCGCAGAAGCTCGGACTGACCGCCGTGACGATCGACGCGGTCGATCGCTCCGGCCGCCTCCCCTCGGGCCAGCCCGTCAGCAACATCCCGCAGGGCCTCGACGTGATCTCGCAGGCTTTCAACAGCGACGTCGGCGTCGACAACGATCCGATCCAGTTCCGCGGCGGCTTTGTCTGGTACGACGTGCTCGGGATCACGCCGTCGCGCGAGCGCCCACTCGACGAGGTCAAGGACCAGGTCGAGGCGAAATGGCGCGAGGACCAGATCTCGGTCAAGCTGCGCGCCAAGGCGACCGAGATGGCGCAGAAGCTCGAGCAAGGCGGCACGCTGGCTGCGGAAGCTTCGGCGATCGGATCCAAGGTCGAGACCGCGACGGGTTTTCGCCGTGACGCCTCGCTAACCGGCGTCCCCTCGTCCGTCATCACCGCCGCGTTCCGCACGGCCAAGGACGGCATCGGCCAAACGCCGGATGCCGGCGGCAGCGCCTGGATCGTATTCCGCGTCACCGACATCAACGTGCCGCAGGTCGATGCCAATTCCGACGAGATGAAGAAGATGAAGGAGACGCTGCAGCGCGGACTGACCGATGAACAGGTCGCGCAATACGTCACCAAAATCGAAACCGAAATCGGCACCTCGATCAATCAGTCTGCCTTCGCGCAGGTGACGGGCGCCAACAACTGACGCAATCCTGCAAGCACTTGCCTGAAAGCAAGCGCACTCCTGCAAGCACGTGCAATCCTGAAGGCCTTCGATGGACGACCTCAAATCTATCATCGGAAAAGTCGCGACCGGCGCGACGCTGTCGCGCGACGAGGCGGCCTCCGCCTTCGACAGCATGATGTCCGGCGAGGCGACGCCCTCGCAGATGGGCGGATTGCTGATGGCGCTGCGGGTACGCGGCGAAACCGTCGACGAGATCACCGGCGCGGTATCCGCAATGCGTAGCAAGATGCTGCGGGTCACGGCGCCTGCGGACGCCGTCGACGTGGTCGGCACCGGCGGCGACGGCTCCGGTTCGGTCAACGTCTCGACCTGCGCTTCCTTCATTGTCGCAGGCGCCGGCGTGCCGGTCGCCAAGCACGGCAACCGCGCGCTGTCGTCGCGTTCGGGCTCCGCCGACGTGCTGGCCTCGCTCGGCGTCAAGATCGACCTCACACCCGATCAGGTCGGCCGCTGTGTGCACGAGGCCGGCATCGGCTTCATGTTCGCGCCGTCGCATCATCCCGCCATGAAGAACGTCGGCCCGACCCGGGTCGAACTCGCTACCCGCACCATCTTCAACCTGCTCGGACCGTTGTCCAACCCGGCTGGCGTCAAGCGGCAGATGGTCGGCGTGTTCTCGAGGCATTGGGTGCAGCCGCTGGCGCAGGTGCTGAAGAATCTCGGCTCCGAGTCCGTCTGGGTGGTGCACGGTTCCGACGGGCTCGACGAAATCACCCTCACCGGGCCGAGTTTTGTCGCCAGCCTCGAGAACGGCGAGATCCGCACTTTTGAAGTGACGCCGGAAGATGCGGGGCTTACCCGTGTCGGCGGCGAAGCGCTGAAAGGCGGCGACGCAGATGCCAACGCGGTGGCGCTGCAAAGCGTGCTCGATGGCAAGCCGAGCGCCTATCGCGACGTCGCGCTGCTGAATGCCGCAGCCGCGCTGATCGTCGCCGGCCGCGCCAGGGATTTGAAGGACGGCGTCGCGCAAGGCACCCAATCGCTCGACAGCGGCGCGGCAGCCGCACGGCTCAAACATCTGATCGCGGTTTCCAACGGCTGACCGCGGGAGCGCCTGACATGTCCGACATCCTGACCAAGATCGAGGCCTACAAGCGCGAGGAAATCGCCGCCGCCAAGCGCGCGCATCCGCTGGCCGAGGTCGAGGCCCGCGCCAAAACCGCATCGCCGCCACGCGGTTTCGTGCGCGGGATCCGCGAAAAACTCGCCCGCGGCGACTACGCGCTGATCGCCGAAGTGAAGAAGGCCTCGCCCTCCAAGGGACTCATTCGCGCCGATTTCGACCCGCCGGCGCTTGCCAAGGCTTACGAAGCTGGCGGCGCGGCGTGCCTGTCGGTACTCACAGACACGCCCTCTTTCCAGGGCCATCTCGATTTCATGGTGGCGGCGCGCGCGGCGACCAGCCTGCCGGTGCTGCGCAAGGATTTTATGTTCGACACCTATCAGGTGGTGGAAGCCCGCGCTCATGGCGCCGACTGCATCCTGATCATCATGGCGGCGCTCGACGATGCAGCCGCCAAAGACATCGAGGACGCGACGATGGCGCTGGGCATGGACGTGCTGATCGAAATCCACGACCGCGCCGAGCTTGACCGCGCGCTAAAACTTCGTTCGCCGATGATTGGCGTCAACAACCGCAATCTGCGAACTTTCGAAACCACGCTGGCGACCAGCGAGGCGCTGGCGCCGCTGATCCCGAGCGACCGGCTGATGGTCGGCGAGAGCGGCATCTTTGCCCCCACCGATCTCGCCCGGCTCGAGCGCGTGGGGATGTCGACCTTCCTGGTCGGAGAGAGCCTGATGCGGCAGGCCGACGTTGCCGCCGCCACCCGCACGCTGCTGGCGCGCAGCGAAGCGCCGCGCGCCACCGGGACCCGCTAGAAGATGGCGCGCAAAACTTCTAGAGATAAGGCTTCTTCCAAGAGCAAGACGTCCAAAGGCGGTTCTGCCCTCACCCATATCGACGCCTCCGGCGAAGCGCGGATGGTCGACGTGTCGGCCAAGCCGGCGACCGAACGCATCGCAGTCGCCGAAGGCCGTGTCGTCATGAGCAAGGCGACGCTTGAACTGATCGTTTCCGGCAACGCCAAAAAGGGCGACGTGCTCGGTACCGCCCGCATCGCCGGCATCATGGCGGCGAAGCGCACCTCGGACCTGATCCCGCTGTGCCACCCGCTGGCGCTGTCGAAGGTCACGCTCGACATCGCGACCGACAAGAAACTGCCCGGTTGCATCGTCCGCGCCACCGTCAAGGTGACCGGGCCGACCGGCGTCGAGATGGAGGCGCTGACGGCGGTGTCGGTGGCGTGTCTCACGATCTACGACATGATCAAGGCGGTCGAACGCGGCGTCCGCATCGAAGGCATTCATCTGGTCGAGAAAAAGGGCGGCAAGTCCGGACATTATCGCGCCGGGCTTTGAGCGCGGCGGTGGAGCTGTCCCGGTCACGCCGGTGTGAGAACGACAACGAGGAATGTGCGCCGGCCGTTCGGGGTTGTTTCTTTCAGGACCTGCACAGGGAGCAATCCGAATGTCGATGTTCAAGCTTTTGGGCGCAACGACTGCGTTGGTGCTGATCGCGGTACCGGCGATGGCGCAGGAGGTGAACTACGAACCCGGCTACTGTGCCTTCTACTATCCAAACGCCAATTGCCAGAACAACGGTCCCGGCAATCCCGATACCCTTGGCCATGCGCCCCGCGTCGGCCAGGTCGTCCCGGTGGCCGTCGGCGGCCAGACAGCAGGCGTCGTCAAGAAGCGAACGCATAGGTCCGCCACGCACACGAAGTGATGACGCGTCGGCCTTCATAGACGTTGCTCCGCAAATTTCTCGCACCTCGTCGACGGACCGGCAATCACCGCTCCCCGAAGCGTCGACTGCCATCGGCTGCGGCACGTTCTGCAGTTGCAACGAAACCCGGCTGCCACCGGACTAACGTTTCATTAACCAGACTTGCTAACGTCAGCTCCATCTCGCCGCGTTACAAATGCAGCGGGCCGGTAGCTGAGTGAATTCGGTTTCCGGAGTTCCTTCCTTCAGCGACCCCGTCCCATGGATTCGACCGGCAACCATTTTCTCAAGATTGCGTCCGTTTCTCGCGGCGGCCCGATCCGCTGGCTGATCCTCGGCGGCGTGCTGCTGATTGCCGCGATCGCGATCGGTGCCACCCTGATGGCGGGCAATTTCCGCGAACGCGCGCTGCGCAACAGCGAGCGCGAGCTGGAAAACACCGTGCTGTTGCTGGCGCGTCATTTCGACCAGCAACTCAGGGATTTCGAGGTCGTGCAGCGCGACCTGATCGCCTTCATGCGGTCCAGCGGAATCGCCACGGCGGAAAATTACCAGCGTCGGATGTCCTCCCAGGAAATCCATCTGATGCTGAAGTCGAAGATCGACGCCTTGTCCTATGTCGGCGGCATCAACGTCATCGACGCCGACGGCAGGCTGATCAACGGCTCGGCCGCATGGCCGGTGCCGTCGGTCAACGTCGCGGACCGCACCTACTTCAAGATCTTCAAGTTCGATCCGCGATCGCCCACCATGCTGGTCGAGCCGGTCTACAGCCGCATCACCGGCGCCTGGACCACGGTGATCGCGCGCAAGGTCACCGGGCCGAACGGCGAATTCCTCGGCGTCATCGGCCGCGGTATCGAGCCGGCCAATTTCGAGAGATTCTTCGCCAGTGTCGCGCTCGGAAACGGTGCTGCCATCGCCATGCATCACCGCGACGGTACCCTGCTGGCGCGCTATCCCCATCTCGACGACATGATCGGCAAGAACTTCAAGACCGGTGCCGCCAGTCAGCTCGCGGTCTTCGATCTGCCTCACACCACGTCCCGCCTCACCAGCCCGATCGACCACGAGGACCGGCTGATCGCGTCGCGCGCGCTGACGAATTTTCCGATCGTGATCGTCGCGGCAACGACGACCTCCGCCGCACTTGCCGACTGGCGCGAGCAGATCGCCATCCTGATCTCGGTGGCCGGCCTGTCGGTGCTGGCGATAGCGGCGCTGCTGTTCGTGGTGGTACGCAAGCTCTCGCGGCAGCACCGCGCGTCGCAGCAGCGGCTGACGCTGGAAAAGCAGCGCCTGGACACCGCCGTCAACAACATGACGCAGGGCCTCCTGCTGTTCGATTCGACGCAACGTCTCGTGATCTGCAACAACCGCTATATCGAGATGTACCGCCTGTCCGCCGACGTCATCAAGCCCGGCTGCAATTTCCACGACGTCATTGCGCACCGCAAGCAGACCGGCTCCTTCGACGGCGACGTCGACCGCTATGTGGCGCTGGTGCTGCGCGACATCGCGCAACGAAACATGATGGTGATCGTCACGCCCGACGGCCGTTCGATCCAGATCGTCAACGAGCCGACGGCAGACGGCGGCTGGTTGGCGACCCACGAGGACGTTACCGACCGCCGCCGCGCCGAGGAACGGATCACCCACCTCGCTCATTACGATGCGCTGACCGATCTGCCGAACCGCGCGCTGTTCCACGAACAGCTCAAGCGCGAGCTACCTCACGTTTCGCCCGGCCAGCAGCTTGCGGTGCTTTATATCGACATCGACGAGTTCAAGAGCGTCAACGACTCGCTCGGGCACATGATCGGCGATGAACTGCTGAAGTCGGTCGCGGTCAGCCTCAGGGCTTGCGTGCGGGAGACCGACTTCGTGGCACGGCTCGGCGGCGACGAGTTCGCCATCGTCCAGACCGGGATCGCGGATCCGACCGAAGTCACTGCCCTCGTCCACCGCATCTTCGAGTCGATCCGCGCGCCTTACGAATGCCTCGGCCATCAGGTCACCACCGATGCCAGCATCGGTATCGCGCAGGCGCCGCAGGACGGTTCCGATCTCGATCAGATCCTGAAGAACGCCGATCTGGCGATGTACGCGGCCAAAGCCGCCGGCCGCCGCACTTATCGCTTCTTCGAACCGGAAATGGACGCCAAGGTACGGGCGCGCCACGTCCTGGAGACCGATCTGCGGCAGGCCATCGCCGATGGCGGCTTCGAGGTCTATTATCAGCCGTGTCTGAGCCTGCAGGACGACAGCATTACCGGCTGTGAGGCGCTGCTGCGCTGGCGCCATCCGCAGCGCGGCATGATCTCGCCGGCCGACTTCATCCCGATCGCGGAAGAGACCGGCCTGATCAACCAGCTCGGCGAGTGGGTACTGACCACGGCCTGCATGGAAGCCGCGACCTGGCCCGACCATATCAAGCTCGCGGTCAACGTCTCGCCGGTGCAGTTCAAGAGCGGCACGCTGGCGCTCAAGGTGATCGCCGCGCTCGCCGCGTCGAACCTTGCCGCCAGCCGGCTGGAACTCGAAATCACCGAAGCGGTGCTGATCCGCGACGACGACGCGGCGCTGGCCGTCCTGCACCAGCTTCGCGACATCGGCGTGCGGATCGCGCTCGACGATTTCGGCACCGGCTATTCTTCGCTGAGCTATCTGCAACGCTTTCCGTTCGACAAGATCAAGATCGACCGCTGCTTCGTCGCCGACCTCGCTTCGCCCGAAGGCTCGTCCTCGATCGTCCAGGCGGTGGTCAACATTGCCGCCGACCGCCACATGACGACGACGGCGGAAGGCGTCGAGACCGAACAGCAGCGCGAAGTGCTGCGCGCGCTCGGCTGTTCGGAAATGCAGGGTTATCTGTTCAGCGCGGCAAAACCCGCGGCAGACATCCGGCCGCTGCTGACAGTGCAACGGCAAGGCGTGGATGCGGCGCCCAAGAGCCGCAAGCGCAAGCCGGTCGTGCGCACGGCGTAGCCGCTTCGAGTGACGACGGCCAGTACCATCATTGCGAGGAGCGAAGCGGTCGTGGCAATCCATTCTTTCTTCGCGCAGCACGATGGATTGCTTCGCTTCGCTCGCAATGACGAGAGCCCTACCCGCCCTAGTTCGGCACCGGCCGCTTCGCCGCGGTCGGCGCGTTGGCGTTCACCGTGACGCCGCGGAGCTGGTTGAAGGCGGCGGTCAGCGCCTTGTCGTCCTTTTCGGACGGCGGCACGTAGGATTGCGAACCGGTCTGCTCGGTGCCGTCGGCGGCGGCGAGATGCCCGCGCATCGATGCCTCGCCCTTCAGCTCGGCGCGGGTCTTCAGTTCGTCCGGCACGTCCTGAATCACCTCAACGTCGGGGGCGACGCCCTGGGCCTGGATCGAGCGGCCGGACGGCGTGTAGTAGCGCGCCGTCGTCAGCGCCAGTGCGCCATTGTTGGTCCCGAGCGGAATGATGGTTTGCACCGAACCCTTGCCGAACGAGCGGGTGCCGATCAGCGTGGCGCGCTTGTGGTCGTGCAGGGCGCCGGCCACGATCTCGGAGGCCGAAGCCGATCCGCCGTTGATCAGCACGACCAACGGCTTGCCCTTGGTGATGTCGCCGCCGCGCGCGGTGAAGCGCTGGGTTTCCTCAGCAGTCCGGCCGCGGGTCGAGACCACCTCGCCCCGGTTCATGAAGGTGCTCGACACCGAGACCGCCTGGTCGAGCAATCCGCCCGGATTGTTGCGGAGGTCGACGACGTAGCCCGCAAGCTTGTCCTGCGGGATTTCCTTGGAGATCGCCGCGATCGCCTTGCGCAGGCCGTCGGTGGTCTGCTCGTTGAAGCTGGTGATCCTGATATAGCCGATATCGCCGCCGTCGGTGTGGTAGCGCACCGGCTTGACCCGGATCACCTCGCGCACCAGCGCGACGTCGATCGGCGCGTCGGCGCCCTTGCGAACGATCTTCAGTTTGATCTTGCTGTCGGCCGGTCCCTTCATCTTGACCACGGCCTGATCGAGCGTCAGCCCCTGAATGGCGTCGTCGTCGATCTGCGTGATCACGTCGCCAGACATGATGCCGGCCTTGGAAGCCGGGGTATCGTCGATCGGCGTCACCACTTTGACGAGGCCGTCCTCCATCGTGACTTCAATGCCGAGACCACCGAACTCGCCGTGGGTGGTCTCCTGCATGTCGCTCCAGCCCTTCGCATTCATGTAGCGCGAATGCGGATCGAGCGCGGAGATCATGCCGTTGATGGCGCCTTCCATCAGCTTGCTGTCCTCGGGCTTCTCGACATAGTCGGTGCGGATCCGCTCGAAGACGTCGCCGAACAGATTGAGCTTCGAATAGGTGTCCGAACTGGACTCGACCGCCGCCTTTGCCGCGGCGATCAGATGCGTGCCTTGCGGCCCGGCAACGAGAAGGGTCAGACAAATTCCCGTGGCTGTACCCAGCAGAAAGGTAATGTTCTTGCGCATCACGAGCGATCCTTCGATATCGACAGCCACGATTCCCGTGAATCGGCGTCCTGATCCGGCGGGCCCGACCACACAACGGCATTTTGGTCGGAACAAGGCCGTGACCTTACCGGGGCATTACGGTGGCGTTTTCGGGAGGGCCGCTTTCTCGGCAAAACCTGCCGTTTCAAGAAGGCTTGCCGGCTTCCTGCAGGCCGTTCTGCCAGGTCGAGGGCTGGGTTCCAAAACCGCGCTTGGCCCGGGTGCCCAGCCAATAGCCGAATTGCGGCGGAACGTTACGGAACGGTCCGTCGACACCGAGTTTTAGCGCGGCATCCATCGGCCAGTTCGGGTTGTTGAGGATTTCCCGCCCCACCGCGATCAGATCGGCCTGCTTATCCCTTAAGATCTGCTCGGCCTGGTCGCCATGGATGATGAGCCCGACCGCCATGGTCATGATATCGGCGTGGCGCTTCACATATGCCGATAACGGCACCTGATAGCTGTATTTGATTTCCTTACCCAGGATCGGGGCCACCTCGGTGATGCCGCCCGACGAGCAGTCGATGACGTCGACGCCCTTGGGCTTGAGCGTCTTCGCCAGCCGCGCGCTCTCTGCCGGTCCCCAGCCGGCATTGTCCTCGACCGAGAGGCGGACGAACAACGGTTTGTGATCGGGCCAGTGGGTGCGCACCGCTTCGGTGATCTCGGTGATGAAGCGCATCCGGTTGGCTTCGGAGCCGCCATATTCGTCGGTGCGCTGGTTGGAGCGTTCCGACAGGAACTGGTGCACGAGATAGCCGTGCGCACCGTGCAGCTCCAGCACGTCGAAGCCGGCCTCGTTGGCGCGGCGCGCGGCATGGCCCCAGGCCTGCACCAGGTCCTTCACCTCGTGACGTTCCAGCGCCTTCGGCACCGGCCATTTCTCGCTATGGGCGACAGCACTCGGCGCCACCGGCGACCAGGCGTCCCAATCCTCGATATCGGGAGAACGCTGCAGCGGCCGGTCGCCTTCCCATGGCCGCGTCGCCCGCGCCTTGCGGCCGGAATGGCCGAGCTGGATGCCGGCTGTGGAATTTTGCTGCTTGATGAATTTGGCCAGACGGCTGAGCGGTTCGACAAAGGCGTCATCCCAGATGCCGAGGTCGCCGACCGTGCCGCAGCCGCGCCGCTCGACCTTGGTCGACTCCACCACCACAAGCCCGGCGCCGCCGGCAGCGAACTTGCCGGCGTTCATCAGGTGCCAGTCGGTAGGAAAGCCCTTCACGGCCGAATATTGATGCATCGGCGGCACCACGATGCGATTGCGCAACTCGAGGCCGCGGATCGTCATTGGCGAAAACAGCAGCATTTCCGGCATTTTCTTGTTTCCTTGGTTCCGGGCATCCCTATCCCGGCGCGAGGCCGGGTGGTGTCTTCTATTGCTTGGTTTGCGGGTCTGCCGGCTTTGCTGCTGGCTGGCTTTGCGCGGTTTTCGCTTTCGGTTTTACAGGTGCGGCTTTGGCGGCCTTCGGCGGTGCGTTTTCGCTGCGCACGGTTCCCCAGGGATCCGATTCTTTCTGCGCCGGAATGTTGCCGAGTGAGCGCTGATAGGCCTTTTCGGCCTCCTTCTCGGCCGCGATGTCCGCCTGGCTCTTGACCTTGTCGGGGTCTCCGTATTTCTGCATGTTTTGAGCGGGTTGCGCGGCGGCGGGCGAAACGATGACGACCGCGATCAAGGCGGCGGGGCCCAAAATCCGGCTGATGACCTGGCTCAAGATGCTCATGCGACCACTCCTAAAACTTTCCTCAACGCTTAGCACAGCTCGCGTGCCGGCTTAAGCGCTGGATTGTGAGGATAAGCAGGGCTCGCCTGAATTCCGGCTCCTAAAAATCGAAAGCTTTCCAAACAGGGGCGGCAGGCGCGGATCGGGGCGTTGCCCGGACCTGTCCAGTTTTGTAAACGACTACCATGAAGTCCCCGCTCGCCCCCCACTCCGCCGACGTGCTGTTGTTCGATATCGGCCGCGTCGTGCTCGATATCGATCTCGACAAGGTGATGGCCAGTTGGGCCGGTCATGCTGGCTGCGCGCCGAAAGACCTCGCCAGCCGCTTTGTTGTTGACGACAGTTTCAAGCACCATGAAGTCGGCAAGATCGACGATGCCGCGTTCTTCGCGAACCTGCGCGCCTCGCTTGACATCGGCATTTCCGACGACCAGTTCCTCGACGGCTGGAATGCGATCTTCACCGGCGAAATGCCGGGTATCGCGGCAGCGCTGGCGCGCGCCCAGGGGAAGTTACCGCTCTACGCTTTCTCCAATACCAATCCGGCCCATGTCGCGCACTTCTCGAAAGCCTATGCCGATGTGCTCGGCCATTTCCGCGAGATATTCCTGTCCTCGACGATCGGGCTTCGGAAACCCGAGGCGGCGGCCTATGATCACGTGGTGAAGGCGATCGGTGTCCCGGCTTCGCGAATCCTGTTCTTCGACGACAACGCCGCCAACATCGAGGGCGCGCGGGCGCGCGGCCTGGCTGCTGTCCACGTGACATCGACGGATGACGTGGCAAAGGCTCTCACTGTACTCGGAATTTAGATTTGGAATCTGAGAGGATTTAGCCGTGGCCTTGATGCCGGTTGCCGACGCGCTTGCCGCCATTCTCGCGGGCGCGGAGCCGTTGCCCGAGGAAATGGCAGCACTCGATAGCGCCTACCACCGCGTGCTGGCGCGCGACGTTGCCGCGCGGCGCACGCAGCCGCCGCAGGCGATGTCGGCGATGGATGGCTATGCGGTGCGCGCGGCGGATGCTGCCGATCTCACGGCGCGGCTGAGGGTAATCGGCGAAGTCGCGGCCGGCCGCCCGTTCGAGCGCAAGGTCGGTGCCGGCGAAGCGGTGCGGATTTTCACAGGCGGCGTGATCCCCGACGGCTCCGACGCCGTCATCATCCAGGAAGACACGATCCAGGAAGATCCGGCGGTCGATGGCGATCATATTACCATCACGGAGGCCGCCCGAACCGGACGGCACATCCGTCCCGCCGGAGTCGATTTCCGCGAGGGCGACGTGCTGCTCTCTGCGGGAAGCCGCCTCACCGACCGCGATCTCTCGCTCGCCGCCGGCATGAACTATCCGGAGCTCGCGGTACGCCGCCGGCCCAAGGTCGCAGTCCTCGCCACCGGCGACGAGCTTGTGATGCCGGGCCAGATCCCCGGGCCCGGCCAGATCGTCTACTCCAACGGCTATGCGCTGCGCGCGCTGGCGCGGGCCGAGGGCGCCGACACCGTCGACCTCGGCATTGCTGCCGACACCGTTGCCGCGACCACCGAAGGCATCCGGCGCGCCCGCGATTCCGGCGCCGATGTCCTGATCACCACCGGCGGCGCCTCGGTCGGCGACCACGACCTCGTCAAGGCGTCGCTGGAGGCGGAGGGCGTCGCCATGGCGTTCTGGCGGATTGCGATGCGGCCGGGCAAGCCGATGATGCACGGCCGGCTGGGCCCGATGCGGGTGATCGGCCTGCCCGGCAATCCGGTGTCGTCCTATGTCTGCGCTTACCTGTTTCTGGTGCCGTTGATTCGGGCGCTGTCGGGCCGCGCCAGCGTCCACCACGCCCGCGAGACCGCCTTGCTCGGCGCCGATCTCGGCGCCAACGACCAGCGCGAGGATTATCTTCGCGCGCGGCTCGAGGAGCGCGCCGACGGCTCGCTGATCGCCGTGCCGGTCACGCATCAGGACTCCTCGCTGCTTGGGAATCTCGCTGCGGCACGGGCACTTGTGATACGTCCGCCGTTTGCACCCGCGGCCACAAAAGGCTCGCCTTGCGAGCTGCTGCGGCTGCCGCAGTAAGGCTCTGAGCGACGGCTGCTGCCAACCCCCCACCACCGGCGTTCACCGGAAATTAAGTGGTTGCGGAACACATATCGAACATATAGTGTCCGTTCATGATTTGTTTCGAGAATTAGTGTCTACAAGAGGGAGTTTTGAGGCTCCCGCACCTAGACCCGAATGCTCGCAACCGAACGACTTTGCCAACCGGGGGAATGCTCGCGATGCTTACGCGCAAACAGTACGAACTTCTGCGTTTCATCAATGAACGGCTGAAAGAGGCCGGCGTGCCGCCCTCCTTCGACGAGATGAAAGACGCGCTCGACCTGCGTTCGAAATCCGGGATCCACCGCCTCATTACCGCGCTGGAAGAACGCGGCTTCATCCGCCGCCTGCCCAACCGCGCCCGCGCCATCGAGGTCATCAAACTGCCCGAGATCACCGGCGCCGGTAACGGCAATGGCCGCCGCGGCTTCACGCCAAGCGTCATCGAAGGCACGCTGGGCAGGGTCCGCACCGCCAGCGCCGCCGCCGAGGACGACGGCAACCGTCCGGTCGCCGTCCCCGTGATGGGCCGGATCGCCGCCGGCACGCCGATCGAGGCTCTGCAGACCCGCAGCCACACCATTAGCGTACCGCCGGACATGCTCGGTTCCGGCGAACATTATGCGCTCGAAGTGCGCGGCGATTCCATGGTGGATGCCGGCATTCTCGACGGCGACATGGCGCTGATCCAGCGCAACGAGACCGCCGACACCGGCGATATCGTGGTGGCCTTGATCGACGAGGAGGAAGCCACGCTGAAACGCTTCCGCCGCCGCGGCGCCTCGATCGCGCTGGAGCCCGCCAACGCCTCCTACGAGGTCCGCATCCTGCCGCCGAACCGGGTGCGGATTCAGGGCAAGCTGATCGGGCTGTACCGGAAGTATTGATTACAGGCTGTCATTCCGGGGCGACGCAAAGCGTCGAACCCGGAATGACAGGTTAGCATCGAGAGTAGCCCTGGCCTTCGGCCGGGGCTTTTTGTTGCGCCGCTTTGGAACTATGGCCTGTTAGCGCATTTGTGATGGAAGCGCGGCGCTGGAGCCGCAGAATTGCCCCGAATGGCGATAAAACTCCGCGCCAACGTCCACTCTGATAGAGGCCTGTGCCTCCCGGAGACACGGGTCAGCTATCCCAAACGAGGGAGCCATCCGATGTGTGACTATAGCCTGCACGCCATTGCGTCGCGCCCGGCAAGAGTCGGAGAAACGCTGATCACCACCACCTTCCGCGGCACGTCGACCCGCGGCTTTGCCTCCGAAAATGAGGCGGCCGTGGCAGTCTGCATGCTGCCCGGCACCGAAGTCGCGTTCACCCGGGACGTCAAATACGACAACCGCTGGATCTGGACGCGAACGCTCGGCTGGCGGGTCGGCAAGTTCAACCAGATCGCGCGCGACGTAGCCGATCGTCACCACGACGCGATTGAATTTCCCGACGGCAGCCACGTGCTGGTGACGCAGCTTTGCGAGGGCCAGCACGTCACCGTGCTGCAATTGCCGGTGCTGCAGGCCACCAACGAGCGCGCCCCCGCGGTGAGCGACAATACGTCGGCGACGTCGATCGTTACCGGCTGATTTTTCGCGAAAAGGCTCCGCCGGAAACCGCCGGCGGAGCCCAGTATGAGGCAGATGCATGGTCAACAAGGTCACCTGGCAAAGAGCCGGACGCGTCACCGAGCCCGGCCGCTACATGTTCAGGTTCGGCTGGCTCACGGTGAGCGCGGACGATCTTGCGATCTGGCAGCAGTATCCCGAGGCGGCGTTCACGCTGGTCAACCTGCCTGCCGAGACGGATGCGCCGGAAGAATTTCATCTCGGCGCGTTCGAACTGCCGGCCGCTGCGGCGCCCGACGAGCATTGACGCTACTCTTCCGCCTGCACATCCGCTTCCGCCGGCGTGGCATCGACGGCACGCGGCGAAGGCACGCGCGGCGCAAGGGTGGTGCTATCGGTCTCGCCGTTATCAGCGACGGCCCTCGACCACGGCCGGTCAATGCCTCGGGGCTTGGTAGCATCGATGACAAATCCTTCTCGGCCGCGCCGCAGCGCCAGCGCGCCCTGCCGGCGCAAGCGCTCGGCGTCGATCACCGAAGCGGCGCACCCGGCGGGCGGCTGCCTGTAGGTGACGATCAGCGCCGCGCGTTCGCAATCATCCGCCAGCGCCTCCGGCCCCAGCGCCAGTGCGACCAGGCCGCCTCTGGATGGCGTCACGCAGCCGGCCTCGTCGCAGGAAACCGCCTCGGTGAGCGACATGTCGGCGGCGGTTCGCGCGTCGGCATCCGCCGCCAGCCATTCCCTGACCAGGAAAGGGTCCTTGGAGCCTCTGGCGGCCTGCATCAGATGCAGCCGTCCGTCCTGACCTCTAACCCCGACATGGCGGCCGTCGGCCGAAATCAGGATGTCCGGCTGCGGCACGCGCGCCGCCCATATTGTCGCCAGCAGCAGCAGCGCCACACCCGACCAGCGCAGCGGCGTGCGCAGCAGGCCAAGCAGGATGATCCCCGCGCTGGCCGCGATCAGCGGACCGATTCCGAACGCAGCCACCCGGCCGATCGCGCCAGGCAGCGCCGCCACCCATTGCGTCACCCAGATCATCCAGTCGATGCCGAGACCCATCAGCCACCAGAAGAATCCGTCGAAGCCGAACGGCATCGCGGCAAGACCAAGCAGGCCCGCCGGCATCACCACCGCCGAGACCACCGGCATCGCCGCGAGATTGGCGAGCACGCCATAGGGCGTGATGCGGTGAAAGTGAAACGCCGCGTAAGGCGTGGTCGCGAGCCCCGCCACCAGCGAGGCCAGCAACAGCACCATGACCTCCCGGCCACCCCACAGCGCCACCCGTGCGGTCGCGGAATGCTCCGCGGTCGCAAACAGCCGCGGCATGCCGATCTGCACCAGTGCGACCAGGCCCAGCGTCGCCGCAAACGACATCTGAAAACTCGGATGCACCAGTGCTTCCGGCGCGATCGTCAGCACGATCATCGCGGCGACCGCCAGCGTTCGAAAGGTGATGGCGCGGCGATCGACCATGACTGCGATCAAAACCACCGCCGTCATGAAGAACGACCGTTGCGTCGCTACGTCTGAGCCCGACAGCAGCAAATAGAACGCCGCGGCGAACAGCGCTGCCGCCGCCGACCATTTCTTGATCGGATAGCCCGCGGTCAGTACCGGAAACAGCGCCAGCAGCGCCCGCACCGCAAAGAACACCACGCCGGCGACGACGGCCATATGGTAGCCCGAGATCGACAGCACATGGCCGAGCCCGGAGATGAACATAGCATCGTTGACGGGCGTGGAGATCGCATCGCGGCGGCCGGTCAGAAGCGCGGTCGCAATCGCGCGCTTGTCGCCGTCGAGGACGGTGCGTATCCGCGCATCGATCGCATCGCGCAAGCCCTGCATCACGGCCGAATAGCGCAAGCCAAGCCCGCCGCTGGCCGGCGGCTCCGCGGTCTTGATCGCGCCCATCGCGAAACCGGAGGCGCCGATGCCGGAAAAGAACATGTCACGGCTGAAATCGTAAGAGCCCGGCCGCAGCGGCGCCAGCGGCGGCATCAGCCGCGCCTTCAGTTCGACGAAACTCCCGACCGCAGGCGCCGTTCCCTTCTTCACCGACAGCCGCACGCGTTCGAGTTTTGTCTTTCCGCGCGGGCTTTCCATGGTGACCACCCGCAGCACGAAGCGGTCGGTGCGTTCGCGAATGTCGCGGGTTTCGACAAAGCCCGACAGCGTCACCGAGAACATCGGCCGCGCCAGCACGCCGTGTGCAATTCGGGCGGTCTTCCAGGTCGCTACCGCAAACCCCGCCGCGACCGCAGCGATCATCACGGCCGTGGCAAAGAATTTTTGCCGCCGCAACAGAAACGCCACCGCGCCAAGTACCACAGCCACGACGGCGGCGACCCATAGCACCGGCTCATGATCGACGGCAAAATAAAACGCGATGCCGGTGCCGAACGCGACCGGCACCCACGGTAGCAGCCGGCCGGCGCCGGCTTCGGCGCGGACCCATTGGCGCAACGTTTCGATGAACGGCGGCCACGCGCTGAGCACGGACGGCGCAAAGCCACCGGCCGGCGCTGCCGAACGTGGCGGCCACGTCCCGGCATAGCCTCGTCTGTTGCCCGGCGTATTGCCCTGCTCCACCATCCCGCTACCCGTGATGCCCTGCGGCCCACAAGGCTACCGGAAGCTGTCATCACGGCGATGGCGTTTATATACTTTACACCACAGGACGCGATATGTATGATTCGGACGTGGAAGGCGATGCGCCTGAAGCTGGCGCGCCCGAGATCGAAATGACCCCGGCTATGATTGAGGCTGGGACAGATCGTTTGCTTGAGTTGGTTGAGCAGAGAGAGTCAGCTTACGTGGTGGAGCAGGTATTTTTGGCAATGTGGGAATCCATGGCTCGGAGTCGGTGAAGGTGATTTTCCCGCCCGTGATGAAGGCCAGCCGCCAAACGTAAAGTTCCCAGCCAAATGTTGCAAAAGCATCTAGATCGTTCGCAACATCTCGCAACTCGCCGACATTTAAACTGATAAAATTGTTTTCGTCTGGTGCCCGCTTTGACTGTTTCGCCAAGGTTATGTCAGACACATACACATCGCGGGGCCATGCGTTATGTGCTCTGGAATGCATAAGTAAGTTTCGGTTTTCATGAAGTGAGCCGAAGGCCTTGATGAAGGCGCAGTAGGGTTCTTTGAATTGGCTGGGCTGCGAATTCGCAGCCACATAAGCGACTTCCATTCTCTCGGCGTTGTTCAGCTTAGAGAAACCAATTTGGCGACTTCCATTTGGTTGGAAGTAACCCAGAACAAGCGGTAGAACTGTGCTTCTAGGTCGTTATAGGTGGCGGCTATCACGCCTAGCGCGTGCATATGGTTAAACAGGTTAGCGTTATATTTCCAATCCCAGCACCAGGGCTTGGCGTTCGCGAAAAGCCCTGCAAAAAGTCCTCCCATTGGGGGGGCTGTTTTTGGTGGATCTTCTGACATGGCGAAATCACCTGATGACTATTCAGACAAAGAGGCGAAGGCCCGCTTTGAGGCTGCACTTAAGGGCGCAATGAGCACGCCGCATAAGCCGCTGAAGGCGAAGAAGGCCGTAAAGAAGAAAAAGAAACCCAGCAAATGACCTATGCTAGGAGGGCTAAAGCAATAGAGTTATCTGCGCGGTTCGCTTCGATAGGCGAAGACGCTTTGGTTAGCGTGTCGCGCGCAGATATATTCTATGATTTTCTTACTTCGCAGCGACCCGCTGTTGCGCCTCTTTTATCTGCTGTAACTCCAGCAAAATGCGCTGGAGTGTCTGGTTTATCGACTGAAGGGCCTGCACCTTCTGTGGGTCCATACCATCGGCCATAACATTTCTCCCTAGGTTGTGTTGTTGGCAGCAATGCAACCTAGCGCGTCCGCCAGTATTTGACGAATCGAGTCTTTGGCTTTTTGGGAGGATATTTCTTCTTGCGCCAGCGAATGAATCGGCGCGCCAACCGGGAAAAATCGCGCTTAGTGAGATTGACGATACGTCAGACGCTTGCCAGCCGCACCCTTGATGGCAAGGTCTGCACGTACCCCATCGGTGACGCCCAAGGCGATCCGATTGGAATAACGGAAGTCGAATTCTGAGAGGTAGCGGTGCAGGTGCTTCTCAGCGCAGTGCTGATAGACGCCTTTCATGCCACGCTTGAAGATCGAATAGTAGCCTTCGACCGTGTTAGTGCTGATCTCGCCGCGAACGTATTCTTTCTTGGAGTGGTTGACCTTTTCGTGGCTTCCGATCTCGGCAAGCTCGACAACCACTTTGTAAGCGGGCAGTTCGTCCGTCATCAAGCGAGCTTCGCGGCTCAGGTTGGCGCGAATGATCGGGAGAATGTCGCCAGCGCGGTTGCCGTCAACGTGGAAGCTGCGGGCAGAACCGCCGCGCTCAACGAGAGTAACAACCGTGTTCTTGTGTCCAGCGCCAGCCTTGCGCTTCGGCTGGCCCTGCAAACGTCCGATATAGGTTTCGTCAACTTCAACAGTTTTTCCGCCACTGCCCATTGGGGGAAGCAGGCCGCCAGCGCGCATTGCTTCGCGGATACGATGGGTAAGGAACCAAGCCGACTTGTACGTGATGCCCAAAGCCCGGTGAAGCTGATGGGAGCTAATGCCCTTCTTGCTGGACGACATCAGGAAGAACGCCTGAAGCCAGACGTTTAACTTGATATGGCTGCTTTCCATGACGCTCTTGGTGGTGACGCTGAAGTCTTTGCGGCACTCCTTGGAACGGCAGCGATAGACGCCCGGCTTCTTGGTGGCGAATGACTCGTTCACGGTGCCACAGTGCGGGCAAACGCGCTCAGCGCCCCAGCGAAGGGCTTCCAGATACTCTCTGGCGGCTTCGGGGCTCTGGAAGTGCGGTGCGTTGAACGTCGAGGACATGGCGTCAATTCCCTAATAACTGCGGCGATTCTAGGGATTGGGGTTTGTGGTGTCAAGTATATAATCGCCACGGCGATAGCAGAACGGATGCAGAAACCTGAAGAAATGCACATCGCCTGACGGTACAGTCACTCGGTGCGGATTCGGCGCGAACGGGATTAGAAACAGACATGAAGCTTGCTGCCTGCTTTTCATTTGCCGTGATGGTGACCATCTCCGTTCCATCGCGTGCTGCGGACGAACAATGCCGCTTCATCGGGGCGAAGCAGGAACGCGACGCGTGCTATCAGCGCCAGGAAGTCGCGCGGGCTGCCCGGCAAAAGGCGCGCGATGCCCATGAGGCCGAGCAATCAAAGCCGATCGAGCCGATGTCGGGGGATGATGAGCAGATGGCCCGCGCCATTCGCGGCATCTGCCGGGGTTGCTAGCCGGTTTGTCCGCAGCTAGATCAGCACGCCTCTGGACGAGACATGGTGGCTGACGATCTTCCAGTCGCCATCCTCACGGACGATGACCCAGGTGATCTTGACCGAGAGGTTGGTGGCGCCTTCGTCGATCACAAAATTGGCGATGCCGGCCACATTGATCACATCATTCCCGGCCGGCACCGTCACGACATCGGTGAACGTCACCTCGCGTGAGCGCCATTTCGCCAGGCCATTGAAATAAGACGCTACGCCGTCCCGGCCGCGATAGAGCACCGGCTTTGAACCGTAGAACAGCGCGTTCTTCGAATAGAGCAAAGCCTGCGCGTCAGCGTCGAACCTGCTGAAGTTCTCGGCCCATTTCGCCATGATGCCGGAGACGATGTCGTCGGTCGCGCTCATCGGGTGATTTCCAACAGGCTTCAGCAGCGAGTTCAGCTCTTGGCGACTTCCTTGGCAAAAGTATCGCGCAGGCCGATGGTGCGGTTGAACACCGGCTTGCCCGGGGCGGAGTCCTTGTCGCGCACGAAATAGCCCTGCCGTTCGAATTGCATCACCTCGTTCGAATTATCGGCCGCCACCGACGGCTCGACCCGCGCATCATGCAGCACTTCCAGCGACTGCGGATTGAGGTCGGCGGCGAAATTTGCCGCGCTCGGCGTCGGATTGGCGAACAGCTGATTGTAGACGCGGATTTCGGCCGGCACCGACTGCGCCGCCGACAGCCAGTGCATGGTGGCCTTGACCTTGCGCCCATCAGGCGCGTTGCCGCCCCTGGTGGCGGGGTCGTAGGTGCAGCGCAGTTCGACCACCTCGCCGGCGGCGTTCTTGATCGCTTCCCGGCACTTGATGAAGTAGGCATAGCGCAGCCGCACTTCGGTGCCCGGCGACAGCCGGAAGAATTTCTTCGGCGGGTTCTCCATGAAATCGTCCTGCTCGATATAGAGCTCGCGGCCGAACGAGATCTTGCGGCTGCCGGCCGAGGGATCGTCGGGATGGTTGACGGCTTCCAGTTCCTCGGTCTGCCCTTCCGGATAGTTCTCGATCACGACCTTGAGCGGCCGCAACACCGCCATCCGCCGCTGCGAGGTCTTGTTGAGGAGCTCACGGATGCAGAATTCCAACATGCCGACATCGACCACGCTGTTGGCCTTGGCGACACCGATGCGCTTGATGAATTCGCGCAACGCCGCCGGCGGCACGCCGCGCCGCTTCATGCCGGCAATCGTCGGCATCCGCGGATCGTCCCAGCCGGAGACGTGGCCGTCGCGCACGAGCTGGGTCAGCACGCGCTTCGACAGCAGCGTGTAGGTCAGGTTGAGGCGCGCCATTTCGTACTGGCGCGGTTTCGACGGCACCGGCAGCTTGTCCAGCAGCCATTCATAGAGCGGGCGATGGTCCTCGAATTCCAGCGTGCAGATCGAATGCGTGATGCCTTCGATGGCGTCCGACTGGCCGTGGGCATAATCGTAGCTCGGATAGATCGACCATTTGGTGCCGGTGCGCGGATGCTCGGCGTGCAGGATGCGATAGAGCACGGGATCGCGCAGGTTGATATTGCCCGAGGCCATGTCGATCCTGGCGCGCAGCACACGAGCGCCGTTCGGGAATTCGCCAGCCTTCATGCGGCGAAACAGGTCGAGATTTTCGTCGACCGAGCGCGCGCGGAACGGGCTGTTCTTGCCGGGCTCGGTTAGCGTGCCCCTGCTAACGCGGATCTCCTCCTGCGACTGGTCGTCGACATAGGCGTGGCCGGCCTTGATCAGGCCCTCGGCCCAGTCGTACAGCCGGTCGAAATAATCCGAGGCGTAGAACAGATCGGTTCCCCAGTCATAGCCGAGCCAGCGCACGTCGGCCTGGATGGAATCGATATATTCCTGCTCTTCCCGGGTCGGGTTGGTGTCGTCGAAGCGCAAGTGACAGCGCCCGGCGAACTCCTGCGCGATGCCGAAATTGAGCGCGATCGACTTGGCGTGGCCGATGTGCAAATAGCCGTTCGGCTCCGGCGGGAACCGGGTCACGATCCGGCTGTGCTTTTTGGAGTCGAGGTCGGCCTGGACGATGTCGCGGATGAAATCGCGCCCCGCCTCTGCCGCAACCGGTTCTGTGGTCATAATCAAGTCCTGTTCGGGATTATTGGCCCTTCTGCCAAATTCGTCCCCGCGAGCCAAGCCCGCTTTGCGCAAAGCTTACCTTGTCTTGGTCGAGACTTTAGTTATGCACCGGTCCTGCTATACACCACCGCTTCTCATGCATATGGCCCGCCCCGATAATGACTGATTCCGTCGTCACCCGCTTCGCCCCCTCGCCCACCGGCTTCCTCCACATCGGAGGCGCCCGTACCGCGCTGTTCAACTGGCTCTACGCCAAGAAGCTCGGCGGCAAGATGCTGCTGCGGATCGAGGACACCGATCGCGAGCGCTCCACTGAGCCCGCCATTGCCGCCATTCTCGACGGCCTGAAATGGCTGGAGCTCGATTGGGACGGCGACGTCATCTACCAGTTCACCCGCGCCGCAAGGCACCGTGAGGTGGCCGAGCAACTGCTCGCCAGCGGCAAGGCCTATCACTGCTACGCGACGGCGGAGGAACTGACCGCGATGCGCGAAAAGGCGCGCGCCGAGGGCCGCACCCGGCTCTATAACGGGCTGTGGCGCGACCGCGATCCGTCCGAGGCGCCCGCCGGCATGAAGCCCACCATCCGCCTCAAGGCGCCGCAAACCGGCGAGACCGTGATCGAGGATCAGGTGCAGGGCCGCGTGGTCTGGCAGAACGAGAACCTCGACGACCTCGTGCTGCTGCGCGGCGACGGCAACCCGACCTACATGCTGGCCGTCGTGGTCGACGACCATGACATGGGCGTCACCCACGTGATCCGTGGCGACGATCATTTGATCAATGCCGCGCGCCAGAAGCAGATTTACGATGCGATGGGCTGGGCCATTCCCACCATGTCCCACATCCCGCTGATCCACGGCCCCGACGGCTCAAAACTGTCGAAGCGCCACGGCGCGCTCGGGGTCGACGCCTATCGCGCTTTGGGATATCTGCCGGCAGCCGTTCGCAATTACCTGGTCCGGCTCGGCTGGAGCCATGGCGACCAGGAAATCTTCTCGACGCAGGAGATGATCGACGCGTTCGACCTGCCGGCGATCGGCCGCTCGGCGGCGCGGTTCGATTTCGCCAAGCTGGAAAACCTCAACGGCCACTATATCCGCCACGCCGACGACGCTGATCTCGTGACCCAGTTCGAGAAGGTGCTGGACTACGTCCCCGACGGCGCCACGCTGAAGGCAAAACTCAACGACACCACGCGCGCGCAGTTGCTGCGGGCGATGCCGAGCCTGAAGGAGCGCGCCAAGACGCTGCTGGAGTTGATCGCAGGTTCCTATTTCATCTTTGCCGACCGTCCGCTCGAGATCGAGCCGAAGGCCGCCGCTTTGCTGACGCCGGAGACCCGCGCTTTGATCGGCCAGCTCCGCGCCGCGCTCGAAACCGTCACCGACTGGAGTTCGGAGACCGCCGAAACCGCCATGCGGAATTTCGCCGAACAAAACAACCTCAAACTGGGCGCTGTGGCCCAGCCGCTTCGGGTAGCGCTGACCGGACGTACGACCTCACCGGGTATTTTCGACGTTCTGGCGGTGCTGGGGCGCGATCAGTGCCTCGCCCGATTAGGCGATCAGGCCGCCGGATGAGCCCCTACCTTGTGGGGTCTGCGCCCATCTTGCAGTGCACAGGGCAATAAGCTACCCATTTGCTGCCGCCTTCTAGACAGTCCGGCCTGCCTTGTTACCTGCCCTCAGAATGGCACCAAGTCAGCCCGGTTTTCGCAACGATTTCATCGGGGACTTCACGATGGACGCAAAATCCAGCAACAAGACTGCAACGTTAACAGTAGGTAACAAGACCTACGATTTCCCGATTCTAAGCGGCACGGTGGGCCCGGATGTCATCGACATCGCCAAGCTCTACGGCCAGGCCGGGATGTTCACCTACGACCCCGGATTTACCTCCACCGGCAGCTGCCAGTCGAAGATCACCTATATCGACGGTGACGCCGGCATTCTGGAATACCGTGGCTATCCGATCGAGCAGCTCGCCGAAAAGGGCGACTTCCTCGAGACCTGCTATCTGCTGCTTTACGGTGAGCTTCCGACCGCGGCGCAGAAGAAGGACTTCGACAGCCGCGTGATCCACCACACCATGGTTCACGAGCAGATGGCCCGATTCTTCCAGGGTTTTCGCCGCGACGCCCACCCGATGGCGATCATGGTCGCCGCCGTCGGCGCGCTGGCCGCGTTCTATCACGACTCCACCGACATCAACGATCCGAAGCAGCGCATGATCGCCTCGATGCGCATGATCGCCAAGATCCCGACGCTGGCCGCGATGGCGTTCAAATACACCATCGGCCAGCCCTTCGTGTATCCGAAGAACTCGCTGTCGTTCGCCGAGAACTTCCTCAACATGTGCTTCGCGGTGCCCTGCGAGGACTACAAGATCAACCCGGTGCTGGCTGACGCGCTCGACAAGATCTTCATCCTGCACGCCGACCACGAACAGAACGCCTCGACCTCGACGGTGCGTATCGCCGGCTCTTCCGGCGCCAACCCGTTCGCCTGTATCGCCGCCGGCATCGCCTGCCTGTGGGGACCGGCGCATGGCGGCGCCAACGAAGCAGCCCTGGCGATGCTCGCCGACATCGGCTCAGTCGACAAGATTCCGGAATTCATCGCACAGGTGAAGGACAAGACCAGCGAAGTCCGCCTGATGGGTGTTGGACACCGCGTCTACAAGAGCTCCG
>JBBRSX010000091.1:0-24791 GCA_038244925.1 Hyphomicrobiales bacterium | reverse complement strand
TGCAGTTCGGCCCGGGTCAGCGCCTGGCTCAATTGCCCGACGCCGTCACGCAGTTTCGCCGTGGTCGCGGGCAGTTCGGCCCACATCCGCACCGAGGTCTTGTCGCCGACCAGCGACACATTGGCATGGATCGGACCTGACGGTTCGACGTCGAGCGAAAAGCGCGCACGCCACACCCGCTTGCTGGCTTCGGCCTCGTTGCCGCCGCCGTCGCGGGAAATCTCGAACTGCGCCATCGCGGTGCCCCGCGGCGTCACGAACGGAATTTCGAAATTCCAGCTCGGCGCCGTGATGTCGACTTTCGGTCCGGCAAGATCGACCCGATCCGGCAGCGAGGCGACCTGCAGCAGGGTCTGCCGCGCGATCGCGGCATCGGTGTCGCCGAGCAGATGATGCGCGATCGTTGCCAGCGGCGCGCCCGGCGCGAGCGATGGCGACGCCACCGGCTGCGCGGTGGGGAGCGCACCACGAAACGGCGGGGGCGGCGTGTTGGTATGGATGGTCACATCGCCAGCGCGGCTGTCTCTCGGCATGCCCGCCGCCCGCGTGGGATTGCCGAGTTCCTGCAGCGCCTCCTGCAGCAGGTTCAGCGTCGCGCCCGCGCTCGGTCCGGCGTTCAGCGCGGCCGCAAGCGCGCTACGGTCACCCGAGGCTTGCACGAGATCCTGGGCCACCGGCAATCGCGCCTGCGGCAAAAGAATTTCCTGGAGGTCGAGTTCCGGCGACTGCGGCACCAGGCCCGGTGCCGCCGCAGCGTTGAGCGTGGCCGTCGGCGCGGCCAGTGTCGCCGCCGCCGTTCCGTTGACGCCGAGCACCGACTGCAACGTCTGGCGCAGCACGATCAGCGCGGCCTTGAGATCGGGCGTCCCGGTCGACGGGATCGCGCCTGATGCCAGCGAGGCTTCCAGCAAAATGCCGGACTTCTGAAACGCGGTCTTGATATCGCCGCCGCTGAGGTTCTGATCGAGGCTGGTCTGTTGTGCGAGAACCTGCGCGATTGCCTGCTGCAATTTCGGCGGCAGATTACCTGACGAAGCCGACGCGCCGAGATTGGCAAACAGCGGTGCCAGACTGCCTTGTTCGGCCGCTGCGGTCTGCGCCGCCACCGTCACCGCCGCGCGCTCCAGCGGCGTCAGCACGCTTTTGGCGACGATGGTCGGACGGTTGCCGGCATCGACCTGCGCCTCCGGCGACAGCGTGACGGCATCGGCCAGTGTTGCCGCGGCATCGCCGCCCTGCCCAACCAGCGCCAGGCGAATGCCGTCGCTGGTATGCGATACCGCGAGCTGCAGGGCCTGGCCCTGCTGCAGCGGAACTTGCGTAGCCACCTCGATCGAGAGATTGGCGATCACGATCCGGACCAGATCGGCCGCGAGCACTTGCTGGACCTGGGCGTTGACCACGGTGCCCGGCTGCAGCGCCAGCTCCGGCGCGACCTCGCCAGCCGCCGGAGCGGCGGCTGCGACGGGACTAACGGGAGTGATAGAGATCGCCATATCCGAGGTCTCGGCCAAGCCAGAAGCTAACCCGCCAAAAACCTACCCCGGCGTCGTAAACCTCTCGTTAACCGACCAGCCGCGATCTGAAAAACCCGGCTAAAAGTGCCGCTCTCAGCCCTTTAACGCCTTCAGGATGGTCACGGCGGCCCCGAAATCGACCAGCCGGGCGGCCCGTCGAGCCGCGACCTCCTCGTCGAGGCCCCATTTTTCAATGTTCCAGTCTTCGTCGACATGGGCGGCGGCCCAGACCTGTTCTGAATCGCGCACCCCGTGCAGCAGCGCCAGCGCCAGCAGCGCCGAGCCGGTCACCGTCGTCACCACATGCAGCGCTGCGACCGACCAGGGGTCCGCAGGAAACACCGCGCGCGCCGCCCGGATCGCCTGCTCGGGCTGGGCAACATGCATGATGCCCTCGGAGAGAATGAAATGCGCGCCGAGATCGTTCGCCGCCCAGGACAGGATCGGATCCCAATGCGCAGCCTCCTTCGCGACCAGCGCCTCGGGATGGCCGGCGCGATAGAACAGCAGATCAGTCCCGAGAAATTTGGCGGCATCGTCGGCCACCGCATCGGTGCGATCGCCGACTTCGGCGACGCTGTTGGCAAAGCGCGTCAGCGGCATGGTCAGGGGATCGATGGTCTCGCCTTGCGCCTGCCATTCCGCGGCGATCGCTTCAGCAATCTCGCGGCTGGGCGCGACGACATGGCGTGCTGACGGCGTGCGGATCGGCTTGCCGTCGAGCGTGACGGCAAAACCGCCTTCCGCCTCGGCGGTGCCGGCCTGCTTGTAGAACCGCTTGCGCTGCGGGGTGCGCGTGGCGCGCCGGACCGCCTCCTGCGGATCGAGCGGAGATTGCCCGGCGACTTCATCGAATAGTTCACGCATGCGGTTTCCGGCTTCCAGAAGAAAGTGATAATTTATAGCGTTTTCAAGCGAAGTGGACTCCGGTTGGCGCCAAGAAAACGCGTCAAACAAAAGACCAGTCGTTACAATACGATAACGGTGGGTGCAAAGAAAGCTCATGAGGCCGTTGCAGCATCTTGTGATCTGGGTCCTGCTGGCCGGCCTCGGCTCGGCGCCGGCCGATGCCGGGTTCCGTTCGCCGGAATCCCTGATCCGCAACGTCTATGCCTATTACGGCCAAGGCGCTTCCGAACTCTCGAAGGGGTTGCCACGCGACGCCGAAACGGCGCGGCAGTTCTTCGATTCAAGCATACGCAACGCGTGGGCCGCCCCGCGCGACCAGCCCTATGACTTCCTGGTGCAAAGCCCGACCTGGAAACTTGGCCCGGTCGGCATCGAGATCCTGCGCAAGCAATTCGACAAGACCTATGTCACTGTCACCTTCGACAATAACGGCCGCGCCATCACCCTGAATTTTGTCATCGTCAACGGCCCCGATGGCTGGCTGATTTCGGACATCGAGAGCCCGCACGACTCGTTGCGGCTGTTCCTCGACCAGTTCAGGCGTTGACGTCACCGATTGCGATCCGGAGCTCCAAGGGCCGTACCGATGAGCGTCAGCGTATGCCCCGCCGCCTTGGCCATGGTCGCCTTGCCGAAGCCGGCTTGCTCCGCGGCGTGGGTTTGCTGGATGCTCGCCAAACCATGGACCACCGACCATGCAAACATTGCGTCCTGATCGACGTCCGATTCCGCTGAACGGCCAGGGAGTTTGTCGATCGCTTCCCGCAGCATAGCAAACGCCTGCTTCGCCTGGGCCATCATCTCCGGGTGCTGCGCCGGGTCCGGCAATTGCGTACCGAACATCAGCCGGTAGTGCAGCGGATGCTTGCGGGCATAATCCAGATAGGATTGTCCGAGATAGCCAAGATCGTGGTACGGATCGTCACTGCGCGTACGTTTCGCAAGGTGCTCCGCAAAACTCGCATAGGCCCGGCTCACCACTTCCGCCAGGATGTGCTCGCGGCTGGGAAAATGCTTGTAAGGCGCCTGATGGGATACGCCCAATCGACGCGCCACGTCGCGCAGGCTCAGCGCGTCAAGACCGCCCTTTGCAATGATCGCCAGCGCTTCCTTTACACAGGCCTCACGCAAGCCCAGCGTCTTGTTGTTCTTTGCCGTCATCCTGATGCCGCGTCATGCCTCCCATCACGAGAGCCATTATCCGGCTCCGCGCCCGTCGCGGCAAGGGAAGTAGCGAGGCTTCGAGGAATTTCGACAGAAATCCGGGGCGGACCGTGGTCTGTCGGCCGAGCGCCGCAAGTGTCTGTCGCGCGACCACGGCCGGGCTCGCCGCCGAGCCCAATCGCATATCGGCACGGGCTCCGAAGCCGCTTCGTACCGGACCTGGTGCTGAAGCGATGACATCAACACCGAAACGCGACATTTCCAGACGCAGGCCCTTAGCGAAGGTCTGGATAAAGGCCTTCGTCGCAGCATAGGTAGCCGCGCGCGGAACACCCTGAAAGGCCAGCAGGGAACTCATCAGAACCAGCCCACCACGCCGCTGACCGGCGAACCTTCGGGCAAAATGATGCGACAGTTCCACGACCGCCCGGCAATTCACATCGACCATGTCCAGTTCGCGATCAAGCGCACACTCGATGAAGAGGCCTGACGTGCCGAACCCAGCTACCGCGGCCAGCAGGCCGACCTCGACGTCGGCAGTGGCCGAAACAATGGCACTCACGGCCGAACGTTGTCCCAAATCGACCGCAACGACCTTCGTCTGGATATGGTGCTTCTGCGCAAGATCGATCCCGAGCGTTTCGAGCACATCGCGACGGCGCGCGACAAGGATCAAATTGATACCGGCTTCGGCGAGACAGACCGCTACCGCACGGCCGATACCGTCGGACGCTCCCGTCACGACGGCCCACGGCCCGTACTTCCCGACTTTCGCACCGGAATATCCGGGGCGGGCAATCACTCGCGATGATTCGACCATTTCCGGGGCGCCCTTGCAAAATGCTTGGAAGCCATGATATGGCGTTTTGGTAGACAGTGTCAACCAACGGAAATTCAGGAAGAATAATTCATGCCCTTTGCCGTATTCGCGCTCGCGGCGGTGAACATCGCCGTCGGAACCCAGAGCTTCGTTTTCGCAGGGCTTCTGTCTGAACTCGCCGCCGATCTCGGCGTTTCGATTGGCGCCGGCGGCCTGCTGGTCCCTGCATCGTCGATTACGTTCGCCGTAGCCGCGCCGTTCGCGGCCGCGCTGGTATCGAAGCTCGAACGCAAGCGCGTGATGGTTATCGGTCTCGTCATTCTGGCAGCTTGCAACGCGCTGTGTGCGCTGGCGCCGTCGTTCGGATGGCTGTTCGCGTTGCGGGTTCTAGGTGGCGTCGCGACGGCGTTCGCAGGGTCGCTCGCAACCATCGCCGTCACTTCGCTGGTACCGGCGGAGCAGCGGGGACGGGCTTTTGCCATCGTGGTCGGCGGTTTGACGGTCGCGCTGGTGCTTGGCGTTCCCCTGGGCTCGGTGGTCGGCGGCCATTTCGGCTGGCGCACGACATTCAATTATTCGGCGGCGGTCTGCCTTCTTTCCGCGCTGCTGATCCTGGCCACCCTGCCGCGCATCGACCCGCAGCCTGGGCCACGCGAGGCCTTCGCCCCGCTGCTTCGAAACGGCGACATCCTCAGGGTTTTCGGCTTGACCGTCCTCGGTTTCGCCGCGGCGTTCACGATCGTGTCTTACCTCGGACCGATCATCAACCGATTGACCGGCGTGACTGGCGCCGGCGTCGGAGCGTTACAGGTCTTCATCGGCATTGGATCATTCGCAGGGCTTGCCGCGGGCGGCTTCGTCGCCGATCGCAGGGCTATCCGGGCCGGATTGATGATCGCGTTCGGGATCATGGCGCTGGATATCGCAGCCTACTCCTGGGCGCTGACCCTGCCTGCGCAAACAACGGTGCAACCGCTCGTCGCAGCGCTGATCTTTGTGCTCGCATCGACCATGTTCGCCGCCGTTCCAATGAACCTGGCGCGTCTGTCATGGCTGGCAGGGCCCGCAGCCCCTGTGGCACTGGCGCTTAATGGCTCACTGGTCTCGCTCGGCCAGGGCCTCGGCGCCATCGGCGGCGGCCTTATCAACGATCAGGTCGGCTTGACCTGGGTGGGAAGTGGCGGCGCGGCATTGGCTGTTTGCGCATTTGTGCTGGCGTCGCAAATCCCTGACGACAAGCTACATGCCCGATGAATTCGCGAAAGATCTGTAACGAAAAAATGAGCGCCAGTACCGTCTACGTTTCGATCACCGGCCTCCGTCTCAAAGGCCGGCGGCACAGCTTGCGCTTTTGGTGGCACGCAATTTCATCCATGATTCAAGCACGGCAGGCGCCGGGCAACGTCAAGGCGGAAACCCGGACTATCGATGGCATTCACCACACCCTTTCGGCCTGGACCGACGAGAACGCCATGCGACACTTTCTCGGATCGGGCGCGCATCGCAACGCCATGAAGGCGTTTCATTCCATCGCTACGGGCCGAACGCTCGGTTTTTACGCTCCGGAGATTCCGGATTGGGACACAGGTCTCCAACGCTGGCATCGGGAAGCCCGGAAAGTCTAAGCGGGCATTCATCAGGAGGTAGCCGGCCATCACTCCTTCTGATAGATCACCTGCCCCGCACGAACGGTGTAAGCGACCTTGGCGAGGTTGCGGACATCAGCCACGGGATCGCCGTCGAGAACCGCGAAATCCGCATCAAACCCCGGTTCGACCCTGCCCTTTCTGGCAGCCTTGAAAAATTGCGCCGGGTTGGTCGTCAGCGACGCCAGCACCTGCCTTTCCCCGAGCGCGCGGTGCATCAGCTGGTATTCGGTCGAGGTGTCATAGAGCTTGATGAAACCGATATCGGTTCCGAACAGAACGACGCCGCCATTGTCAGAGAATTGCTTGAGCTGGTTGACGGCAGAGGCAACCACGCGCGCGGTCACGGCGGGATCGAGCACCACGGTGGTATAAAGCGATAGTGTCGGAATCAATGCGATCCCTTGCGACTTGAAGCGCGCGAGCTGGTCGGGCGTGTAACCCGATGGGGCGGGAGCGGTGTGCGCCATCACATCTACGCCGGCCTCGATCACGGTATCGACGCCGGCCTTGTTCTGCGGATGCGCAAACACCGGTTTGCCCTGGGCATGCGCGACCTCGACGGCGGCCTTGGCGATGGCTGGATCCATGTTCACGACGGGCTTGTCGCCCATGAACGCGCCGGTGAACAGCTTGATGCCGTCCAGGCCCAGCCTGAGGAAATCGCGCGACAGTTTCGCAGCCTCCTCGGGTGTCGCGACTTCCGGCAGCGGCACCTCGCGCGGAATGTAAACCGGGTGACCGCCTCTAGGGTACATGCTGCCGGCCGAAAAGATCGTGGGGCCCGGCACCTCGCCGGCGTCGATGCGGCGGCGCAACGGCAAGGTATCGGTCGGGTCGGAGCCGAGATCCCATACGGTGGTGAAGCCCCACCGCGTCAGCATCTCCTGCATGTGTTTTTCGAGCGACGCCGCCGGCGCAACGCCCGCGTTCTTCCAGGCGGCCTCCGTGAAATGGACGTGGCTGTTCCAGAAGCCGGCAACGATGGTCTTGCCGGTACAATCGATCACCTGCGTATCGTCGGGGATCTGGACTTCGCCGCGTTTGCCGATCGAGGTGATGACGCCACCGGATGTCACGACAACGGCGTCGGAGAGAGGGTCGGCATCGGGCGAGGCGTAGACCGTGCCTCCGGTCAGGACCAGCGTCTGCGCGCTTGCTGAGGTGCTGGAGCCTATGGCTCCAACGACAAGGAAGATGAAGAACGCAGCGCGGAACTGATGGCCGATCATGCGCAAATCCCTCGAATGTGCACCCGGCCGCCGGGTGTCAAAAAATCCGGACCGAGCGATACCCGATGCTGACGTCTCCGGTTTGACCGTTGTTGCGCTGACCATGCGTTATTGAAGCGCTCGCGCTATTCCTCCGGCGCGTTCTCGATCGGATCGAACCGGTCGGCTTCCAGCCCGAGCAGGTTCCAGGATTGCAGCATGTGCGGCGGCAGCGGTGCGGTGGCATCGATCACGCCGCCCCGCGGATGCGGGATCACGATCCGGCGCGCCAGCAGATGCAGACGCTTCTGCAAGCCGCCCGGCAGGTCCCAGTTCTCCTTGTTGAAATATTTGGGATCGCCGATGATGGCGTGATCGATATGCGCCATATGCGCGCGCAACTGATGGGTTCGCCCGGTCACCGGCTTCAGCGACACCCAGGCGAGCTTTTGCGCCGAGGTTTCGACCACGGCATAATACGTCACCGCGTGACTGGCGCCCTCGTCGCCATGCTTGGCGACCCGCATGATGGTGTCGTCTTCGTTCTCTTCCTTCGCGAGATACGTGGAGATGCGGCCCTGCTTCGGCTTCGGCACGCCCGCCACCAGCGCCCAGTAGACCTTGCGCGCCGAGCGATGGCGGAACGAGCCGGTCAGCGCCGTCGCGGCAAAGCGCGTTTTCGCAATCAGGAGGCAGCCCGCGGTGTCCTTGTCGAGCCGGTGCACCAGCCGCGGCTTCTGGCCCTTGGCGTCGCGCATCACTTCCAGCATGTCGTCGACATTGCGCGTGATGCCGGAGCCGCCCTGCACCGCAAGGCCTGCGGGCTTGTTCAGCACCATTACGTCGGCGTCCTCGAACAGGATCATGTCCTTGAGGGCGTGCAGCGTCTTGGTCGCAGCTTCCGACAGCGGTCCTGCGGTCTTCGGCGTATCGAGCTTCAGCGGCGGAATGCGCACGCTCTGGCCTTCCTCCAGCCGGTCCTTGCTGTCGGCGCGCTTGCCGTTGACGCGCAACTCGCCTTTGCGAACGATGCGCTGGATGTGGGAGAACGACAGGCCGGGAAAGCGCGCCTCGAGAAAGCGGTCGACGCGCATGTTGTTCTCGTCTGCGGTCACGACCACGGTTTCGACTTTTGTCGGCAGTGGCGGCGGCTCGACGACCACCTTCTCCGGCTCCACGACAAAAGGCGCCGGCTTCGGCGCACGAGGCGCCGAGGCCGGAAAACGCGCCGGCGGTTTGCCACCCGGACGATGCGCCGACCGCTCGGCTTGCGAGCCTCGATACGGACGCGCGCCCTTCGGGCGGTCGCCCGCCGGACGGAGGGGTCTTTTGACGCGACGGCTCATGGTTTTTGAGGCTCCAAACTGAGTTGTTGCCTAGCGCAAATGCAGCGAATCGTCACGGTGAAATCAGTACAAATCGCGGGCCAGATCGGCCATGTTGGGCCAAATGACCGGAAACGGCGGAGAATTGCGACGATGTGCGTGAAATGGGCCGTAGTGGTTACCGCCATGCTTATCGCTGGCATCGCGTCAGCGCAGCAACCCCCGATGTCGGAGGATCTGGCCTGGAAACTGCTGGAAATCGGCCGTGTCGTCGATCTGCCCAAGACCGCCGCCCTCTACGCGCCGATGCAGCAGAAGGAGCCGTATCCTGATGTCAAAACCGAGCGCGAGGTCAAATATGGCCCGGCCGACCGGCATTTGCTCGACGTCTTCACGCCGGAGGCGACTTCATCGCCGCGACCGGTGTTGATCTACATCCATGGCGGCGGCTTTGTCGCCGGCAACAAGCGCACGCCCGGCAGCCCGTTCTACGACAACATCATGCTGTGGGCGGTGAAGAGCGGCTTTGTCGGCGTCAACGCCACCTACCGTCTGGCGCCGCAGTTGCCCTACCCGGCTGGCGCCGAGGACCTCGCTGCCGTGGTCGCTTGGGTCGCCGGCAAGATCGGCACGCGCGGCGGCGATCCAGGCCGCATCTACCTCGTCGGGCAATCCGCCGGCGCGGTCCATGTCGCCAACTACGTCTCGCATCCCGAATTCTACAAGGTCAGGGACGGCGGCCTCGCCGGCGCCGTGATGGTGTCTGGTATCTATGACCTCACGGCCTCGCCGGTCGGCGACGCCGAGATCAGCTATTTCGGCTCCGATCCCTCGCGCTACGCCGAGCGATCCTCGCTGAAGGGCCTGCTCGCGACCAAAATCCCGTTGATGATCACCGCCGCCGAACTCGATCCGCCGCGCTTTGTCGAACAGTTCGAGCTGCTGAAGCAGGCCACCTGCAAGCGCGCAAGCGGTTGCGCACGCACCTTCATGCTGCCGCAGCACAGTCACATGTCGGAAGTGTATTCGATCAATACCGAGGATACGAGGCTGACCGACGAGATTTTGGAATTCGTGAAGACGGGGAAGTGACGTTCACAACATCGGACCGTCATCCTGAGGTGCGAGCGGAGCGAGCCTCGAAGGATGAACGCCCCGGGCCGATGTCCTTCGAGGCCGCGCATGCGCGCGGCCAACTCAGGACGACGGTCACCCGCCTCGGTCTTTCCGCAGCTTGGCCCAGTAATCCAGCCTTCTCCGGATCTCGCGCTCAAAACCGCGATCGGGCGGGTCATAAAATGTCTGCCGACCCAGCGCTTCCGGGAAGTAGTCTTGGCCGGAGAACGCGTCAGGTGCGTCGTGGTCGTATTCGTAGCCGCCGCCGTAGCCTTCCTGCTTCATCAGCTTGGTCGGCGAATTCAGGATGTGCTTTGGCGGCAGCAGCGAGCCCCCCTCTTTCGCTGCACGCATCGCAGCCCCGAACGCCTTGTAGGCAGCGTTGGATTTCGGCGCGGTAGCGAGATAGATCACGGCCTGCGCGATCGCGAGTTCGCCTTCGGGAGACCCCAGGAAATCATAGGCATCCTTGGCGGCGTTGCAGATCGCCAGCGCCTGCGGATCGGCGAGACCAATGTCCTCGACCGCCATCCGCACCACGCGGCGCGCCAGGAACAACGGGTCCTCGCCGGCATCCATCATGCGCGCAAGGTAATACAGCGCCGCATCGGGATCGGAGCCGCGCACCGATTTATGCAGCGCCGAGATCAGGTTGTAATGGCCGTCGGCGGACTTGTCGTAGATCGGCGCGCGGCGCTGCAGGATGTCCTGCAACTGTTCGGCGTTGAAGACCTCGTCCTTGCGCGCAGCGCGCCAGACTTCCTCGGCCAAGGTCAAGGCGGCGCGGCCGTCGCCATCGGCCATCCGTACCAGCACGGCGCGGGCCTCGGGATCGAGCGGCAGCTTCTTGCCCTCGACCTTCTCGGCGTTGGCGTAGAGCTCCTCGACCGCGGCGGGATCGAGCGAATGAAACACCAGCACCCGCGCCCGCGACAGCAACGCCGCGTTGAGCTCGAACGACGGATTTTCGGTGGTCGCGCCGACCAGCACCACGGTGCCGTCTTCCATCACGGGCAGAAACGAATCCTGCTGCGCGCGATTAAAGCGATGCACCTCGTCGACGAACAGCAGCGTGCCCTTGCCGATCTGGCGGCGGGCGCGGGCCGCGTCGAACACCTTCTTCAGGTCGGCGACGCCGGAAAACACCGCCGAGATCTGCTCGAAATGCAGTTCGGTGGCATCCGCCAACAGCCGCGCCACCGTGGTCTTGCCGGTGCCGGGCGGCCCCCAAAACACCAGCGAGCCCAGCGTACGCGTCTCCAGCATCCGTGTCAGCGCGCCGTCGGGGCCGAGGATGTGATCCTGGCCGACGACGTCGGCGAGCGAGCGCGGACGCAGTCGATCCGGAAGCGGATGCGGCGCATCGTGCTCCATCCCCGCCGCAGCGAAGAGGTTCGCAGCTTCGCGGGGTTGTTTCGGGCTCATCCGCCCAGCGTCACGTTGATCTGCTGACCGCCGCGCACCACGGTGATGCGCCAGAGCCTGGACGAGACTTTCGAGGCCTTGTCGAGATCGCTGGTCTTGGCGATCTTCTGGTTGTTGACCGCCAGAATGATATCGCCCTTCTGGAAGCCGACGCTGGCGGCGGTGCCGCCGTCCTCGAGGTCGATCACCACAACCCCTTCGGTCTGCGAATCCAGATGCAGCTCGTCGGCCACCGCCGGCGAAATGTTGGCGACCTTGGCGCCCTGGAACGGCGAGCGCGCGGACAGCGTGATCTCGTCGCGGTTGGTATCGGGCGCGGTTTCCAGCGGCACCGTCAGCTTGACGGTCTTGCCGGCGCGCTGCACGTCGATCTGCGCATTACCGCCCAAGGGCCGCGTGGCGAAGCGATAGTCGAACGCGTTGGGATCGTCGATCGCCTGCCCTTCAATGGCGACGATCAGATCGGATAGTTTCAAGCCGGCCCGCGCCGCGGGACTGTTGGGCGCGACATTGGCGACCAGCGCGCCGTTCGGCAGCTTCAGTCCCAGCGTCTCGGCGATCTCTGGCGTCACCGCCTGCAGCCGCGCGCCGAGCCATGGCCGCTTCACCGCCTTGCCGCCGCTCTTGGCGGAGGCCACCACGACCCGGACCATGTTGGCCGGGATCGCAAAGCCTATGCCTTGTGAACCACCGGAGCGCGAGAAGATCGCGGTGTTGATGCCGGCGAGCTTGCCGGTCATGTCGACCAGCGCGCCGCCGGAATTGCCGGGATTGATCGCGGCATCGGTCTGGATGAAGAACTGGTAGTCGGTGATGCCGACCTGCGTGCGCGCCAGCGCCGAGATGATGCCGTGGGTCACGGTCTGGCCGACGCCGAAGGGATTGCCGATCGCGAGCACGACGTCGCCGACCAGCAGTTCATCGGAATTGGCGAAGTCGAGGGTAGCGAATTTCTCCTTGGTGTCCTTCAGGCGCAGGATCGCAAGATCGGTGCGGCTGTCCTTCAGCACGATCTCGGCCTCGAACTCGCGCTTGTCGGCGAGCGAAACCTTGACCTGGTCGGCGCCTTCGATGACGTGGTTGTTGGTGACGACAAGACCGGAGGCATCCACCATTACGCCGGATCCGAGCGAGCGCTGCATCTGCTCGGGCTGCTGGCCGGGCACGCCGAAGAAGCGGCGGAAGATCGGATCATCCAGCAGCGGGTTGCGGTTCTGCACGGTCTTGGCGGCATAGACGTTGACCACCGCCGGCTGCACCCGCTGCACGATCGGCGCATAGGACAGCCGCAACTCGGCACCCGAGGACGGCACGCGGCGGTCCTGTGCTTGCGCCTGCGTGGCGACGAGGGAAACCAGCAGCAGAGCGAGAGAGCGAATCAAATTCATGCGAAAAATCCTGGAAATGATGGCCTCAGATATAGATGCGAGGCTGCAACGAGAGAAGAGAAAGCGAAACACGATCCCGCTAGAATCAAGCCGCCTGATCGGGCGCTTCGACGGCGTCAGGCGCCGGCGCACAGCATAGCCGTTCCCGATGGCCCTCGCCCCACGCCCGCAACGTGTCGATCACCGGCCGCAGGCTCTCGCCGATCTCGGACAGCGTATATTCGACCCGCGGCGGCACCTCGGCATAGACCTTGCGGATCACGAGCTTGTCGTCCTCGAGCGCGCGAAGCTGCTTGGTCAACATGCGCTGGGTAATCCCGGGCATCCGCCGCCGCAATTCCCCAAACCGTTGGGTGCCAGCCTGCAGATGAAACAGGATCACCCCCTTCCACTTGCCGTCGATCAGATCGAGGGTGGCTTCGACCGCGCAACCCGGCCGATGGGCAAAATTCCGCCGTTTCATGGGCTATTTTCCAATAGTATCCAAACAGGGACTAGTTCCCTTTATTTACAGTACTTGCCAATTTGGTGCCAGCGCGACAATTAAGCTGCCAACCCCTATCCAGCAGGCAGGAGATCCGCATGAAGGCCGTCGGATACAAAAAATCGCTTCCCCTCGAAGACGCGGATTCGTTGATCGATTTCGAGACCGCCAAGCCGGAACCCACGGGCCGCGACATCAGGGTTGCCGTGAAGGCGATTTCGGCCAACCCGGTCGATTACAAGGTCCGCAAGCGCGCCGCCCCTCCCGAGGGCGAAACCAAGATTTTGGGCTATGACGCCGCCGGCGTGGTCGATGCCGTCGGTCCCGACGTCACCTTGTTCAAGGCCGGTGACGAGGTGTTCTACGCTGGCTCGATCCTGCGCCAGGGCACCAATTCCGAGTTTCATCTGGTCGACGAGCGCATCGTCGGCAACAAGCCGAAGTCGCTGTCATTCGCGCAGGCCGCTGCCTTGCCGCTGACCTCGATCACCGCTTGGGAACTGCTGTTCGATCGGTTGGGCGCCGTGCCCGGCAAGAGCGTCGATCCGCGTACGCTGCTGATCACGGGCGGCGCCGGTGGCGTCGGCTCGATCCTGATCCAGCTTGCGCGCCGCCTCACCGGGTTGACGGTGGTCGCCACCGCGACCCGGCCTGAATCGCAAAAGTGGTGCCTCGATCTCGGCGCCCATTCCGTGATCGATCATTCCAGGCCGATGAAGGAGCAGATCGAGAAACTGAAGTTGCCGCCGGTGGCGCTGGTCGCCAGCCTCACCTTCACGGACCAGCACTACAAGGCGATCGCCGACTTCATGGCTCCGCAAGGCAAGTTCGGCCTGATCGACGATCCGCCGGAATTCACCATGAGCGCTTTCAAGGGCAAGGCGATCTCGGTGCACTGGGAGTCGATGTTCACGCGCTCCTCGTTCCAGACCCCCGACATGATCGCCCAGCATAATTTGCTGAACGACGTCGCCGACCTCATCGACAAAGGCGTGCTGCGCACCACGCTCGACCAGACTTTTGGTACCATCAACGCAGCCAACCTGAAGCGCGCCCATGCGCTGCTGGAAAGCGGCAAGTCGCGCGGCAAGATCGTGCTGGAGGGGTGGTAGCGAAATGCAGGGTGGGCAAAGTCGCGCTTGCGCCGTGCCCACCATTGGCGTGCGAGCAAGTTGGTGGGCACGCTGTCGCTTTGCCCATCCTACGAAGTGGCACCAAACAAAAAAGCGGCGCCCGGAGGCGCCGCTTTTGAAACCTTGAGACCGAAAAAGGCTTACGCCGCTTCGGCGGACTTTTCCTGCACGGGGCCGGAATCCTTGCCCTTGGCATCGACGTCACGATCGACGAACTCGATCACGGCCATCGGTGCGTTGTCGCCGTAGCGGAAGCCGGCCTTGATGATGCGGGTGTAGCCGCCCTGACGGTCCTTGTAGCGGGGCGCCAGCGTGTCAAACAGTTTGCGCACCTGGTCGAGGTCGCGCATCTCCGAGATGGCCTGGCGGCGCATCGAGAGGCCGCCCTTCTTGCCGAGGGTGACCAGCTTCTCCACGATCGGGCGCAATTCCTTGGCCTTCGGCAGCGTGGTGACGATCTGCTCGTGCTTGATCAGCGCCGCGCACATGTTGGCGAACATCGCCTTGCGATGCTCCGCAGTGCGGTTGAGTTTCCGATGAACCTTGCCGTGACGCATGATCTATTCCTTGATTTTACTTCGTCGCGACGGTTCGTCGGACATGTTGCTCAGGTGGGCTGCCTGCGTTCGCCCAAGACGGCGAGTAGCGAATGGCTTTCCATTCGCTATTCGCCACTCCCTATTCGCTCAGTAGTGGTCTTCGAAGCGCTTGGCCAACTCGTCGATATTCTCCGGCGGCCAACCGGGCACTTCCATGCCGAGATGCAGACCCATCTGGGCCAGCACTTCCTTGATCTCGTTCAGCGACTTGCGGCCGAAGTTCGGGGTACGGAGCATTTCCGCTTCCGACTTCTGCACGAGGTCGCCGATGTAGACGATGTTGTCGTTCTTCAGGCAGTTCGCCGAACGCACCGACAGTTCGAGTTCGTCGACCTTCTTGAGGAACGCCGGGTTGAACGCGAGATCGGGAATGATCTCCTGCGCCACTTCCTTGCGCGGCTCTTCGAAGTTCACGAACACGTTGAGCTGGTCCTGCAGGATGCGGGCGGCATAGGCCACCGCGTCGTCAGGCGTGATCGCGCCGTTGGTCTCGATCGTCATGGTCAGCTTGTCGTAGTCGAGGATCTGGCCCTCGCGGGTGTTCTCGACCTTGTAGGAGACCTTGCGGACCGGGGAGAACAGGCTGTCGACCGGGATCAGGCCGATCGGCGCGTCCTCGGGACGGTTGCGCTCGGCGGCGACGTAGCCCTTGCCTGAAGCAACCGTGAATTCCATGCGGATTTCCGCGCCCTCGTCGAGGGTGCATATCTGCAGGTCGGGATTGAGCACGACGACGTCGCCGACGGTCTGGATGTCGCCGGCTGTGACGGCGCCGGGACCGGACTTCTTCACGACCATGCGCTTCGGGCCTTCGCCCTGCATCTTGATCGCGATGTCCTTGATGTTGAGCACGATGTCGGTGACGTCCTCGCGAACGCCCGCGATCGAGGAGAACTCGTGCAGCACGCCGTCGATGTGCACCGACTGTACGGCGGCGCCCTGCAGCGACGACAACAGGATGCGGCGCAGCGCGTTGCCGAGGGTCTGGCCGAAGCCGCGCTCGAGCGGCTCGGCAACGACGGTCGCAAACCGGCTACCGTCGGTGCCCGGCGTAATCTGCAGCTTGTTCGGTCGAATCAGTTCTTGCCAATTTTTCTGGATCGTCACTTTGTCACCCATGGGCCAATCAATCTGCGTCCAGACTATTGGCGTTGGAGATCGCGGATCAGTCCGCGGCAGTCAAAAAAAACAATCAGCGGGCGGAGCGTCCCCACCCGCGATCGAATATCAAACGCGCCGGCGCTTGCGCGGACGGCAGCCATTGTGCGGGATCGTGGTCACGTCACGGATCGACGTGACGGTGAAGCCCGCCGCCTGCAGCGCGCGAAGCGCCGACTCACGGCCCGAACCGGGACCGGCAACTTCCACTTCCAGCGTGCGCATGCCGTGTTCCTGCGCCTTCTTGGAAACGTCTTCGGCCGCGACCTGCGCGGCATAGGGGGTCGACTTGCGCGAACCCTTGAAACCCATCGTGCCGGCCGACGACCAGGCAATGGTGTTGCCCTGCGCGTCGGTGATGGTGATGGTCGTGTTGTTGAACGACGAATTCACGTGCGCGATGCCGGAGGCTATGTTCTTGCGTTCGCGACGGCGTACGCGGGTGGCTTCCTTGCCCATTCCAAAACCTTTCCTGTGATCTCAAACGCCGCCGTAATGCCAGCGGCTACACCTAAAGCAATGAGCGGCGCATACACGCCGCTCTTTGCCGATAAATCGAAAATTATTTCTTCTTGCCGGCGATCGACTTGGCCGGGCCCTTGCGCGTGCGCGCATTGGTGTGGGTACGCTGACCGCGCACCGGCAGACCGCGGCGATGACGCAGACCGCGATAGCAGCCGAGGTCCATCAGACGCTTGATGTTGATGCCGACTTCGCGGCGAAGATCGCCCTCGACCAGATAGTCGCGGTCGATCACTTCGCGGATCTGCAGCACTTCCTGGTCGCTAAGCTGGCTGACGCGACGATCGAGCGGGATCTTCACCTTCTCGACGATCTCGGCAGCGTTCTTCTGGCCGATGCCATGGATGTACTGGAGCGCGATCAGCACGCGCTTGTTGGTCGGGATATTCACGCCGGCAATACGGGCCACGGACTTCTCTCCTGTCGCCGATCCCTGATGGACCGGGCTATGTTCTTTGCTAACTCGGGCAGTTCTTTGCTAACTCGGGCAAGTGTTCGCCAAACGCGAACACGACGCCCTTCCCCTCATCTTCTTCGGGGCCCGGCATCGTCAAATAACTATCCGACTTGGATGCGGGACTTATTAAAGGATTCAAGACGGTTTCGTCAACCGTCCCTACCGTTTAGCTCGCTTTTTCGTGACCTTTTTCGCGGGCTTCCGTGCGGCCTTCTTGGTCACCTTCTTTGCCGCTTTTTTGGCCTTTTTGGCACCCTTGCCCTTGGCGGCCGAGATGACCTTCTTGCTGGGCTTCTTGGCGCCCCTGGAGGCCGATTTGCCGGCCTTTGGAGCCTTTTTGGCGGTCTTCTTGGCTTTTTTGGCTGGCTTTTTGCCTGCCGCCTTGGTGGTCTTCCTGGCGGCCGAGTTGGCCCGCTTGGCGGGTGCTGCCGGTGTCGCAGCCTTGGGTTCCCCTGCCCCGATCGCAGACAGGATCCGGTTAATTTCCCGCGTGACGTGCTCGATGGTCATCATGCCATCCACGGTCAGCAGCTTCCGGCGCTCCGAATAATAGTGAATCAGCGGCTCGGTCTGCGAACGGTAGTTCGCCAGCCGCTTCGACAGCACTTCCGGGGTGTCGTCGATTCGCACGTCCTCGCCACGGGCCCGCATGTCGGCCACCCGGGTCTCGACGCGGTTGAGCAGCGCGCTCTCGTTGACGCGCAACTCGACGACGGCATCGAGCTTGATGTGCTTTTTCTTCAGGAGTTCGTCGAGGGCCGCGGCCTGCGGCACCGTACGCGGAAAACCGTCGAGGATGAAGCCGTTCTTCATGTCGGGCTGGTCAAGACGATCGGAGATGATCCCGACCACCACCTCGTCCGGCACCAGGGCGCCGCTGGCCATGATGTCCTTGGCCTGCAGGCCGATCGGCGTCTCGGCTGCAACCGCCGCGCGCAGCATCTCGCCGGTGGAGAGCTGGATGATCCCGTACTTCTGAACCAGCCGTTGCGCCTGGGTCCCCTTGCCCGCGCCAGGCGGTCCCAAAAGGATCAATCTCATGACTATTCGCCCCCCGGCTCGGTGAGCGAAACGCCGCACACCCCTAGTTGAATTTCAGACCGCTCTTGATTCCCGCTGATCAGCGGCGGCGGCCCCTGAGCTTGGACTTCCTGATCAGCCCCTCATACTGATGGGCGAGCAGATAGCCTTGCACCTGCGCCACCGTATCCATCGTCACGCTGACGACGATCAGAAGCGAGGTTCCGCCAAAGTAGAATGGCACCGAGGCGTAGGAAATCAGAATTTCGGGAATCAGGCAGACGATCGCCAGATAGATCGCACCCAATACCGTGACGCGTGACAGCACGTAGTCGATGTATTCGGCGGTGCGTTCGCCCGGACGGATGCCGGGGATGAAGCCGCCATGCTTCTTCAGGTTGTCGGCGGTCTCGGTCGGGTTGAACACGATCGCGGTGTAGAAAAACGCGAAGAACACGATCAGCGCCAGATAGAGCAGCAGGAACAGCGGACGGCCGTGGCTGAGCTGGGTGTTGAGCCACTGGAACCATTCCGGGCCCTTGCCGGCGTTGAAGTTGGCGACCGTGGTCGGCAGCAACAACAGCGACGAGGCGAAAATCGGCGGGATCACGCCCGAGGTGTTGAGCTTGAGCGGCAGATGCGAGGACTGGCCCTCGAACATCTTGTTGCCGACCTGGCGCTTCGGATACTGGATCAGCAGCCGGCGCTGGGCGCGCTCCATGAACACGATGAAGGCGATCACGGCGACCGCCATCACAATCACGATCAGAATGAGCCCGGTCGACAGTGCGCCCTGGCGGCCCAGTTCCAGCATGTTGGCGAGCGCCGACGGCAGCTCGGCGACGATGCCGGACAGGATGATCAGCGAAATGCCGTTGCCGATGCCGCGCGAGGTGATCTGCTCGCCGAGCCACATCAGGAACATGGTGCCGCCGGTCAGCGTGACCGCGGTCGAGAGGCGGAAGAACAGGCCGGGGTCGCTGACGACGTTGCCGGCGCCTTCGAGGCCCACGGCAATACCGTAGGACTGGAACGCGGCCAGGATCACCGTGAGATAGCGGGTGTACTGGTTCAGCGTCTTGCGGCCGGACTCGCCTTCCTTCTTCAAGGCTTCGAGCTGCGGCGAGACGGTGGTCAAAAGCTGGATAATGATCGATGCCGAGATGTACGGCATGATGTTCAGCGCGAAGATCGCCATGCGGTGGATGCCGCCGCCGGCGAACATGTTGAACATGCCGAGAATGCCGCCGGCCTGGGAGCGGAACACCTGTTCCCAGATGTTGGGGTCGATCCCGGGCAGCGGGATGTAGGTGCCGAGCCGATAAACAAGCAGCGCACCCAGTGTGAACCAGATGCGCTTCTTCAGTTCGTCGGCTTTGCCGAGCGCAGAGAAATTGAGGTTTGCCGCGAGTTGTTCTGCCGCTGAGACCATGTTCAGACCTTCTCCCGCCGCCCCTCAGGCCGCCGCCCCAGGCGGGGCAATCGGCAGACGCCGGACATTATTTGGTGCTCGGCTTCGATAAGTCCATTGTTCTCTTGGGCGAATTGCCCGCGAGACGCGGGCAATGACGCAGATGTTACGCCGCCTCGCCTTCTTCCTTCTTGGCCGGGGCAAGGACCTTCACCTTACCGCCGGCCTTCTCGACCGCCGCGATCGCGGGCTTCGAAGCGCCATGGGCTTCGATGGTCAGCTTGGACTTGAGTTCGCCACGGCCGAGCAGCCGCAGCCCGTCCTTGGCGCGGCGGATCACGCCCGCCTTGACCAGCGATTCGATGGTGATGGTGTCCTTGGCGTCGATCAGCTTGGCATCGACGGCTTCCTGCAGGCGGTCGAGGTTGATCTCGGCGAAATCCAGCTTGAAGATGTTGGTAAAGCCGCGCTTCGGCAGACGACGATGCAGCGGCATCTGGCCGCCCTCGAAGCCCTTGATGCGCACGCCCGAACGCGCGGTCTGGCCCTTGCCGCCGCGGCCCGCCGTCTTGCCCTTGCCTGAACCGATGCCACGGCCGACGCGCATCCGCTTTTTGCGCGAGCCGGCGTTGTCGGCGATATCGCTGAGCTTCATCGTTTCGTTCCTTTATCCTTGGAGCACGATCCTGACCGAAAACCGCTGCCCGGTTTTCGGGATCATGCGCCCAGCCTATTTCTCGTCGACGACGCGGACGAGATGTTGAACTTTGGCGATCATGCCGCGAATGGCAGGCGTGTCCTGCAATTCGGTCACACGACCGATCTTGTTGAGCTTGAGGCCGATCAGCGTCGCACGCTGCGAGTGATGGCGGCGGATTGCGCTGCCGGTCTGCTCGACCTTGATCATCTTTGCGGCCTTGGCCATCGTCATAACTCCGAAAGCGCTTTACGCGCGTGCTGTTATTCCGCCACCACTTCGGCGTCGCCGCCGACGCGGCGCGACTGCAGCGTGGAAACCTTGATGTTGCGGCGTGCCGCCACCGAACGCGGCGAATCCTGATGCTTCAGCGCGTCGAAAGTGGCGCGAACCATGTTGTAGGGATTCGACGAGCCGATCGACTTCGCGACCACGTCCTGGATACCGAGCGTTTCAAACACCGCGCGCATCGGACCGCCGGCAATGATGCCGGTACCGGCCGGAGCCGCACGCAGATAGACGCGGCCCGCTCCGTGGCGGCCGGCGATATCGTGATGCAGCGTGCGGCCTTCGCGCAGAGCAACGCGCGTCAGGTTACGCTTCGCCGACTCCGTCGCCTTGCGGATCGCTTCGGGAACTTCGCGCGCCTTGCCGTGACCGAAACCGACCCGGCCCTTCTGGTCGCCGATGACGACCAGCGCTGCAAAGCCGAAGCGCTTGCCGCCCTTGACGACCTTCGCCACACGATTGATGTGGACGAGCTTGTCGACGAACTCGCTATCGCGCTCTTCCCGGCCGCCCCTGTGGCCGCCACCGCCGCGTTCGCGTTCACCTGCCATGGTGTTTTCCAATCCTTGAAAGACTTGCGTCTTTGTCGTTGTGTCCGTTCAATTCCAAAACCTTAGAAGCTCAATCCGCTCTCGCGCGCCGCATCCGCGAGCGCCTTGACGCGCCCGTGATAGAGGTAGTTGCCGCGATCGAAAATCACTTCCTTGACGCCGTTCTTCACGGCGCGTTCCGCCAGCAACTTGCCGACAGCCTTGGCCGCATCGATGTTGGCGCCCGTATTGCCGCTCTCGCGCATCGTCTTTTCCAGCGACGACGCGGAAGCCAGCGTTTCGCCCTTCAGGTCGTCGATGACCTGGGCGTAGATGTGCTTCGACGAACGGAACACCGACAGACGCGGACGTCCGTTGGCGGACCGGCGCAGCGAGTTTCGCACTCGCTGTTTGCGCCGGGCATTCGTGACCTTGAGTGACATGACCGGCTCCGTTACTTCTTCTTGCCTTCCTTGCGGAAGATGAATTCGTTGGCGTACTTCACGCCCTTGCCCTTGTAGGGCTCCGGCGGACGATAGCTGCGGATCTCGGCGGCGACCTGACCGACACGCTGCGAGTCGGTGCCCGTGATCGTGATTTCGGTCGGCTTCGGCACCACGATGGTGATGCCTTCCGGGATCGCGTAGACGACGTCGTGGCTATAGCCGAGCGCGAGCTGCAGGTTCTTGCCCTGCAGCGCGGCGCGGTAACCGACGCCGGTGATCTCGAGCTTCTTCTCGAAACCCTTGGTGACGCCCTCGACCAGGTTCGCGACCTGCGCGCGCGCGGTGCCGTACATGGCCTGCGCGCGGTTGGTCTTGAGTTTCGGCGCGACCTTGACCGCACCGTCCTCGAACTTCACCTCGACGTCGTCATGCACGACGAACTGAAGCTGGCCCTTCGGCCCCTTCATCTTGACGGTCTGCCCTTCGACGTTCGCCGTCACACCGGACGGGATCGCCACAGGCCGTTTGCCAACACGTGACATCTCAAATCCTTCCTCAGAACACCGTGAAGAGAACTTCGCCGCCCACGTTCGCGTCACGCGCTTCGTGGTCAGCCATGATTCCCTTCGGTGTCGACAATACCGAAATGCCGAGACCGTTGTTGACGCGCGGCAGGTTCTTCACCGAGGCGTAAACCCGACGGCCCGGTTTGGAGACGCGCTCGATCTCGCGAATGACGGGCTCGCCGTCGAAATACTTCAGTTCGATCTCGAGCTCGCTGCGGCCGGACGAATGTTCGACGCTGGCGTAGCCGCGAATGTAACCCTCGGACTTCAGCACTTCGAGCACACTGGCACGCATCTTCGAGCCCGGGGTCGAAACCTTGGACTTGGAGCGCATCTGCGCGTTGCGGATGCGGGTGATGAGATCGCTGATCGGATCGTGCGTTGACATCTGACGACCCTCCCTTACCAGCTCGACTTCACGAGCCCGGGAACCAGGCCCTTGGAGCCGAGTTCACGCAGCGCGATGCGGCTGAGCTTGTTCTTGCGATAGACCGAGCGCGGACGGCCGGTCAGCTCGCAGCGGTTGCGAATCCGGGTGGCCGACGAATTGCGCGGCATCTCGGAAAGCTTCAGCGTCGCGGCGAAGCGCTCTTCCATCGGCTTGGTCTTGTCGGCGATGATCGCCTTCAACTTCGCGCGCTGGGGGGCGGCATTCTTGGTCATCCGCTTGCGCCGGTTGTTCTTCTCGATCGAACTCTTCTTTGCCATGCTTGGCTCCTGGGTTTCCGCGTTTGAGAGGCTTAGCTGCGTCTCACTGCCGGAACGGGAAATTGAAAGCGGTCAACAAGGCCCGCGCCTCGTCGTCGGTTGGCGCCGTGGTGCAAACCGTGATGTCCATGCCCCATGCTTCGCCTGCGACCTTGTCGAAGTCGATTTCGGGGAAAATGATATGCTCCTTGAGACCGAGCGAATAGTTGCCGCGGCCATCGAAGCTCTTCGGGTTGAGGCCGCGGAAGTCGCGTACGCGCGGCAGCGCCACGTTCACCAGGCGATCGATGAACTCGTACATCTTGGCCTTGCGCAGCGTGACCTTGCAGCCGATCGGCTGGTTTTCACGCAGCTTGAAGGTCGCGATCGCGACGCGCGAATAGGTCACGATCGCCTTCTGGCCGGCAATCAGCGACAGGTCGGCGGCAGCGGTCTCGGCCTTTTTACGGTCGTTGACGGCCTCGCCGACGCCCATGTTGAGCACGACCTTGTCCAGGCGCGGCACCTGCATGACGTTGGCATAGCCGAACTGCTCGGTCAGCTTGCCGCGAATTTCCTGGTCGAATTGCGCGCGCAGGCGCGGCACATAAGCGGTATCAGCCATCGATCTCTGCTCCCGAGCTCTTGGCAATGCGAACCTTCTTGCCATCAGCCTGAATCTTGAAGCCCACACGGGTCGGTTTGCCGTCCTTGCCGACATACGCGATGTTGGACAGGTGGATCGGCGCCTCCTTGGAGACGATACCGCCTTCCTGGGCCTGGGTCTGCTTCTGGTGACGCTTCACCATGTTGATGCCACGCACCAGCGCCTTGTTGGCGTCGGGGCGGACCTCGAATACTTCGCCGGTGCGGCCCTTGTCGCGGCCGTTCAGCACGATGACCTTGTCACCCTTCCGGATCTTGGCAGCCATCACAGCACCTCCGGCGCAAGCGAGATGATCTTCATGTGGTTCTTGGCGCGCAGCTCGCGCGGCACCGGCCCGAAGATACGGGTGCCGACCGGCTCGGACTGATTGTTGATCAGCACGGCGGCGTTGCGGTCGAAGCGGATGACCGAACCGTCGGCGCGGCGGATGTCCTTGCGGACTCGCACCACGACGGCCTTCATCACGTCGCCCTTCTTCACCTTGCCGCGCGGAATCGCTTCCTTGATCGACACAACAATAACGTCGCCCACGGTGGCATAGCGGCGCTTGGAGCCCCCGAGCACCTTGATGCACATGACACGGCGTGCGCCGGAATTATCGGCCACGTCGAGGTTGGTCTGCATCTGAATCATTGATGCACCTCGTCCTCTTTCTGATGCGCTAAATCGCGCCTAAAATTTTCCCGAAATTCGCTTCGACGGATCGAAGGAGTCTCAGGCCGTTTTCTTCTGCTCGCCCCGGACAACCGTCCAGCGCTTCAACTTCGAGATCGGCTTGCTTTCCTCGATCCACACCATGTCGCCCGGCTTGAACTCGTTGTTCTCGTCGTGCGCGTGATAGTTCTTGGAACGGCGGATCGTCTTCTTGTAGATCGGATGGGTGAAGCGGCGATCGACGCGCACCACCACCGTCTTGGCTTGCTTGTCGCTCACGACCACGCCCTGAAGGGTACGTTTCGGCACATCGGGCCCCTTACTTCTTCTTCGCGCGCGCTTGCGCGGCGATGGTCTTGATGCGGGCGATATCGCGACGGGCTTCACGCAGCCGCGAGGTGTTTTCCAGCTGCCCGGTGGCGCGCTGGAAACGCAGGTTGAAGCGCTCTTTCTTCAGATTGAGGACGGCGTCGTCCTTCTGATCTTCGCTCATTGCCCTGATATCGGCGGTCTTCATCTCGGCCATATCAATTACTCCGCAATGCGCGCGACGAAGCGCGTCTTGATCGGCAGCTTGGCGGCGGCGAGCGTAAGCGCTTCCTTCGCGGTCTGCACCGTGACGCCGTCGATCTCGAAAATCACCCGGCCCGGCTTGACCCGCGCCACCCACAGTTCCGGCGTACCCTTGCCGGAGCCCATTCGGACTTCAGCGGGCTTCTTCGAAACCGGCAGGTCCGGAAAAATCCGGATCCAGACGCGGCCCGCGCGCTTCATGTGACGGGTGAGCGCACGTCGTGCGGCCTCGATCTGACGGGCGGTAATGCGCTCTGGCGCCATCGCCTTCAGGCCGAACTGACCGAACGACAACGTTGCGCCCGAAGTCGCAACGCCGTGGATACGGCCCTTATGCGCCTTCCGGAACTTCGTCTTCTTTGGTTGCATCATGGCTTA